>CBFIIM010000043.1:0-12468 GCA_965662395.1 Spiribacter sp. | reverse complement strand
CCTGGCCTCTGAAGATCGACGATTTGATGTCGAAGGCTTTGCCAGTGTGCTGGCCGATTGGGTGTCTCGATTCCCCATTATCTCGATTGAAGATGGCATGGCAGAGGATGACTGGGCCGGCTGGGAGATCCTCACCCGCAAGATCAGCAACGGTGTGCAATTGGTGGGTGACGATCTTTTTGTTACCAACACAGCCATCTTCCAGCAGGGTATTGATCAGTCGATTGCTAACTCGATTCTGATTAAATTCAATCAGATAGGGACACTGACTGAGACACTGGATGCCATTGCAATGGCCGATAAAGCCGGCTATTCCGCGGTGGTCTCGCACCGCTCCGGGGAAACTGAAGATACGACCATTGCCGATCTTTCGGTCGCGACTTCAGCGACACAGATTAAGACCGGGTCATTGTGTCGCTCGGATCGGGTCGCCAAGTACAATCAGCTCTTACGCATCGAAGAGCGCCTAGGTGATCGGGCGGTCTATGCCGGGCGCAACGCCTTCCCCAACCTGCGTCAGATGGGCGCCTAAGAGCGCGGCTATGCGTTGGGCAGCGGTATTGCTGTTAATGCTGCTGCTGATCCTGCAGTCCCGCTTGTGGTGGGGTGACGGCAGCATTCCTGAGGTGCTTCGGCTGCAGTCGGAAGTGCGCGAGCAGCGCATGGAAAACGCCGAGCTGAATGAGCGCAATCGTGCTTTGGCCGCGGACGTTGCCGATTTGCGCGACGGCCTTGAAGGGGTGGAAGAGCGAGCCAGGCGGGATCTTGGCATGATTGGTGAGAATGAACAGTTCTACCGTGTCATCGAAGCCCCACAACAATAGCGCTATTTGGGCGCTGATGGTGGCAGCCGGGCAGGGGTTGCGGATGGGATCAGCCGCGCCCAAGCAATACCATGCGCTGGGCGGTAAGGCGGTAATCGATTGGTCGGCTGAGCAACTGCTATCGCTCAAGGGCTTAAGCGGGTTGATGTTGGTGGTCGCCGACGGTGATACGGTCTGGCAGCAAAGGCCTTGGGCGAATCACCCCAAGCTAATGACCGCAGTCGGTGGAGCGCAGCGCAGTGACTCGGTATTAGCAGGGTTGCTGGCACTGCGCCGGGTCGGCGCTCAGGTGCAGGACCGTGTCCTGGTCCACGATGCAGCCCGTCCGGCCGTATCCATGACAGACATTCAGCGTCTTATTGACGCGGTAGGTGAGGATATCAATGGCGGTCTGCTGGCGGTGCCGGTCCGCGATACGCTCAAGCGTATGAATGCAGCCGGGGCAGTCGCTGAGACCGTTAATCGCGACGGGCTCTGGCAGGCACTGACTCCCCAGTTATTTCCGCTCGGAGCGCTCACCACCGCCTTGGAGGCCACTCCACAGACCCCCGCCACCGATGAGGCTCAAGCCATGGAGCGAATGGGATACCACCCGCGCCTGGTCGAGGGGAGTGCCGAGAACATCAAATACACCTATCCCGGGGATGCTGCTTTGCTGGAAGCGGTGCTGTCTCAACACCGATCGAGGTCGGCATGAATTATCGAATTGGACAAGGCGTTGACGCCCATCGCCTAGTGGACGACCGGCCGCTCGTATTAGGCGGTGTCAGTGTTCCCTTTGAAAAAGGCCTAGCGGCGCACTCTGATGGCGATGTGCTGTTGCACGCCATTACTGATGCCCTGCTGGGGGCCGCGGGGCTCGGGGATATTGGTCAGCATTTCCCGGATACCGATGCGGCTTTTCAAGACATCGACAGTCGGATTCTGCTCAGGCGGGCCTGGCAGTCAATCGCCGAGCATGGCTGGAGGCTGGGCAATATCGATGCCACCGTGATTGCGCAGCGACCAAAGCTACAGCCCTATTTGGCGGCGATGGAGCAGAATATTGCCGATGATCTGGATATTCCGGTTGGCTGTATTAACTTGAAAGCCACCACCATGGAGTGGATGGGCTTTACTGGGCGGGGCGAAGGTATTGCCGCGATGGCAACAGCGCTGATCTGTAGCGAATGAGTGCATTAGATGGGCATGGCTATGCCTTTGGTGGACCGCTGGGGCGCGCCGAAGTCGCCTACCAAGCGCAGGATTTTCGCGTTGATGAGCAATTAGGCTTTAGCGCCAGCGGCGATGGACCGCATTTGCTGATTCAGATACAGAAAACTGGGTTAAGCACTACCGAAGCGATTCGGCGATTAGCGCAGTTTTGGTCGATTGCCCCGCGAGACTTTGGTTACGCGGGACGCAAGGATCGCTCGGCAGTCACCCGGCAGTGGTTAACGCTGCCGTGGCCTGTCAATGCCGCATTGCCTGCTATCGGAGTGATCTTTGAGGATGCGGCGAAAGGGCAACATCTTGGACTGCACCAAGTCGCCCGGCACCGTCGCAAGCTGCCGGTGGGCTCACTGGTAGGTAATCGTTTTGGCCTAACGCTGCGCTCGGTCAGCGCATCGACACAACAGATCGAATCACGTTTGATCACCATCGCCCGGTGCGGGGTGCCCAATTACTTTGGCCCGCAGCGTTTTGGCAGAAACGCCGAGAACTTAGCTCGGGCCATCAGCTGGTTTGGCGGCAGTCTTCGCCCCCGTGACCGCGGGGATCGCAGTTTGCTGTTATCAGCCGCGCGTAGTGCCTGTTTTAATGCCGTGTTAAGCGGGCGTGTTGCCGACGGTGACTGGGCAGTCCCCAGGCCGGAAGACCTAATGGTACTTGATGGCCGGGGCAGCCTTTTTGCCGCTAGTGATGAATCTCCAGTGCCACTCTTGGCCCGAGCGGCGGGGCTTCGTATCCACCCAACAGGCCCGCTGCCGGGGCGGCCACGCAAGGGCCTTATCCTGCCGCCGCCACTGCAACGCCGCGAGATGGATCTATTAAACGCGCATTCGACCGCCTTAGCGGACTGTGTGACGGGTTTGGTCGATAAAGGCGTTGAGATGGCCAGGCGGCCGTTGCGGGTGGCCGCTGGTGGGCTGGCATGGTTCTGGCCGGATCCACAAACACTGCATTTGGCCTTCACACTACCCAAAGGCGCCTATGCCACCTCGTTACTACGAGAGCTGATCGAATGGGAACATTCTTGATGGTTAACGGCGCAACAGCACATAGAGCGCGCCGGTGCCGCCATCTACCGGGCGCGCCGAGCAAAAAGCCAGGACATCGTCGCGTAGGCGTAGCCAGCGGTCCACTTGGCCTTTGAGAACAGGGCCATCGTTACTGGAACGCTTGCCTTTGCCATGGATAATGCGCACACAGCCTAAATGCCGCTGATGACATTCCGCCAAAAAATCCGCGACCAAGCGCCGGGCCGAATCCACCGTCTGCCCGTGTAGATCAAGCTCGGCCATGACGCTGAATTCTCCGCGTCGCAAGCGCCTGAGGGTGCGTCGCTGCAGGCCTGGTTTGGCGTAGGCAAGCGCTTCGCCCAACTCAGCACCGAGTGAGCCGGGAGTCTGCTCGGCATAGGCGAGTTCACGCAAAACGGCGCGGTCATCAGCATGCCGTTGTCCCGGAATGGGAGGCGGGCGCCGGCGACGCAGTTCGGCTTTTTGGCGGTCTCGCAGGGGACGGACATCGTCCATGGCCGCACGAAACAAAGCCGTATCGGTGTCGTCATTGTGCATTTCAGGCTCCCGCGAGCGTTGCGGATCGGTATAGTACACGGGCATTGGTCATCCAGGACAAGGGAAAGGCATGAAGATTCTGGTCAGCAACGACGATGGCTACCGCTCAGCGGGTATAGGCAAACTGGCCGAAGTACTGGCATTAAAGGCGCAGGTCACGGTGGTGGCACCAGAGCGCGATCGCAGCGGTGCGAGCAATTCGTTAACCCTAGATTGGCCAATCCGTGTCGCCGCGGTTAGGGAAGGGGTCTATAGCGTTGAGGGCACCCCCACCGATTGCGTGCATTTGGCGATCACCGGTTTGCTCGATCACACACCGGATATGGTGGTCTCGGGGATTAATGCCGGTGCCAATCTAGGGGATGATGTGCTCTATAGCGGTACCGTCGCCGCAGCCATGGAGGGCCGCACACTGGGTTTGCCGGCGATTGCCATTTCCCTAGTGGGTAATGACCCAGTCCACTACGACACCGCCGCAGAGGTGGCCCGTCGGCTGATCGATCAGCTGCATCACAAGCCGCTGCCGGCCGATACGATTCTTAATGTGAATGTCCCTGATTTACCCTGGGATCAGATTGCGGGTATTGAGGCCACACGGCTGGGTCAGCGTCATCGCGCCGAGGCGGCCATTGAAGCCAACGATCCAAGGGGGCGCCCCATCTATTGGATCGGCCCACCCGGGGCGCAACAGGATGCTGGCCCCGGTACGGATTTTAATGCCATCGGCAGAGGCTTTGTGTCAGTGACGCCAATCGAGGTGGATCTGACTCGCTACACCGCATTGGATCAAATTGCGGGTTGGGTATCCGGACTGTATTGATGGACGCCCAGCACCTACAGGGAATCGGTATGACATCGCGGCGCACCCGCGAGCGCTTGGTGGCACGCCTAGGCGATGCCGGGATCACCAATGTGCATGTGCTCAATGTCATGCGCCAAATCCCGCGGCACCTGTTTGTAGATGAGGCCTTAGCCTCACGCGCCTACGAAGACACGGCCTTACCGATTGGTCATGCTCAGACGATCTCCCAGCCCTTTGTCGTCGCCCGAATGACCGAAATCCTTATTCAATACGGCATTCCGCAGAAAGTCTTAGAGATCGGTACTGGCTCCGGTTATCAAGCCGCGGTGCTGGCCGCATTGGTGCCGCAGGTGCATACCATTGAGCGAATTCGCGCGCTTTATCTGCGCGCGCAACGCATATTTCGTGAGTTGGGCATCCACAATATTCGCCAACGTCTAGGGGACGGGCATGAGGGTTGGCCTGGGGCCGCTCCGTTTGACGCCATTTTGCTGACCGCGGCTCCACCGATGATTCCGCCGGTATTATTTGAGCAATTAGCCGAGGGCGGTCAGTTACTGGCCCCCGTGGGAGCCGGGACCGATCAGCAGCTAGTGGTCTACCGCCGGGTCGACGGTGAAATAGAAGAGCAAGTGGTCGAGCCGGTCAGTTTTGTACCCATGCTGGGTGGAACCGAGCAATGAAGCTGTTCACAGCACTCTATGACCGAGTTTTGGGCTGGTCGGCCCACCATCGGGCACCCTGGTTTTTAGCGGGGTTGAGTTTTGCGGAGTCCTCTTTTTTTCCGATTCCGCCGGATGTCATGTTGGCACCGATGTCCATGGCGCGTCCTCAACGGGCGATTACTCTGGCGTTCATTACGACACTGGCCTCAGTGGCCGGCGGAGTGTTGGGTTACCTGATCGGGTTGTGGGGACTGGATTTGGTGCTGCCCTTGATTAATGATGCCGGGTATCTGCCCGCTTATGAATTGGCGCAGGCCTGGTTTGCCGACTGGGGTTTTTGGGTGGTGTTGGTTGCCGGCTTCTCTCCCATTCCCTACAAGGTCTTTACCATTGCCGCCGGTGCCATGGCAGTGGCATTGCTGCCCTTTGTCATTGCCTCGGTGATCGGGCGGGGCGCGCGGTTTTTCTTGGTGGCCAGCTTGGTGGCCTGGGGCGGGCCCAGGGCCGAGCCCTGGCTGAGGCGCTACATGGAGCGGATTGGTTGGTTCAGCGTGGCTTTGTTGATCATCGCGGTCGCCATCCTGTCGTTATGAGTCGGTATCGGATGGGTCTCCTCGCGTTGTTGCTGCTACTGGCAGGCTGCAGCGAGTTCGACTATGCCAGTGATCGCCATTTGCGCGAGGGTGCGGTTCTCGCCGAGCCGCGAGATGGCCACATCGTCCAGCGCGGTGACACGCTCTATCAAATAGCCTGGGCCTATGGGGTGGATTTTCGTGATATAGCCGCCTGGAATAACATCAGCGCGCCGTACACGATCTATCCTGGCCAGCGCCTCGTGCTACGTGCCGGCCAGCGCCGGCCGGCGGGTTCCGGCACAGCAACGCCACCGGCAAACACGGTTGCCTCAACGCCAGCCAACGCCCCGTCATCCGGCGGTACTCAGCGTATCGTGCGTGCCGAGCCGCTGACCGGCCCGATCGCCTGGCAGTGGCCGCATAATGGCCGGGTTGTGCGCAGCTATAACGCCAATTCGCTGGGTAAGCGGGGTATCGGAATTGCGGGGCAGCCGGGCAGCACGGTCGCTGCTGCTGCAGCGGGTGATGTGGTCTACAGCGGCAGCGGTCTTCGTGGTTATGGCAATTTGATCATCATCAAGCACAGTGACCGATTTTTGACTGCCTATGGCTACAACCAGTCTTTGCTGGTGAGCGAGGGCACACGAGTGGCCGCCGGTGATGCGATTGCGCTCATGGGATCCAGTGCCAACCGTGACGGTGAGCTACATTTTGAGGTTCGCGAGCAGGGCGAGCCCGTTAATCCGGCGAAGTACCTGCCATAATCAGTGCGGCAGCTACTCGCCGGCCCTCACTCATCAGGATGTTATAGGTCCGGCAGGCCGACGGGGTATCCATAATCTCCACCCCGGCGCCTTTTTGCAGCAACTCACGAATGAGTGCCCTGTCAGGAAAATGCTGCCGCGGCCCAGTGCCCAGGAGCAGGATTTCAGGCTCTTGAGCGATGACCGGTGCCAGAGCCTTGGCACTGAGGGCTTCGACAGAGGCGGCAGACCATTCATCCAACAGCCAATCCGGCATGACCACCAGGCTGCGGTGGTAGTGCGCTTCATTAATTTGGATGTGGGTATCGCTGTAACTGAGGATGCGATAGACGTTATCCGGTTGTTCGAGATGCATTTTCATGTCACCAAGATAACGATGACCTTGGGCTGGCGGCAAGCATTCGGTTAGTGCCCTAGCATCGATTTGACACGGATGGGGGGCGGAATTAGCGTTCAGCGGTTATCATGGCGGTTTAGCCGTCAGAATATGGCATCAATCGGTTTTGGGGTTGCCCGGGAGTTGGCCTTGAACGAGGATTTTCAACGCATTAAACGTCTGCCGCCTTATGTCTTTAATATCGTCAACGAATTAAAGGCCCAGGCGCGTGCGCGCGGCGAAGATATTGTGGATTTTGGGATGGGTAACCCGGATCTGCCGACGCCCAAACACATCGTGGACAAACTGGTCGAGGCCGCGCAGCGTCCCGATACCCATCGGTATTCGATGTCACGCGGTATCCCGCGACTGCGCCGGGCCATTACGCGCTGGTATCACCGTCGCTACAACGTCGCCCTTGATCCTGAGAGCGAGGCCATTGTCACCATCGGATCTAAAGAGGGCCTGGCGCATTTGGCGCTGGCCACGCTGGGCCCGGGTGATGCGGTGCTCGTCCCCAATCCGGCCTATCCGATTCACCCCTATGGTGTGGTGATTGCCGGCGCCGATATTCGTCATGTACCGCTGATCGAGGGGGGTGATTTCTTTACTGAGCTTGAGAAAGCCATTAAAGACACCTGGCCTAAGCCCAAGATGCTGATCCTGAATTTTCCGGCCAACCCCACGGCGCAATGCGTTGAGTTGTCGTTTTTTGAGCGGGTGGTCGAAATTTGTCGCGAGCATGGGATTTGGATTGTCCATGATCTGGCCTACGCCGATCTGGTATTCGATGGCTATGAAGCCCCGTCCATCCTTCAGGTTCCCGGCGCTCGGGAAGTGGCAGTGGAGTCGTTCTCATTGTCGAAGAGCTACAGCATGCCGGGTTGGCGTGTTGGGTTTATGTGCGGCAATGAAAAGATCATCGCGGCACTGGCACGGATGAAGTCCTATTTGGACTACGGTATGTTCACGCCCATTCAGGTGGCTGCCATTCATGCGCTGGAAGGCCCACAGGATTGTGTTGCCGAAATTCGGGAGACCTACCGCGCTCGGCGCGATGTGTTGTGTGAGGGCCTGCAGGCGGCGGGTTGGCCGGTGACTAAACCCAAAGCCACCATGTTTGTCTGGGCACGCATTCCTGAGCCCTATCGCGAAATGGGCTCGCTAGAGTTTTCAAAAAAGTTACTGCAGGACGCCGGAGTGGCTGCATCGCCAGGAATTGGTTTTGGTGAGTACGGTGATGAGTACGTGCGTTTTGGTTTGATTGAGAATCAGCACCGCACGCGTCAGGCGGTGCGAGGTATTAAACAGATGCTCCGCCGTGATGGCCATTCAGCTTGAAGATAAGGGAGACATGCATTTGGAGCCGGTAAAAGTCGGAGTCCTCGGTCTTGGTACCGTGGGTGGCGGGACTGTCAATTTGCTTGAGCGCAATCGCGATGAGATTACTCGTCGTGCGGGGCGTCCTATTGACGTCATCCGGGCAGCGGCGCGCCATCCCGATCGCCCGCGGACCTGTAGCACCAGCAATATACAGCTTGATTACGACCCCTTCGCGCTGGTCGACGATCCGCAGATCGAAATTGTCGTTGAGTTGATTGGTGGGACAGAGCTTGCCAAAGAGCTGACCCTGCGGGCCATTGAAAATGGCAAGCACGTGGTGACCGCTAATAAGGCGCTGATCGCGCTGCATGGCAACGAAATCTTTGCCCGCGCACGGGAGAAGGGCGTGACGATCGGCTTTGAGGCGGCCGTCGCCGGCGGTATCCCAATTATTAAGGCGGTGCGCGAGGGGTTGGTGGGTAACCGTATTCAGTGGCTTGCCGGGATTATCAATGGCACCAGCAACTTTATTTTGACCGAAATGCTGTACGCCGGACGCGCCTTTGGTGATGTGCTCGCCGAGGCACAGCGTCTAGGGTACGCCGAGGCGGATCCAACCTTTGACGTCGAAGGCGTGGATGCCGCCCATAAGCTGACCATCTTAGCCTCGATTGCCTTTGGTGTGCCGTTGCAGTTCGACAAGGTGTTTATGGAGGGTATCGGGCAGATTAGCACTGATGATGTGGCCTACGCCCAAGAGCTAGGCTTTCGGATCAAGCACCTGGGTATCTGTCGACGCGAGGGTGATGGCATCGCGCTGCGCGTGCACCCGACGCTGTTGCCAGAGCGCCAGCTGCTGGCCAATGTGGATGGGGTAATGAATGCGGTAATGGTTCAAGCCGATCCGTTGGGCCCCACGCTGTACTACGGTGCTGGGGCAGGCGCTGAACCCACTGCCTCAGCGGTGGTCGCAGATTTGGTTGATGTGGTGCGTGAATTTACCCTCGAGCCCGAAAACCGGGTGCCGTATCTCGCATTCCAGGCGCATTCTTTATCCGATGAGCCCATTGTGGGGATGGAGTCGGTGGAGACTGCCTATTACCTGCGCCTTGAGGCCCAGGACGAGCCCGGTGTACTGGCTGATGTTACCGGTGTACTCAGTCGTGCCGGGATTAGTATTGAAGCGGTCATTCAAAAGCAGCCCGCGCCGGGCGCTGAGACCGTACCGGTTATTCTGCTCACCCATCCGGTCCGAGAGGCGCGTATGGATGAGGCATTGAAGGCCATTGCTGCCCTTGAGGCGGTCCATGGTCATATCACCCGTATTCGTGTGGAGGCTCTGTTATGACGACAGGCAAGCGCTATACCGGTCTGATCGAGGCCTATGCTGATCGCCTGCCGCTGCCGGCCGATGCTCGCGCCATTAGTTTGGGCGAGGGCAATACACCGCTGATTAAGCTGGATAACCTGATTCGCCCGCTGGGTCGCGACGTAGAGCTTTATGTGAAGTACGAGGGGTTAAACCCCACCGGCTCATTCAAAGACCGCGGAATGACCGTTGCAGTCACAAAAGCAGTCGCCGAAGGCAGTCAGGCCATTATCTGCGCCTCGACGGGTAATACCTCGGCCTCGGCCGCAGCGTATGCAGCCCGCGCAGGCATCAAAGCCTTTGTACTGATTCCGGATGGCAAGATCGCCATGGGCAAACTAGCCCAAGCGGTGATGCACGGCGCGGAGGTTTTACAGATACGCGGCAACTTTGATGATGGCATGCGCATCGTTAAAGAAATGGCGGAACAGGCCCCCGTCAGCCTGGTGAACTCGGTGAATCCGTATCGCCTGCAGGGGCAGAAAACAGCGGCATTTGAGATTTGTGAAGCCCTTGGTCGGGCACCTGATTACCACTGCCTGCCAGTGGGAAATGCCGGCAATATTACTGCCTATTGGATGGGCTATAGCGAAATGGCATTGGCCCCCGGCGCGCCTGGCACCGCAGCCTGCAAGCTTTGCGGCGGCAACTGTCAGTTCCATCAAGGCGCAGTTGATTCCCGGCCGGTGATGGTGGGTTATCAGGCAACGGGTGCCGCGCCGTTTTTGCGCGGTGCCCCGGTGCCTGAACCAGAGACTATCGCCACCGCCATTCGCATTGGTGCCCCGCAGAGCTGGGATCAAGCGCTGGCGGCCTCGAGCGAATCGGGCGGCTGGTTTGATGAATTCACGGATGAAGAAATTCTGGAGGTTCAGTGGCAGCTGGCCAGCACAGAGGGGGTGTTCTGCGAACCCGCCTCGGCAGTCTCGGTGGCCGGTGCACTGCGCGATATCCGCTCCGGACGCATTCCCCAAGGCAGTACTGTGGTCTGTACGCTGACCGGGCACGGCCTGAAGGACCCGGATGTTGCCAAGCGCCACGCAGAGGCAGCGATTACTACGCTCGAGGCGGATGCCTCGGCCGTGCAAGAGGCCATTCTGGGCAAGATGGCCTGATGTGATGGGCAGACCGCTTCCTAGCATCGTCTGCCTGGCCCCAAGGCTACTTGGCCCTGTGCCTGCCGGTCATGACGTTGCGTTGGCCCGCGATTGCAAAGCCACCGCCCGATGGTTGCATCGGTTACGGTTGCAATCCGCCCACCCTGGGGACTCTGTCGACAGCCTGCTGGCTTTCTTTGATGATCTGCCAACACCCGGTCCGCTGGCAGCCTGTGCTGAAGGCCTGGCGCCCGATTATTTCTACTATCGCGCCGCACCGGTGCATTTGCGGGCCGACCGAGATCGGGTGCTTTTGTTTGGCCTTGATCGCCGCCGCATTAATGCCGCAGAGGCGTTGGAAATCGCCAATTCTTTTAATGAGTTATACCAGGGATCTGATTTTCAGCTTCAGGTCTTTAATGGCCATTGGACACTACGGACATCAGGACCGATTGGGCCCGAACTCCCTGAGCTGGCTGCGGTAACCGGGCGGTACCTCGATACGGCGCTGGGTGCAGACCTAAAGGGACGGCCGTGGCGGCAACTGCTGAATGAAACGCAAATGTTGCTGCACGAGCATCCCGTTAACCAGGCGCGCGCCGCCAACGATGTTCCTGTTATTAACGGGCTGTGGTTTTGGGGTGGGGGATATTACCTGCCCCCTGAACAGCCGCCGGTGATTCAGCGGGTCATCGCCGATAATCCGCTTGGCCGAGGGATCGCCCGCTATACCCAGGCACAATGGTATTCCGCTGATCCTAGCCACTTGGCCGAGTGCGATCGGGACAGCACCACGCTGGTTGTACTGGATCGGGCGGAAAACGCCATGAATGCTGCGGATATCGGCGCTTGGGAAGAGGCCGTGCGGGATTTTGATGTCCGTTGGGCCACGCCGCTGGAACAGGTTGCCAAGCGTTGTGGCGGCCGAATGGCGCTATTAACCGGTGGCAGTAGACAGTTCGTCCCGAAAAGCGGGTGGTTGCCCCATTGGCCGTCTGGGCGGCGTGATTTATCACATTGGATTGAGACACTATGATGACGCGTATGCCCGTGCACATCAGCGATCGCGTGCCGACTGCGACGATCGATTGGAGCGGGTCTGAGTCGATCTCGCCACTACTGCGCAGGCTTTATGAAGCCCGCGGGGTCCGCTCGGCTCAGGAATTGGACTACCAACTCTCGGCATTACCGCATCCGAGCGGGTTGTCCGGGATGCAGGCAGCGGCAGAGCGATTAGCTCAAGCGGTCGCAGGCGGGCAGCGCATCCTAGTAGTGGGTGATTTTGATGCCGATGGCGCAACGAGCACGGCATTGGCGGTCAGAGCGCTTCGCGCTATGGGTGCTGAGTCAGTGGACTATTTGGTGCCTAATCGGTTTCAGTTTGGCTATGGCTTGAGTGCGCCACTGGTTGATGTAGCCCGGGCTTTCAATCCTGACCTTATCTTGACGGTGGATAACGGCATATCGGCGAAAAGCGGGGTAGAGGCCGCCAACGCCGCTGGGATTGATGTGGTCATTACCGATCATCACCTGCCAGGGGCTTCGTTGCCGGCTGCGTTGGCTATTGTGAATCCACAGCTGGATATCGAGACTTTCGAAGCCCGTCATTTGGCCGGTGTCGGTGTGTGTTTTTATCTGATGTTGGCGTTGCGTGCCGAGCTGCGCGAGGCTGGCTGGTTTGGCAGTCATCGATCAGCCCCCAATTTAGCTGAGTATCTGGATTTGGTGGCCTTGGGCACGGTGGCCGACGTCGTACCGCTGGATCGGGTCAATCGGCTGTTAGTTGATCAGGGATTGCGTCGCATCCGAGCCGGTCAGGCCAGCCCAGGGCTGGAAGCGCTGCTGCGGGTTGCAGGGCGTGACTCAACCCAAGCCTGCGCGATGGATTTGGGG
>CBFIIM010000042.1:0-12505 GCA_965662395.1 Spiribacter sp. | reverse complement strand
CAATCCGCCCGCTGTCCACTTCGCCGAGGAACTGTGAGTACGGCACCTCTTGCGCGGTCGTCCCCTGCTGCTGGAAGTTGCTGAAGACGGACATCAGCACCACAGCGATGACCACCCACAGAATCAAGTTCTTGGCCATGTCGTTCAAGACGGCTTACCTCAAGTCGTGGTTGTTACGTTGCACCCTACACTGACCGGAAGCCCCGGGCCAGCAGATAGACTTCTCGGCTTCGATCTCTCGAGGCCTTTGGTTTGCGACTCTGTACGCGCTCAAAGCGCTGACGCATCTCACTGAGCAGCGCATCAAAGCCCTGCCCTTGAAACACTTTGACCAGCAAATTGCCGCCAGGTTTCAACCGATTGGCGCAAAAATCAAGCGCCAGCTCGGCAAGCAGCATGGCACGGGGCTGATCCACCGCCTTCTGTCCTGAGAGATTGGGGGCCATGTCGGATAATACAAGGTCAACCCTTGCTCCATCGAGCGCGGCATCCAATGCGGCCAGGCCCTCGTCACTTGAGAAGTCTGCCTGGATGAACGTGACCTGCGGAATGGCTGCCATCTCCAGTAGATCTATGGCAACCACCCGTCCGCGGTCGCCAACACGGCTTGCCGCGTAGTCGCTCCAGCCACCTGGGGCCGCACCCAGATCCACTACACACTGTCCTGGGCCCAGCAACTGATCCTTCTGATCAATTTCCTCTAACTTGAAAACCGCACGCGAGCGCAGCCCGCGACGTTGAGCCTCACGCACATACGGATCAGTGAAATGTTCATCCAGCCATCGCCGACTGCCGCGACTACGCGCCATTCATTGATCCTTTGTGTGCTCTTGCGCCCGTTCGACAATCCCTTTGGTCCGCCAAGCCAACCAGCCACCGGCGCCAAACCCCGTTGCCGCTAACAATCCAAGCTGCGCCCAATGTGTCATCTCCACGCGCCAAATCACTACGATCACGCCGATGACCAAGCCAAGCACGACAGCAAGCTCGAGCTTAACGGCATCGAGCGATGCCATTGGATTATTCGTATCGGACCTCGACGATTTCATAAGCGCGCTGTCCTCCCGGGGCCTGCACATCGACAACATCACCCTCTTCCTTACCAATTAGGGCTCTGGCAATGGGTGACTGCACGGAAATGCGCCCGGCTTTGATATCCGCCTCGTCCTCGCCAACGATCTGATAGGTTTTTTCGCTGCCATCGCTTTCATCGGCAAGGACTACCGTGACGCCAAAAACAACTTTGCCACTGGCCGGCAAGGCTGTCACATCAATAATTTGCGCATGGGCCAGCTTGGATTCGATCTCGGCAATTCGCCCCTCGATAAAGCCTTGTTGTTCGCGGGCGGCGTGATACTCGGCATTCTCCTTTAAGTCACCGTGGGCACGCGCCTCAGCAATGGCCTTAATGACATTCGGCCGGTCTTCGGACTTTAGCCGATTCAGCTCATCACGCAGCTGCTCTGCACCGCGCACCGTCAATGGTGTCTTGCTCATGCCATGGCCTCCTTGTGCAGATCCTGCAGCGAGCGCACCTGATTGGAATCTAGATAGTCGAGCGCTTGACAGGTCGCTCGAGCGCCGGCAAGCGTCGTGGTATAGCAGACCTTGTGGTGCAACGCTTCACGGCGAATTGAAAATGAATCGGCAATCGCCTGGCGGCCTTCAGTGGTGTTGATGATTAAATCAATCTCGCCATTCTTAATGGCATCCACCACATGGGGACGACCCTCGACCACCTTGTTAATCACCGAACATTCGATGCCGGCTTGCTCTAGCACCGCGGCAGTGCCTCGGGTGGCAACCAATTCAAATCCCTTGCGCACCAGGTCGCGTCCCAGGGCCGCAGCCGCCGGCTTATCGGCATCCCGCATGCTAATGAACACCCGGCCGCCACGCGGCAACTCCACGCCGGCACCCAATTGGGACTTGGCATAAGCCTCACCAAATACCGGGCCAATGCCCATGACTTCGCCAGTCGACTTCATCTCCGGGCCAAGAATGGGATCCACATCCGGGAATTTAATAAACGGGAAGACCGCTTCTTTGACTGAATAGCTGCTTGGGATGCGCTCTTCAGTATAGCCCTGATCAGCCAGGCGCATACCGACCATACAACGCGCAGCGATCTTGGCCAATTGCAGACCGGTCGCTTTGGAGACAAACGGCACCGTACGCGAAGCCCGCGGATTGACCTCCAAAATAAAGATGTCATCGCCTTTGATCGCAAACTGCGCATTCATTAGCCCAACAACCCCTAGGCGCAGAGCCATCTCTTTCATTTGTGCACGCATGCGATCCACCAGCTGAGGCGGCAAGCTATAGGGGGGCAGCGAACAGGCAGAATCACCGGAGTGCACCCCGGCCTGCTCAATATGCTCCATGACACCGCCAATCAGCACATCCTTGCCATCGCAGATCGCATCCACGTCCACCTCAATCGCATCATCGAGAAAGCGATCTAACAGCACGGGGGACTCATTGGAAACCTTGACCGCCTCGCTCATGTATTGCTTGAGCTCCGAGGGCTGGTAGACGATCTCCATCGCCCGGCCGCCGAGCACATAGGAGGGTCGCACCACCAGTGGATAGCCGATTTCATCGGCCAGCCGCAAAGCCTGCTCTGGATCGGTTGCGGTTCGGTTGGGGGGCTGCTGCAGACCAGCCTGTTCGATCAGCCCCTGAAAACGCTCGCGATCTTCGGCCAGGTCAATGGAGTCAGGAGTTGTCCCAATGATGCGCGCACCAAATGCCTCGAGATCACGGGCAAGCTTAAGCGGTGTCTGACCGCCGTATTGGATCACGATGCCCTCAGGCTGCTCGGTTTCCACAATCTCAAGGACATCCTCAAGCGTCAGCGGCTCAAAATACAGCCGATCAGAGGTATCGTAGTCTGTTGAAACCGTCTCTGGGTTGCAGTTGACCATAATGGTCTCAAACCCATCTTCACGCAGCGCTAACGCTGCATGCACGCAACAGTAATCAAACTCAATACCCTGCCCGATCCGGTTGGGCCCACCCCCAAGAATCATGATCTTGCGCCGATCACTGGGTGCGGATTCATCCTCTTGCTCATAGGTGGAATACATATAAGCGGTTGAGGTCGAAAACTCAGCCGCGCAGGAGTCCACACGTTTGTAGACCGGACGGACACCAAGGCCGCGCCGATAGCCGCGCACAGCGTGCTCATCACTGCCGAGCAGACGCGCAAGGCGGGCATCCGAAAAGCCACACCGCTTGAGCGCGCGCAGCGCGCTGGCATCCATTGACTCCAACGTACAGCCGGTCAGTGTTTTTTCCCGATCGACCAAATCGCCGATCTGGGCAAGAAACCACGGATCGATCGCCGTGCAATCGAATATCTCTTCAAGACTAAGCCCCGCGCGGAAGCCATCGGCTACCCAAAGCAGTCGCTCCGGCCCAGGCTGACGCAACTCTTGGGTGGCTTGCTCAGCTGCATTTGGGCCGAGCTCCATGCGAGGATCCAAGCCCTCAAGCCCATTTTCCAAACCGCGCAATGCTTTTTGCAGCGACTCTTGGAACGTCCGGCCAATCGCCATCACCTCGCCCACCGACTTCATCTGCGTGGTCAACACAGGCTTGGTGCGCATAAACTTCTCAAAGGTAAAGCGCGGAATTTTAGTGACCACATAGTCAATGCTAGGTTCGAATGAAGCCGGCGTAAGACCTCCGGTAATTTCATTGCGCAACTCATCAAGCGTGTAGCCGATGGCCAGCTTGGCCGCCACCTTGGCAATCGGAAAACCCGTCGCCTTGGAGGCCAGCGCGGATGAGCGCGAAACCCTTGGGTTCATCTCAATGACCACCATGCGGCCATCATCGGGATTAATCGCAAACTGAACGTTCGAGCCACCGGTTTCGACCCCAATCTCGCGCAGCACCGCCAGCGAGGCGTCGCGCATGATCTGATATTCTTTATCCGTCAGTGTCTGCGCCGGTGCCACGGTAATGGAATCACCCGTGTGAACGCCCATGGGATCGAGGTTTTCAATGGCACAAATGATGATCGCGTTGTCCGCACGATCCCGCACAACCTCCATTTCAAACTCTTTCCAACCCAGGACTGATTCTTCGATCAGCAACTCGTTGGTGGGCGAGAGGTCCAACCCGCGCTCGCAAATCTCGACAAATTCCTCGGCGTTGTACGCAATACCGCCACCACTACCACCCATCGTAAAGGAGGGGCGGATGATGGTAGGGAAGCCAATATCACGTTGAGCATCCAGTGCCTCATCCATCGTGTGAGCAATGCGGGCACGCGCTGTTTCCAGCCCAATCCGCTCCATGGCCTGACGGAAAGCTTCACGGTCCTCGGCCATATCAATGGCTGATTTGGTGGCTCCGATCATCTCCACACCAAAACGCTCCAGAACCCCGTGCCGATCCAAATCAAGCGCACAATTCAGTGCGGTCTGCCCACCCATCGTGGGCAAAACGGCATCGGGCCGCTCACGCTCAATAATGCTGGCCACCACCTGCCACTGGATCGGCTCAATATAGACGGCGTCCGCCATTTCGGGGTCGGTCATAATGGTGGCTGGATTGGAGTTGACCAGAATGACTCGATAGCCCTCCTCACGCAGTGCCTTGCAGGCCTGAGCGCCGGAGTAGTCGAATTCACAGGCCTGGCCGATCACTATCGGACCGGCACCAATGATCAGGATGCTCTTAATATCAGTGCGCTTTGGCATGTTGTGAAAACCACCTGCTGATTCAGGCCGCCTGCTTATGGGCAGCCATCAATTCGACAAAACGGGCAAATAACGGGGAGACATCATGCGGCCCCGGACTGGCCTCTGGATGCCCCTGGAAACTGAACGCCGGGGCATCGGTTAACTCAATGCCTTGGAGACTGTCGTCAAACAACGAACGATGAGTAATCCGGACATTGTCCGGCAATGTCTCGGCATCAATGGCAAACCCATGATTCTGACTGGAAATCATCACCCGCCCGGTCGCGATGTCCAGCACCGGATGATTGGCGCCATGATGGCCAAACTTCATCTTCACACTCTGCGCACCGGCAGCGAGACCGAGCAGCTGATGGCCAAGACAAATACCGAATAGGGGAATGCGAGCCGCCAGAATGCGGCGCGCCGATTCAATGGCATAGTCCAGCGGCTCTGGGTCACCCGGGCCATTGGAGAAAAACACTCCATCCGGATTCAGCGCGAGCACCTCCTCGGCTGAGGTACACGCGGGGACAACGCTCACCCGACAGCCATGATCAACCATCTGCCGCAGGATGTTGCGCTTGATGCCAAAGTCATAGGCCACCACATGCCATTGCAGTTGCGTATCCGGCACCTCAGGGGCTTCTTGTTCACCCCGCTCCAGTGCCCAAGTACCGATTCGCCAGTCATAGGGTTTGTCCGTACTAACTGACTGAACCAAATCACGCCCCGCTAGCGGCGGATGGGCCCGCGCCGCCGCAACCGCCGCCTGCTGATCCAACGCATCACCAGAGACGATACAACCATTCTGCGCGCCATTCTCGCGCAACAAACGGGTCAGCCGTCGGGTATCAATATCGCTGATACCCACTATCCCGTGGCGCTCAAGATAATCTGAGAGCCCCTCATCGGCGCGGTAATTACTGACCTGGAGCGAGTGATCCCGGATGATCAGCCCAGAGAGCTGCGGGCCGTTGGCTTCCTCATCCAGCGTCGTCACGCCCGTATTGCCGATATGCGGGTAGGTCAGTGTCACCATCTGCCCAAAGTAGGACGGATCGGTGCAAATTTCCTGATACCCGGTCATTGCGGTATTGAAACAAACCTCTCCGGCGGTTTGTCCCCGGGCACCCAGTGCAATGCCCTCAAAAACCGATCCATCCTCGAGTGCCAGTATCGCCGTGTCGGTCACGCTTCACCCCGTCTGCTCGCAAAAACGGGAGGGTCCGCAGAGCCCTCCCGCCGGCTGATTCAATGGCCGAAATATTACGCCCGACCGAGGCTTGCTGTCCAACACACGGTGCGCATTTACCTTGCAAAAAGACCCCGCAAACAGCTACCTTTGCACCCTTTGGTCGCTGCCCGGCGGCCACCGACCCGGTTTCCCTAAATGATGAATGCGCTCTCACTGCGTCAGCTCAACAAGACGTACCCCGGCGGCGTCACAGCGCTGCATGATGTCAACCTAGAGGTCACTCCGGGTGATTTCTTTGGTCTGCTGGGACCCAATGGTGCCGGCAAAAGCACGATCATCGGCATCGTAGCCTCGCTGGTGCGCGCCACAGCCGGGGAGGTCAAGGTCTTTGGCCACGACATTGTCACCCAGCCTTGGGAGGCTAAATCCAACTTAGGATTAGTCCCCCAGGAGTTTAATTTCAATCAGTTTGAGACCGTTGCTCAGATCGTCCTCAATCAGGCCGGCTACTATGGCATCGACCGCCGGACGGCCCAGGAGCGCGCTGAACGCTATTTGCGCGAGCTTGACCTCTGGGGCAAGCGCAATGCCAGCTCACGATCGCTCTCAGGCGGCATGAAGCGGCGACTGATGATTGCGCGCGCGCTCATTCATGAACCCAGGCTTTTGATTCTTGATGAGCCGACGGCCGGCGTGGATATCGAACTGCGACGCTCGATGTGGGAATTCTTGCGCCAGATGAATCAACGCGGCACAACGATCATCCTGACGACTCACTACCTTGAGGAGGCCGAGTCGCTGTGTCGCAACATTGGCATTATTGATGGCGGTCGCATTATCGAGAATACGGACGTGCGCAGCCTGCTGGCCAAGTTAAAAAGCCAGAGTTTTTTGCTGGACATCAGCACACCTGTCGCCTCACTGCCAACGATTGCCGATTTCCATGTGGTTCCGGTGGATGAACACACACTAGAGGTGGAAGTCAGGGGCGATCAAACCCTCAGTGATCTTTTCGATCGCCTGAATGCCGGCGGCGCGAAGGTCATTAGCATGAAGAACAAATCCAACCGCCTAGAGGAGTTGTTTGTCCGTATGCTCGGCGACCGCCACCGCCCCGAACCGGAGATTGCCTGAGATGGCCACCCTTTATCCTGCTTATACCCGGCAGACGCTGATTGCGCTGCGCACCCTCATGTGGAAAGAGACGCATCGCTATCTGCGCATTTGGGTACAGACGCTAGTGCCACCGGCTATCACTATGACGCTGTACTTCATTATATTCGGCAGCCTCATTGGTTCACGGGTGGGTACCATGGGCGGCTATAGCTTTATGGAGTTTATCGCCCCGGGCATCATCATGATGTCAGTGATTACCAACTCCTACTCCAACGTAGTTTCTTCATTCTTTGGTGCGAAGTTTCAGCGGCATATCGAAGAAGTACTGGTTTCACCAACGCCCAATTATGTCATCCTTGCCGGCTATGTTTCTGGCGGCGTCGGCCGCGGTCTGTTTACTGGACTGATTGTCACGATCATCGCGAGTTTTTTTACCAACGTAAAAATTCACAGCATCCCCATTACGATCTCGGTGGTCTTCCTGACAGCGGTGCTATTTTCGCTGGGCGGATTCATCAATGCAGTCTTTGCCAAAAAGTTTGATGACATCGCGATCGTTCCAACATTTGTATTAACACCGCTGACCTATCTGGGTGGGGTGTTTTACTCAATTTCACTACTGCCTGAATTCTGGCAGACGTTATCATTGGCCAATCCCATTCTGTATATGGTCAATGCATTTCGCTATGGCATCCTAGGTAGTTCGGACATTCCCATTGGCACCGCCTACACACTGGTGCTTTTATTCATCGTCGCCGGCACGGCGCTGAGCCTGTGGCTGCTGCGTCGGGGCACAGGCCTGCGCAGCTGAATGGATCTTGAAGAATAATCATGAATCTTGAACGCACACCGCTGCTCACCGACCTTTATGAGCTCACCATGCTCCAGACCTACTACGAGCATGGGATGACCGAAGAGGCTGTGTTTGAGCTTTTTATGCGCCACTCTGATAAGCGCGGGTTTTTTGTGGCCGCAGGCCTTGCTCAGGGGCTTGAATGGCTTGAGCAGCTGCAGTTCAAATCGCATGAGCTGGATTGGATGCGCACGACCGGCCTGTTCTCAGAGGCATTCATCGAGCGCATGGCGGCTTTTCGGTTTACCGGTGAAATACGCGCCATTCCGGAGGGCAGCGTGTTCTTTGCCGAAGAGCCCCTTGTGCAAATTATCGCGCCATTACCAGAGGCGCAGTTCATTGAGTCACGACTGATGAATATCCTGCACTACCAAACACTGATTGCCAGCAAAGCGGCGCGGTGCGTACTGGCTGCAGGTCATACCCCAGTGATCGATTTTGGCATGCGCCGAGCACATGGTGGTGAAGCGGGCCTGTGGGCAGCAAGAGCCTGTTACCTGGCCGGATTTACGGCGACGGCCACCTGCCTTGGCAGCGCGCGCTATGGGATCCCGCCCACCGGCACAATGGCGCATGCCTTTATCTTGGCCCATGATCGCGAGATCGAGGCCTTTGAACGATTTGCCCGCAGCCATCCCAACAACGTCGTTTTGCTGATCGACACATTCGACGTCGCCCGTGGTGCAGAGCGGGTTGTCGAAGTGGCTGGAAGATTGGCCTCAGAAGGTATTCAGATCCATGCCGTGCGCATCGACAGCGGTGACCTAGCAGCCAATGCCAAGCTCACCCGAGAAATTCTTGATGCCGGCGGACTGACTGACACCCGAATTATCGTCAGTGGCGGACTGGATGAATATCGCATTGAATCATTGATCAAAAGCGATGCCCCCATCGATGGTGTGGGCGTCGGCTCGAATGTGGATACTTCAGCGGATCAACCATTCCTGGATTCCGCTTACAAACTGCACTACTTCCGCGGGCGCCCACGCGGCAAACATGCCCGAGGAAAAACTGATCTACCCGGATGCAAGCAGGTATTTCGACAGTTTGACGCGGCCGGGCTGATTGCCAATGACACGATCGGGTTATTTGACGAGTCAGTGGAAGGCAAAGCGCTGCTGCATACGGTCATGCAGGATGGGCAGCGGACCCGTGCCCAACAGGCCGTGGATCTTGAGCAGGCCAGAGCCCATTGCGCTCAGTCATTGGCGACCCTGCCGGTTGAATTACGCGACATTCATCAGCCATCGGCATTGACCCCGGCCCTTTCAAGCGGACTTCAAGCGCTTCGAGAAGAGTTGGCTAAGGCGGCGGAAAAGGGTCTTGTTTGATCAAGCTGGGGGAGCCCGCACCACGGTGGCGCGGCACTCCCCGGAATATCTGGGGTTTAGTCTATCCGCAGCTCTTCGAGTGAACGACCTGTGGCCTCCCAGTCTTTTACCCATGCCGGCTTACGACCACGTCCCGACCAGGTTTTGGTGGCATCCGTCGGATGCTGGAAGCGCGCTTTGGCCTTGCCACGAGTTTTCGGAGTCTGGGCGCCGACCAAATCACTTAATGCAAAACCATAACGCTCAGCAACCTGCTTTAGCTCCTGCTGTGCCTTTTTTGCATCTTCCTTGCGGCGGCCTTGGATTTCTTTATCAATGTCTTTTTTAAGCTGATTAAGCTGCTCAGTGCTGTAATTGGAAAGATCCATATTATCCTCTTTGCAGATTCACGGTGAAAGTCAGTTAACGTGCAATAATATATTCCAGATGAAAATAAAAATACAGTGATTAGTTAAATAATAAAGCCTTCTGAATCCATTCAGTATTATTGATGAGAAAGCCCAAATGTCATCAGCACTCTCAGCAACACCCGCCGCCCTAGCCATTGAAATCACGCCCGAGGCAGCGTTTTCCGGACGCCCTCCCGAACCGTTGGGTCGCGATAATGCCGAAATGCTAGCAGCGCCCATTGCCGATGATTTACGCCGAATCATCGGCGAGGAAATTGCTGAGGCCGGGCTAATTCTGCCCGCCGCTATTTACGATGTCCCTGAGATTCTGCAACCTGGACTACCGATGGTTGAGGCCCTGCTTGATATCTATCGCGGCTCATTGCGAGGTGGCGCTTTTCAACCTCAGCTTCTCAGCATTGGCAGCTCAGGCGGACGCTTCCCCGCTTCAGGCATCGCCCCGACACGCCAACCAGGGTCCGGGCCGCTGCTCATTATCCCTATGGCATTGGTGGCGCCGGGCTCTATGCTCGACCCATTGACCCGGCAGCTTGAATCGACGTTGATTGAGAAAGGCCGTGCGAGCCTAGCCACTGACCGTGCCGTGCGGCAGCTCTTTGGGCTTGAACCGGTGCATTTAAGCTATGTCACCTTCAATGACCTAGCCGCGCTGATGCGGGTGCAAATGGAGCATGCCCAATTTGCACCGCTTTGGCAGCTGATTGAGTCGGCGCTTTACCGCCCGGACGACATTGAGCGGGTTTCCTTGGCATCCGGCAATCAGTTCATCGGCATGGGGGGTGCCGTTTACACCCCATGGCTGACCTTTGATCAGTGGGCTGCCGCCAATAATAGCCATGGCGATGAAGCCGAGCATGGGTATATCGAATGGATGCAGCGACAACGTCAGTACATGACCGGATTAATCCGCCATGGCATCACCCTACACATCACAGAGCCGGCCACCGGTCTAACGGCAGCGGACCGGGAAGTCGCACTGTCTGTGGCACAGGCCAAAGCCCTTGCAACCGATAGCCTGTGGTATCGAGAGACGATCCAGGATCAGGCGGACGCTCGGGATGTTGCTGTGGTGACACTCACCGAGCAGGCCCACCCCCAACTGGGTCCTATTGCTTATACCGTGCTTGTTCAGGCAGAAGATGGCCGGCTGCTCAGCCTAGTCCATGACTACCCGACAGACCCTGGCGGCATCCCAGCCATTATCGCGTATTGGCGTGAGCGGGCCGAGCAAAGCGGGGCACAATGCCATATTGAGCGGCCCGGACGGTTACTGAGCCATGGCAAACCTGCGCATTTACAGCCCTGGCTTGATTACGACGGAGAGGCCTGAGCAGCCTCAGAGAGACCGGTTAGGGGTTCAGCAGCGTCCAACGCCACTGATCATGATCCGGATCGGCGAAATAGCGCTCTCGATGGTGCAAGCGCCCCTCGCGCTCTTCCCAGAATTCAATCATCTCAGGCGATAGTCGATAACCGGTCCAGTGCGGGGGTCGGGGGATATTCTGCTCCGCGTATCGAGCCGTCACCTCAGCGATGCTCGCCTCAAATGCTTCGCGACTCTCCAGCGGCTGCGACTGCTGCGAGGCCCAGGCACCGATCTGACTGATCCGCGGCCTAGAGGCGTAATAGGCATCGGCCTCCTCGTCGCTGACCTGCTCGACCGTCCCTTCAATAAGGATCTGACGCTTGAGCGGGGCCCAAAAAAAGGTGAGCGCTGCCTGGCCGTTTTCTGCGAGTTGGCGGCCTTTGCGACTCAGGCTGTTGGTGTAGAAAACAAACCCGGTCTCATCCACTTTCTTTAGCAATACCGTGCGCGCGCTCGGCCGTCCTGTGGCGGTAGCGGTGGCCAGCGTCATGGCGGTGGGCTCACGCACGGCTTCAGTGGCTCGAGCCACATCAAGCCATTCTTTGAACCGGGCGATGGCGGTCTGATAAGGCGTCATAACTATCCCTTGAGCGCCTCAATAATGCGCTGACCGACCTGATCGATATCACCCTCGCCATTCACGCAAACGTATCGGGGTGCATCATCCCCGCCGGACTCCGAGCGACCCCGATAATAGTCGACCAGCGGCCGCGTCTGCTCATGATAGACCGCAAGACGCTGACGCACCGTGTCTTCTTTATCGTCATCACGCTGCACCAGCGGCTCGCCGGTTTCATCGTCCTGACCGGGTACCTTGGGTGGCGCATGCTCCAGATGGTAGACGCGACCCGAACCGGGGTGCACACGACGTCCCTTCATTCGGTTGATAATCAACTCGTCATCAACCTGAATTTCAACGACCGCATCAATCTGAATATCGGCATCACGCAATGCATCGGCCTGGGCAATGGTGCGCGGAAAGCCATCAAACAAAAAGCCGTTAGCACAGTCCGGGGCCTGAATGCGCTCTTCAACCAATCCGATAATGATGTCATCGGAGACCAGCTCGCCGGCATCCATTACCGCTTTGGCTGCTTTGCCAAGCTCAGTGCCTGCTTTTACAGCAGCACGCAACATGTCTCCGGTTGAGATCTGCGGGATCCCAAATGCGTCACACAACGCCGAAGCCTGCGTTCCTTTACCCGCCCCCGGCGGGCCAAGCAATATGATCCGCATGCCCTCTCCTCCTAATTGAGTTGTTCTATTTCTAAGGCCTGCAGTCTTCCGCGCAGGTCCAATACATATACCCGATCATTGACCACAACCGGTGGCGCCTGAATGGCCGCACGCCCCATTGAGTACCGGGCCAGAATACGTCCATCTCTTGGATCGATCCAACGAATCGCGCCATCACTGGCTGCCAACACCACTAGGCCCTCGTGAATGACCGGTTGCGTCAGCTGCATCCCTCGCAGTGCATCCACTCGCCAAACCGAAGCCCCGTTACGCCGATCCAGCGCCCAAAGCTGGCCATCGGCAT
>CBFIIM010000041.1:0-12742 GCA_965662395.1 Spiribacter sp. | reverse complement strand
ATCGGTGCAGTCCACTCCATTGTCTTTGGTGGCTTCTCACCCCACGCCCTGCGCGATCGAATCGAGGATTCGGATTGCCGCACTGTCATCACCGCCGACCAGGGTCTTCGCAGTGGCAAACCCGTTCCTTTAAAGGAGAATGTCGAGAAGGCTATCGATGGCTTGGATAGCGTTCATACCGTGATTACGGTCCGCCACACCGGCAACTCGGTGACCTGGAACCCCGATCGCGACATTTGGTATCAGGAGTCGATCAGTCAGGCTTCACCGGACTGCGAACCCGAGCAGATGGATGCCGAAGACCCGCTATTCATCCTCTACACCTCGGGATCGACCGGCAAACCCAAAGGCGTGCTGCACACCACGGGTGGTTATCTGCTGCAGGCCTCGATGACCTTTAAATACATCTTCGACTACCAGGATGGCGAGATTTATTGGTGTACCGCTGATGTGGGCTGGGTCACCGGACACAGCTACATCGTCTATGGGCCATTGTCCAACGCAGCGACCACACTGGTGTTTGAAGGTGTACCGACCTATCCCGATGCTGGTCGCTTCTGGCGGGTCATCGATGATCATCAGGTGAATATCTTCTATACCGCACCGACGGCTATCCGCTCACTCATGGGCCAAGGCGAGGAGCTGGTTAAAAAGTACTCGCGCAAGAGCCTGCGCATTCTTGGCAGCGTCGGTGAACCCATCAACCCGGAGGCCTGGGAATGGTACTACCGCGTTGTGGGTGACGAGCGTTGCCGGATCGTGGATACCTGGTGGCAAACAGAGACTGGTGCCATCATGATTTCAGCATTGCCAGGGGCCATCGATTTAAAACCTGGCTCCGCCACCCTGCCATTCTTTGGCGTCGAACCGCAGTTGGTCGACAATGACGGCAATGTGATTGAAGGTGCCACTGAGGGCAATCTGTGTATTGCTCGTGCGTGGCCCAGCATGATGCGCACCATCTATGGTGATCATGAGCGGTTTATGAATACCTATCTCACGACCTACGCCGGCAAATACTTCACCGGTGATGGCGCAAGACGGGATGAGGATGGTTATTTCTGGATTACCGGCCGGGTCGATGACGTGCTCAATGTCTCCGGACATCGCATGGGAACGGCGGAAATAGAAAGCGCCCTAGTTCTTCATGAGGCGGTTGCAGAAGCCGCTGTTGTGGGTTATCCGCATGATGTTAAGGGCCAGGGCATTTACTGCTATGTCACTCTGGTCAAAGGCGTTGAGCCCAATGATGGTCTGCATAAAGAGCTTACCGAGCTGGTGCGTAAAGAAATTGGGCCAATTGCCAAGCCCGATGTTATTCAGTGGGCACCGGGGCTGCCCAAAACCCGATCCGGCAAAATCATGCGCCGTATTCTGCGCAAAGTTGCCACCAATGAGCTAGACAGCCTAGGGGACACCAGCACGCTGGCTGACCCATCGGTGGTGGATGAGCTCATCAGCAATCGGGCTAACCAATAGATCCGATTGGATTGAACGGCGGTGGCCCAGGGCCGCCGCCGTTACTAAACACCACACCCAAGCGTTACGATCCGTAACTCTCTCCCTTGCCAATCTCTCCACGATGGTTCTTTGCCTTGCGCAACGGCCCCAACCGCGCCCTGACCGACAGCTCGCCTAATTTGCACGGTTCTTGCATATTCAATAAGAACGAAGCTTCGGTTTCGTTAATAAGAAGGTGGCAGACAACGGTCATGTCACCATGTCGACAAAAGCAGGAGGAGCTACGCATGGCTTCAGGTCAGCAAGAGGCCGCTTCGGCCTACTGGAAGGAAAACGTCAGACTGTTGATCACATTGCTGATCATCTGGTTTGCGGTTTCGTATGGACTGGGCATCATTCTTGCCCCCGTACTCAACAACGTCGCGATCGCCGGTTACCCATTGGGGTTCTGGTTTGCCCAGCAGGGCTCGATCTATGCGTTCATCGCACTGATTTTCACCTACGTGGTGAAGATGAATGCGCTGGATCGCAAATACGACGTCCACGAAGAATAAGGCGGGGGATTCAACATGGATCTTACACTCACGACTTATCTGATCGTTGGCGCCACTTTTGCGCTCTACATTGGCATCGCCATCTGGGCGAAGGCCGGCAGCACCGGTGAATTCTATGTCGCCGGCAAGGGCGTTAACCCGGTGGCCAACGGTATGGCAACAGCGGCTGACTGGATGTCAGCAGCGTCCTTTATCTCAATGGCCGGACTGATTGCCTTTTTGGGCTATGACGCCTCGGTCTATTTGATGGGCTGGACAGGTGGCTACGTGCTCTTGGCACTGCTGCTGGCGCCTTATCTGCGCAAATTCGGCAAGTTCACGGTGCCGGAATTCATTGGGGATCGCTTCTACTCGAAGCCAGCCCGAGTAATTGCCGTTGTCGCGCTGCTGGTCGCCTCGATCACCTACGTCATCGGGCAGATGCGTGGCATTGGTGTGGCGTTCTCGCGCTTCCTTGAGACTAGCTATGAGGTCGGTTTGTTTGCCGGCATGGGTATCGTGTTCATTTATGCGGTGTTCGGTGGCATGAAGGGTATTACTTACACCCAGATTGCCCAGTACTGCATTATGATCTTTGCCTATACCGTCCCAGCCATCTTCATTTCGCTGGCGATCACCGGTAACCCGCTCCCACAGCTAGGCTTGGGTGGAACCGTTGAGAACGGCGGCTACGTGCTGGATACCCTGGACAACATCCTGGTTGACCTGGGCTTCTCGCAGTACACCGTCATGAAGGGCACAACGCTGAACATGTTCTTCCTGACCATGTCGCTGATGATCGGTACAGCTGGCCTGCCTCACGTGATTGTGCGCTTTTTCACGGTGCCCCGGGTGCGTGATGCACGCCTGTCTGCTGGTTGGGCGCTGGTGTTTATCGCCATCCTCTACACCACAGCACCGGCTGTGGGCGCGATGTCTTTCTACAACCTGATCAATACCGTCCAGCCGGGCGAGATCGGCGCAGAAGAAGGCAACCTGGCGTATGAGGATGTCCCTGAGTGGTTCTCCCGCTGGGAAGAAACGGGCCTGCTGGGCTTTGATGATAAAAACGGCGACGGCCGCATTCAGTACTACAACGACGGCAATGAGGCTTTCGACGCCACGGCCGCCGGGTATGGCTGGGCTGGCAACGAGCTGACCGTCGACCGCGATATCATGGTGATGGCCAACCCCGAGATTGCACAGCTACCCAACTGGGTCATCGCGCTCACGGTGGCTGGTGGCCTTGCAGCGGCACTCTCAACCGCTGCTGGCCTTTTGATGGCCATCTCTTCAGCGGTCTCGCATGACTTGATCAAGGGGGTGATTAACCCCAACATCAGTGAGAAAAGTGAGCTGTTAGCGGCACGCTTGGCAATGGCAGGCGCTATCGTGGTGGCGGGCTACCTAGGCTTGAATCCGCCAGGATTCGCAGCGCAGGTGGTCGCATTGGCCTTTGGCTTGGCTGCCTCGTCATTGTTCCCGGTTCTGATGCTCGGTATCTTCAACCGTCGCATGAACAGTGCCGGTGCCATGGCAGGCATGCTGTCAGGACTTAGCTTCACCTTGATCTACGTGTTCACCTACAAAGGATGGTTCTTCGTCCCTGGCACCAACATGCTTCCGGATACTCCGGAGTACTGGCTGTTTGGCATCGGCCCACAGTCGATCGGTGCAGTAGGTGCCATTATCAACGTCGTAGCTGCGACATTGGTGTCACGTGCGACGCAACCGCCACCGGCACATATCCAGGAGCTCGTCGAGAGCATCCGTGTGCCACGCGCTTCCTAAAGAAAGCGCTCATCAGGGGCAGCCCATTAGGGATTGCCCCTGAGCATAAAAAAACCCCGGTGGCTTCTGGCCCCGGGGTTTTTTTATGGCATTGACCCAGATTTAAAGCTGAAATCGAACCTCCAGCTTTTTCTGCAATCGCCGTGCTTCTCTAAACGCCTCTTTTAAAATGCGACGATCCATGGGGTTAAGATCATCGGGATCCAAGCGATTATTCATGGTCTCTCCGGCTGCGGCTTGGCGCTGATGCTCGCGCATTCGCAGCAACTGAACAAAGGCAAAAGAGCGCTCGAAGGCCCCCGCATCCTCGCTACTGAGCGCCCCGGCCTCGACCAACTGACGAAACCGCATGGGTGAATTGGATTCGGCTATCCCTGCTTGCAACGCCAGCACTCGCCCGCCGTCCACAAAGGGGGTCAAGCCGCGGACCTTAAGATCCAGCCGCTGTGTTCCGTCATCACCGCGCTCTGTAATGAAATCCCGAAAAACACCTAGCGGGGGTTTAATGGCCATACAGTTACCCGCCAGCGTGTGCAGGAAAAGACTGTTGGAAGAGGCCATTTCCACAACACGGCGATGCAACGCATCACCGGCAGCAAGATCCCCCCAAATAGGGCGAAAATCAAAGTAGATCGTGGAATTGAGGAGGTTCTCCGGCGTGGCACTGGCCACCATTGAGCGGAAAGTCTCCTCCCACTCCTCGTAGCTTAAGCATAACCGCGGATTGCTGGCCATGATGTTACCGGTACACAGCGTAAAGCCGCACTCATCCAGCACCTCGTTAATCCGGCGAGCGAGTGGGAGTAACTGCTCACGAACCACGTCGGGGTTTTGGGTGCCGGGGTCAAACAGAATGCCGTTGTCCTGATCGGTGACTAGTGTTTGCTCACTGCGCCCCTCACTGCCAAAGGCAATCCAGGTCAATTCAACACCGGGGTCTCCGCGCTCCTCAATGACTAACTCGATGGCTCGCGTCACTGTCCGATCATTGAGCAGGGTAATGATGCGTGTGATCTGCTCAACGCCGGCGCCATGAGCCATCATGCTATCAATGAGCGCGCCCACTCGATTGCGCGCCTGCACCAACGTTTCGATTGATTCAGCGCCGGTGATAGCACGCGTTAAATGCACTAAATCAATGCGTTGCAGCGCAAAGATATCCCGCTCTGAAATCACGCCGGCCAGACGACCGTCAGGGTGGGTGATAATCATATGCCGGATATGATGTCGGGCCATCTCGACAATGGCCTCAAAGGCATAGGTCTCAACATCCAGCGTGTAGGGATCCGGCGTCATCACTGACTCCAGTGGCGCCTCGAGATCTCCACCGCTTGCAACCACCGCTCTGAGGTCATGCAGGGTAAAAATGCCCCGAGCACGCTGCTGCGCATCAACAATCAGCACGCTGCCAACTTTTCGCCGATGCATTGCCTCGACAGACTCACGCACGGTCGTATTTCCGGTACAAGCCAGCGGATCCGGATTAATCAGCTGCCCTAAAGGCGTATCAAGCGTTGAGTCACCCCCCAGATTGGCGGCCGCATGCTGCTGGATATCTCGCTGTAATTGATCGAGCAGGCTACTGACACCGCGCAGGCAAAAATCCCGAAAGGCTTCACTCTCACCCAACAGGGTCTCAAACGCTTCGCGCGAGAGTTGCAGGCAACGGACATCATCGGCAGCTCGATAAACGGTACGAGTGGCGCGCTGGCCAATCAAAGCCGCCATCGGAAAGTTTTCACCGCTCTCCAGAGAGAATCGTTCAAACCCGTTTTCACCTGCCCCCGGTCGCTCGGCATCCACCTGCCCGGAGACAATCAGATAAAAGTGCCCTACCCGGCCGTTGGCGGGCTCCAAAATAACCGCTCCGGGCGGATAGTCGCACACCTCAAAATGCTCAAGAAAATAGCGCTTGAGCCGTGTAGAAAAACGATCGAATGGCGGATTGTCATTCAGAAAGGATCGCGCCAGATCAAGGGCACTGACGCTTGTATCTTCACCAGCCATTCGGGCCACCCGTCTCCATGCAGGACATTGGTGCACAGATTACCTCGACAAACCGGGGCACGAATAGCCTATACTGACTTTGAGGAAGGAGGAGGCGACATCCGCGGATGTCGGTTTGCCATGTATAACAATATTCTCATCGTCGATAGCGAGCCCAACCTCACCACCGCATTGTCGTTTTTACTGCGTCATGCAGGCTGGACCGTTCGTGTTGCTGGAAGCTATGCCGAAGCAATGGAGACTGCAAAGGAATGCCCACCGGATTTGGTACTCCTAGATGCCGCTCTCCCCGATCGCAGTGGTTATGATCTCTGCCAAGCGCTGCTAGCGCTCCCCGGTATGCAGTCATTACCCGTGTTGATGCTCACCACACGCGGACTTGAGGTGGAGCGCGAAAAAGCGCTGTCACTGGGGGCTATGGATTTTATCGTCAAACCCTTTAGTCCTGCTGACGTCCTGACAAGGGTTCAGGAGCTACTGAAAGAGGCCGCCTGACCGTGCGGGCCTTTCGGCTCCCGCCGCTCAGAAAACGTCTCTGGCAATGGGTCGCCGGACTGGTAGCGTTCGAGCTGCTGGTCTTTGCGCTGATTGGGTACTGGATCCCCGGGCTGGATACAGCGGCGCGCTATGGGCTATTCAGTATGGCTGCTAGTGCGCTGATAGCGATTGGGCTCTTTGCCCTGCTAATGGATCGCCGAATCTGTCGACCGCTGGTTGCAACCGCCCGAGGCGCTGAAATTATCGCCTCCTCCAACCCAGGCCACCAAATCGAAATCCGCTCCAAGCATTGGCTGTCCCGATTACCCGAGACATTAGATCAGCTCGGCAGCGCGGTGGCCCGCAGCCAACGCGAACTCGATGAGGCGGCGGCAGCCTGGGCTAACCAAGTTGAAGCCAGAAAAGCCCGATTAGAGACAATCCTCCGTGAAATTCGCGAGGGCGTTATTGTCTGCGCCCACGATGGCAGCATTCGTCTTTATAACCGCACAGCGCGCGAACTTTTATCCAACGAACCGGCATTAGGGCTAGGGCGCAACATTAGCGAAGTCCTCAGCGAAGGCCCTGTCCGCCACACACTCCGGCTGCTGGGGGAGCAGAGTGACACTAACGCCCCCGTCGATGCGGAATTGGTCGCGGCAACCGCCAGCGGCGATCGGCTACTGCGCTGTCGTCTGGCTCGGCTGCCGGCTGATGATACTGGCTCTGGGGGATTTGTCATGACCCTGCAGGATGTCTCACAAGAGACCCGGGAGACCCTGCGTCGTGAACATTCTCTGCGCGAATCCGTAGAACAACTGCGCAACCCACTGACCAGCCTGACCGCAGCAGCCGAAAGCCTGGATCTGGCTCAAAAGGAAGGTCTGGCGGAGGATGCCGTCGAATTCGGGCGCATTATCCATCAAGAAAGCGAGCGGTTGAGCGCTTTGTTCCAAACCCTCTCCAGTGAGACCACATCGATGATGACGGCCAACTGGCGCCTGGAGGATGTTCACCTGGGCAGCCTGATCACCGGACTGCGACAGAGCTGCGCCCCTGAATCCATCCCAAGGATACAGCTGAATGCCGATGTCTGGGTCTCGGCTGAGCCGTATCTGCTAGGCCAAGTGATTGAGGCTGTATTGCAGCGACTGCAAACCGAATTAGGTGTCACAGCGGTTGCAGTCTCAGGCCGTGAAGAAGGCAGCCTGGTCTACCTTGATATGAACTGGTCCGGCGATGTCATTGCCCCCGATCAGCTCGACTACTGGCTGGATGCAGGCCTTGATGACGTTGGCGGCACCGTGACGTTACGAGAGGTGCTGCAACGTCACGACACCACCGCATGGAGTCAGCCGGATTTATCGCGTACGGGCCGCGCGTTGTTGCGTCTGCCGCTGCCTGGCGCGCCTGATAAATTCGAGGCAGCGCAGGCCGCGGTACCGGCCCGACCGGAATTCTATGACTTTATCTTGGATGAAGAACCGACACCGCTGGGCGAGACCGGCGAACAGCCCCTGAGCACGCTGGATTTTGTGGTGTTTGACTGCGAGACCACAGGACTCGAGCCTAGTCATGGTGATGAAATTGTCTCTATCGGTGCGGTTCGTATCCACCGGGGTCGAGTCATGCACGGTGAGACTTTCGAGCTGCTGGCCAACCCCGGCCGTGAAATACCGCCACTAGCCACCAGCATCCACGGGATTACCAACGAGGCGGTGGCTGAGGCCCCGCCGGTTGAGGAGGTCATCCGGCGCTTCCACGCATTTGCCGGCAACGCCGTTTTGGTGGGATTTAATATCGCGTTTGACCTGCGGTTTCTCAAACTCAAACAGCGGTTGTGCGGAGTGCGCTTTGACCAGCCTACGCTGGATGCGTTGCTGTTATCCATACTGCTACATGACCATACCGGCGAGCATACGATGGAGAGCATTGCTGAGCGTTTAGGAGTTGGCGTGGGTGGTCGGCATACCGCATTGGGTGACTCACTCACCACTGCTGAGATCTTTATCCGTTTGCTAGACCTGCTGCCGGCGGAGTCCATCACGACGCTGGCCCAGGCCAGAGCGGCCCAGGAGCGTATGGTGGAATATCGGCGCCAGCAGCACGCCTTTTAGAAAAGGGCTGGAATCAGCCCTCGCCGCTGCCCTCTTCGAGTGCTTTGATGCTCAGACGAATCCGACCCTGTCGGTCCACCTCCAACACTTTCACCCGGACACTCTGGCCCTCACTGAGTTCATCCGAGACGTTTTCGACACGCTCGTTGGAAATCTGTGAGATATGCACCAAACCATCGCGCCCCGGGAGAATATTCACAAAGGCGCCAAAGTCCATCAGTTTGATGACCTTGCCTTCATAAACTTGGCCCACTTCAACGTCCGTGGTCAGCAGCTCGATACGGCGACGGGCTTCCTCTCCGGCAGCCTTATCGACTGAACCGATGGTGACCGTGCCATCATCCTGAATATCGATCGTCGTACCGGTTTCCTCGGTAAGCTGGCGAATGGTTGCACCGCCCTTACCGATGACATCCCGAATCTTCTCAGGATCGATGCGCAGCGTAATCAGACGCGGTGCATAAGCGGACATTTCATCCCGATGCTCGCCGATGACTTCATTCATTTTGCCCAAGATGTGCAACCGACCGTCACGGGCCTGCGCCAATGCACGCTCCATGATCTCGCGAGTGATCCCTTGGATTTTAATGTCCATCTGCAGCGCCGTGACACCGTTGTCGGTACCGGCCACCTTGAAGTCCATATCACCCAGGTGATCCTCGTCGCCGAGGATGTCGGTGAGGACCGCAAAATCATCACCTTCTTTAATGAGGCCCATAGCGATTCCCGCCACCGGCGCTTTGATCGGCACACCGGCATCCATCAGCGAGAGGCTAGTGCCACAGACTGAGGCCATGGAGCTGGAGCCATTAGACTCGGTGATCTCGGAAACCACGCGAATTACGTAAGGGCAATCCTCCGGATCGGGCATCACGGCCTGAATGCCCCGCTTAGCCAATTTGCCATGGCCAATTTCGCGACGCTTCGGCGTGCCCATAAAACCGACTTCACCGACGCAGTAGGGCGGGAAGTTGTAATGCAGCATGAATGGCTCGCGGCGCTCACCCTCAATCGCATCGATAATTTGGGCATCGCGTCCAGTGCCCAGAGTGGTCACCACGATGGCCTGGGTCTCACCGCGGGTGAAGATGGCAGAACCATGGGTACGCGGCAGGGTACCGATTTCGATATCAATCGGCCGCACCGTATGCTGATCCCGGCCGTCAATCCGGAGCTCGCCGGCAATAATACGGCCGCGAACAATTTTCTTCTCAAGCGTTTTAAAGGCATCGCTGACCGCATCAGCAGGCCAACCCTCAGCGCCCTCTTCCACAGCCACCAGTGCATTGGTAACGGTCTCACGAACTTTGCCCACGGCTTCCTGCCGGGCCTGCTTATCCGCAATACCATAAGCCTGGGTGAGCCCAGCTTCGGCCAACTCACGCACTTTGGCAGCCAGATCTTCATCAGCCGGCGCTGCCGTCCAATCCCAGCGAGGCTTACCAGCCTCTGCAGCCAGTTCATTAATGGCATTGATCGCGACTTGCATTTGCTCATGCCCGTACAGGACGGCATCCAGCATCGTCTGCTCGGGCAGCCGATCAGCCTCGGACTCAACCATCAGCACAGCATCCGCTGTACCCGCCACGACCAAATCAAGTTCAGAATTTTCTAACTCAGAGAAGGTCGGGTTAAGCATAAAGCCGCCGTCACGGTAGCCCACACGCGCGGCACCAATGGGGCCATCAAACGGGATACCAGAGACAGCCAGCGCCGCGGAGGTACCGATCATGGCCGGGATATCCGCGTCCACTTCAGGATTCATCGAAATAACGGTGGCAATCACCTGCACTTCGTTGGAGAAGCCTTCTGGGAAAAGCGGGCGAATCGGCCGGTCAATCAGTCGCGAAACCAGAGTCTCTTTCTCGGAGGGCCGCCCCTCACGCTTAAAAAACCCTCCGGGGATCTTACCCGCAGCGTAGGTCCGCTCCTGGTAGTTGACCGTCAGCGGCAGGAAGCTGCGCCCCGGCACTTCTTCGCGTTTGCCAACAACGGTCACCAACACAACGGTATCGGCCATATTGACCAGTACGGCGCCGGTTGCCTGGCGTGCGATTTTTCCGGTTTCCAGCGTTACCGACTGTCCACCAAATTGAAACGACTTCTTCACGGCGGTTGGAGTCACTGCGATTTCACCCTTATATGCTTGTCTTATTTACGCAGACCGAGACGCTCGATGACGGACTGATACCGCTCGAGGCTCTTGCGATGTAGGTAATCGAGCAACTGCCGACGCTGGTTGACCAGCTTAAGAAGACCACGGCGGGAGTGATGATCCTGCTTGTGCGTGGAAAAATGCTCGGTGAGATGCTGAATGCGGGCGGTCAAAAGCGCGATCTGTACTTCAGGGGAACCCGTATCCCCGTCAGAGCGTCCGTAATCGCGGACAATCTCCTGCTTCTGCTGAGCGCTGAGTGACATCAATGACTCCTGGTTAACTCTCTGATTTAACAACAACGGTGCATTCTAGCCTTGGCTGCTTCGCTGAACAAGCAAACGACGCGGAGCGAGCCCTCCATCGGCCTCCACTACACCCACCCCAAGGAGGCCGATTCCATTCTCATGGACACGCACCACCCCATGGCTACCGGCTGGCATGATAGGCCCAGCCCCGGCATGAGCACCGATAAAAACCCGCTGGCCTTGGCGAAAAGCTGCGGCCTCAGGCCCATTCAGCGAAACCAATGGATAGTCGATCAAACCGGCATCGGTATCTAACAATCGTCTATCTAAGGCAGATGGATCCGCCGCGGCCAAGCGCTCAAGATCGGCCAGTTCATGCATCACTGGGTCTGCAAAAGGCCCCAATGCCGTGCGACGAAGCTGCTCAACATGTGCCCCACATCCGATCGCTTGGCCAATATCGGCCACCAGACTTCGGATATAGGTACCCTTGGAGCAACGCACCCGCAGGGCAAGCTGGTCGGGAGCGATGGCCTCAATACCCAGCTCATGGATCACCACATCACGCGGCGAGCGCTCGACCACCTGCCCCTTGCGTGCTAATTCATGCAGCCGCTGGCCTTGGTATTTCAGTGCCGAGAACATCGGCGCGATTTGCTGCTGCGGCCCGGTGAATTGTTCAGTCAGCTGATCCAACTGAGTCTGCTCAATCGCCGGCACCGGAGCGCGGCTTACCACACTGCCATCGGCATCGGCACTATCAGTGGTCACACCTAACCGCGCGACAGTCTCATAGGTTTTGTCCGCATCAAGCAGCCAGCCGCTAATTTTGGTGGCTTCGCCAAAACAGAGCACCAGCAGACCCGTTGCCAGTGGATCTAAACTTCCGGTATGCCCGGCCTTGCGCGCATTCAACAAACCACTGACCCGACGCAGCGCCTTGTTTGAGGTCACTCCCGTAGGTTTATCGAGCAGCAGAATGCCACTGATGTCACGACCGTTCTTGCGTGCCATTCCCATCGCCGGAGACGGCTTGGTCAATCAATTGAGTCAACCGTGCACCGCGATCGAAGACCGGATCGTAATGAAAGCGCAAGGCTGGCACTGTGCGCAGCCGAAGCCGCCGTGAGAGTTGGCGACGCAAAAACCCGGCCGCTCCGTTGAGCGCTTCTGTCATAGCGCGCGACCCAGCCTCATCCATGCCCAATCCGGTGACATAGACTTCGGCATGCGCAAAGTCTCGACTGATCCGCACTTCAGAGACAGTCACAGACCCCACTCTGGGGTCGCGCACCTCATCACGAATCAGCTCAGCAAGCTCGCGCTGGACCTGGTCGCCAACACGCCTTGCCCGTGAGAAATCCTTTGGCATCGAATCCGCCTAGAGAGACCGCTGAATGGTAACCCGCTCGTAACACTCAATTTGGTCACCGGCGCGGACATCGTTGTAATTGCGCACACCGATGCCGCATTCAGTACCCGATTGGACTTCGTTGACATCGTCCTTAAAGCGCCGCAATGACTCGAGCTCACCCTCGAATACCACCACGCTGTCGCGCAGCACTCGAATCGGGTTACTCCGCCGAACGACACCCTCAACCACCAAGCAACCAGCAATTTGGCCAAGCTGCGACGAGCGGAAGACCTCACGGACCTCAGCCATACCGATAATCTGCTCACGTGTCTCTGGCTCAAGCATGCCGCTAATGGCATTGCGCAGCTGATCGATCGCATCGTAAATGATGCTGTAGTAATGCAGCTCGACATCATTTTCTTGCGCCAGCTGCCGGGCTTTGGCATCGGCCCGGACATTAAAACCAATCAGCAACGCACTGGAGGCCATTGCCAGGTTGACGTCAGACTCATTAATCGCACCCACACCGGTTGCAATCGGAACAATGCGCACCTCGTCATTGGAGAGGTTGGTCAGCGATTGCGTTAACGCCTCCACTG
>CBFIIM010000040.1:0-13125 GCA_965662395.1 Spiribacter sp. | reverse complement strand
CCGGCCAAATTGCCTCATAGCGCGCGGCCTCCGCCTCATCGATGTTGGCCTCGCGCTTTAAAGTATCCAGGAATTGCTCGAGCGTTCGCATCAAACCACCGTCCTATGGAACAAAGGCCTGGATTGTAACGGATCCGAATCCTCAGGCTGAGTGATTTCTTACTTGACTTTCATGCGGAATCATTCTACCTCTGAAAGTGAAGTATCTTATATAAGATAGATGCTTCAAGGATTCTCCTCCTCCTTACCCGAAGCTAGAAGGAAGTGTCGATATGTTCCGATTCAGTAATGTTAAATATTGGGCCGCAGGTGCGGTCGCCAGTGCCATGCTCGTCAGTGGCGTGAGCACTGCCGTCGCCGATGATTTCCCGAGCCGGCCAATCACCATGGTGGTGGCTGCCGGTCCTGGTGGCTCGAATGACCGTGCCGCCCGTGTGATGTCAGAGTTTTTGGCCGAAGAACTGGGCCAGCCCGTGAATGTGGTTAACCGTCCTGGTGGCGGTAACATGCTTGGCCATGAGTATCTCTTGCAGCAGCCCGCTGATGGCTACTCAATCCTGCGCACGACTTCAATTCCGTACATGACGATTAACCAGTTGGTGCAGGGTGCTTCGTTTGTGATCGAAGATTTCCAGCCTATCAACCTGGTTGACATCGATACCTCCATTATCGCAACGGCGGCTGACAGTGAATTCCAGACTATTGAGGATCTGGTCGAAGCTATTCGTGAGAACCCGGGCGATGTCAGCATGGGTGTGCAGCCCACCTCAACCGACATGATCAACGCCACGCTGTTCCTCGAGGCAATCGGCCTTTCGGTGGATGACGTGCGTGTGGTGACCTTTGATGGTGGCGGCGCCGTGCGTACCGGTATTGCTGGTGATCAGTTCGATTTTGGTGTTATCGGCGAGGCGCGTCTGCGTGACATGGGCGTTAACGGTCTGATGACCTTCTCTCCCGAGCCAATGACCGGTATTTGGGATGCCCCTTCGGTTTTAGAAGTGGTTGAGTCCTATGGCGTGACGGATTACCCGCATGTCCTCTCTGGCTCGATTCGCGGCTATTTCGTACACACCGAGCTGAAGGATGCCTATCCGGATCGTTATGCCCGGATTGTGGAGGCCTTTGAGAATATCTCCAACAACCCCGAGGCCATTGCCGCTCATGAAGATCAGAACCTGACAGTGGACTGGATGGGACCTGATGCAGGTCGCGAGATGATGCTGCGTGAGCATGCGTCGCTGGCACAGCCTGAGTTCCTGAGTATTGTCCAGCCTGACTAATGGTTGATGGCTGAATAGCTCTCCCGAGGCTGCCAGCTGTCATCGCTGGCTGGCAGCCTCGTTTTTAAATGCGGGCACAACAAGAGGGATTCCTTATGTCATCCACTCAGCGTCGACTGTCCATTGGCTGGGGTGCGATCGCCTTTGTGTTGCTGATTGCAGTGATCACAGGGCTATATCTTTTTGACACCGTCAGTGTGTCGATGAATCGCAATAATGTGATCCTAGTGCTACCCCTGTCGATTTTAGTCTTGGCGCTTTGTGCCTTGGTGATTATTCGCAATATTCGTTTTAGCTCCCCGGGGCAGGAGAAGCCCACCATAGACGACGGTGAGGTTGACCCGGCCTCCGCCGAGGTGGAGCAGTCGCTGCCCGATATGTTTCGCGCCCTGATATTGCTGGGGCTGCTGGGTGTCTATGTTTTTAGCTACCAAGTCATTGGCTTTGATGCCGCGACTTTTATTTTTATTGCGGTCTCATTGTTCTTGCTGGGACATCGCAACTGGGTGTTCGTCCTTGTCTACAGTCTGATTTTTACCTTGGTCGTCATTGGCGGGGCCATGTGGCTGCTGAGCTACCCCATGCCCATGCTGATTCTATAGGAGCGCCGAAGGATGCTTGATTTCATCGCACTACAGGATGCATTCGGGCTGCTCGGCAGCGATGTCAATATTTGGCTTTTTATTATCCCCGGATTGGTGATTGGTCTTGTGGCCGGTTCGATTGCTGGGTTGTCCAATTCCATGGCCATGGCTCTTTGCCTGCCATTGACGCTTTATATGGATTTTCTGCCCGCCATTATGTTTTTGACCTCCATTTTTACCGGTGGCGGTTTTGGCGGGGCGGTTACCTCGATTTTAATGGGGATCCCGGGTACGACCTCGGCGGTGGCGACTACCTTTGATGGGTATCCGATGACCAAAAAAGGGCTGCATAACGAGGCGCTCGGCCTTGCGTTAATGAGCTCAGTGATTGCCGTGTTTATTGGCTATATCCTTTTGATGCTGGTGGTCGCACCGCTTGGCGCTTGGGTTATTGGCCTTGGCCCTGGCGAGATGTTGGTGATCGCCATCTGGGGTCTGACCATGATTGCCACGCTGGGTGGTAAGGACATCTCCCGCGGCATTATTGCTGGTGGGTTTGGTCTGCTGCTGGGCACGATCGGTATGAATACCAGTGGTTATACCCGTGGAACGATGGATATCCCGTTCCTGCTTGATGGGATACCGGTGGTTCCCGCCATGATGGGCATGTTCGCGGCCAGTCAGCTGCTGACTTTGGTCGGCACCCACTTTTTGATCGAGGATGAAAGCGCTCGTCGAGCAGATTTTCGCCGGGTGTTTGTGGGAGCCCGACAGGTCTTCTCCATGCCCTGGTTCCACTTAAAGGGCAGCTTGATCGGCGTGTTTGTGGGCGCGATTCCTGGGGTCGGTTCCTCGGTAGGCAATCTGATTGCCTACGCACAGGCTAAGCGATCTGACCCCGACCCGGACAGTTATGGTAAGGGCAATCCCAAAGGCATTGTCGCAGCCGAATCTGCCAATAGTAGTTCCGAGGGTGGCTCGATGGTCACCATGCTCGCGTTGGGGATTCCCGGTGGCGGTGGTACGGCGATGCTCTTGGCCGCATTTACCATGCACAACGTCACCGGCGGGCCGCAGTTTATCGCCAATAATATGGATATCGTCTACACGATTATCCTTGGCAACCTCGCACAGGTAGTCTTGCTAATGGCGGTGGGGCTGGCTTTTCTGGCAGTGGCCGGCAATATCGTGCGTGTGCCGCTGACGATTCTGATCCCCTCGGTCATGGTATTAGCCATTCTGGGTTCCTACGCCATCACGGGCGATATTGCTGGGCCGGTAACGCTATTCCTCTTTGCCGGGCTGGGTTGGCTGATGAAGCGCTATCAGTATCCCGTGGCCGCCACTGTGGTTGGCCTGTTGCTGGGGCGTATGGTGGAGACGCAGCTTATTCGGACCTATCAGCTGAGTGCTGGGTTTGAGCTGGAATACTTTATCGAGCACCCCATCACGATTGTTTTTCTGACCCTACTGGTCGCCTCGCTGCTACAGCCTGCTGTTAGCCGGTATCTGCGTGCGCGCCGCGCCGCTCAATAACCTGATTCAGGAGGATTTCTGAACATGGCACAAGCCAAACCCCTGCAATTTCTCTCAGCACTGGAGCAGGCCGAGCTGATTCGCACACAGGCGATCTCCCCGGTTGAATTGGCTGAGTGCTGCCTTGAGCAAATTGAAAAGACCGATGGAGCGTTGAACGCCTGGATCCAGGTTGAACCTGAAATGGTGATGGCAGAGGCGAGACAGGCCGAACAGGAGATCGCCTCCGGTCAATATCGTGGACCGCTCCACGGGCTGACATTCGGTGTGAAAGATCAAATGCATGCGGAGGGTTTTTTAACCTCGATGGCCACGCGCGTGCTTGACCCTGAGGAGATGGAACCCGGCGAGCAGGCAACGCTGATTACCCGTTTGCGAGAGGCAGGCGCCATTCTGATCGGAAAGCAAAATCTGCATGAGTGGGGCAAAGGCGGGACAATTGAGTTTGCCTACGGCCAGCCTCGCAACCCGTGGAATCCCGAGCGTACGCCATCGGGTTCATCGTCCGGCTCAGGCATTGCGACTGTGGCGGGTCACTGCAGCTTTAGTATTGGTGAGGATACCGGCGGCTCGGTGCGCGGACCGGCCTCTTGTAATGGCGTGGTCGGGATTCGTCCCACTCATGGTCTGATCAGTCGGCATGGCGGCATCATGCACGCCTACACCAGTGATACCTTCGGCCCCATGGGGCGGACAGTGGCGGATGTGGCCGCAATTTTACAAGTAGGGGCCGGGCATGACCCGAAAGATCCCCTGAGCCTTCGCCATCCAGTACCGGATTACAGCCGAGACCTGGCACAAGGTGTTGCCGGATTGCGAATGGCCGTCGTGCGGGAGATGGCGCGGGGCGATCACACCGACCCGCAAGTTCGGGAAGCATTTGAAGCCGCGGTCGACACACTTAAAAGTGCTGGCGCGATCATCGAAGAAATTTCGCTGCCACTTGCTCGCTGGGCAGTCCCGTTACAGCTACTGACTGCCGATGCCGACGTGGCGGCGCAATTTTTGAACGGGTATTTGCGCGATCGTTACGAGCGCTTTGATGTTGGAACACGCACTCGGCTTGCCGCCTCCAGCCTTATCCCAGCATCGGTCTACAGCCGAGCAATGCGGGCACGAGCGGTTGTCCGGCGCGAGGTATTGGCGGCGACCCGTCAGTACGATGCGCTGTTGACTCCAACCAATGTCACGCCGCCGAAGTCCATTGAGGCCACGCAGGAGAAAGTGGGGGCGGGGCATGATGTCGTTTCACGCTTAATTGAGCGACGGATCTGCCACTACCCGTTCAGTCTTGCCAATGTCCCAGCATTGTCGGTGCCCTGTGGGTTTGCCGCAGATGGGGACGTGCCCATTGCGTTGCAAATTGCCGGCCGCCCGCTCTCCGAAGCAATGGTCCTGCGGATAGGGCATTGCTACGAGCAGGCAACCAGCTGGCATCAACGCTACCCATCAATGGACTGGATTACGGCAGCAGCCTAAGTACTGAGGAGACCAACCAGCATGAAAGTCACAACTGATACAGTGCGCGCGCTGCTTGCCATGCAGCAGCTTGAGGTGCCGGAAGCGGAGATCGATAACATCACCACGCGTCTGGCTACCTGGCTGCAGGCAATGGATGAAGTGGAAGCGGAAATGGGTCATTTGCTTGACCATGAAGATCCCATTCCGCCGGTTTTCCCTCGCGAGGAGTACTAGGAGTACTAGGAGTACTAGCCGGAGAAAACTTCAGCCGCTAAACTTGTATAAATTAAATAATGATAAGGGTGCGTTGGCATGACCCGCAAAGAGGAAGGAGAGAGCTGGGCGCTCGACTGCGTGCGCCTGCCCGGCAGGCCTGAGAAGCCACGTCAGTACGGATTGACCATTGCTGCGGATCGGGGGCTCGGCCCCAACGGTATTGATGATCTGATTCTCACCGCCGGTGAGCATATTGATATTGCTAAGTTTGCGATGGGCGTTTCACGCCTGATGAAGGCCTCTGTGGTGCGTGAGCGCATCGCGCGCTACCGCAAAGCCGACATTCCGGTGTTTTTCGCCGGCGAAATCTCTGAACTGGCCGCCATCCAAGGCGTTGCACCGCAGTATTTCTCCCAAATTAAAGATCTTGGCGCCTGGGCGGTTGAAGTATCCAACGCCCAGATCGCGCTGGGCACACCAGAGAAGGTGGCGCTCATCGATCAGGCACGCGCGGCCGGGTTAGAGGTGATTGCCGAGTGCGGGCGCAAAGGCGGGGTTGATTGGGCAGGCAGCCTGTCTTTGGTGGCCAGTGAGGTGGAGGCCTGCCTTGAAGCCGGCGCGTACCGGGTGCTGGTCCAGGCCGAAGGCCTCAATGAGGGCGTCACCGAGGTCAATGAACGTCTGATTCAAGACTTGGTGGGCCGGTTTGGATTGAACGCCCTGATTTTTCAGGCAAAAACTTCCACGTTAATCAGTTGGTTTATCAGCACTTTTGGCACTCGGGTCAATTTGGATGTGGATGCCCATCAGGTACTGGATCTTGAAGCACAGCGTCGAGGCATTCGAAAGCGCGGCGTTTTCGGCCTTGTCTACGATATTTAGGAGTTGATGAATGGATAATGCGGGCTTGCCCATCGAGCAGACCTACTCTGAACACTTGGCCGAAGCATTTAGCAGCTGGCGTCTGGATAATTTGCCGGCTGATGCGGTATCGATGGCGATCCGTGATCTTGTGGATATGGCCGGTATTTGTGTCTCAGCACGGCACAACGAATACATCCAGCAGTTGGTGCGCGCATGGGATGCCGAAGGCCCCTGTACCGCCATCGGGCACAGCCGTGGGTTTGACGCCGCCGGTGCAGCCTTTGTCAACGGCACCGCGACCCATGGCGAGGACTTTGATGACACGCTGGAGGGTGCTCCGATTCGTGTTGGGGCCATGGTAATCCCCGCGGTGTTGGCGGCCGGGCAGCGTTTTGGCCTGTCAGGCGAGCGAGTGTTGACCGGTATTATTGCCGGGCTTGAGGCGGTTTGCCGGCTTAATCACGTCGCCGCAGGTTATATGCACAAGGCCTGCTTCCATCCAGTGGGCGTGATTGGTGCCCTGGGGGCCTCCCAAGGTGTCGGGACCGCGTTAGGGCTTGATGCCAAACGTCTTTCCATGGCGATGGGGGTGGCCGGTAGTTTTTCATCGGGCATTATTGAGTTCCTGACCGATGGCGCCTGGACCAAACGCATTCACCCAGGCTGGTCGGCACAATCAGGCCTGCGGGCAGCGGTAATCGCGCGCGAAGGGTTCTTTGCACCGCGAACCATCCTTGAGGGTGGACATAACTTCTTCAAGGCCTTCGCGCCAACGGCTACGCCGGATTACAGCCATTTGGTGGATGGGCTGGGTGATGATTTCTACATGACCCGCATCGCCTTTAAACCCTATGCCTGCGGCACGATGATTCACCCCTATATCGACTGCATGATCGAGCTTGCCGAAAAGGGCGTGGACGCCGATCAGATCACCGAGATCGTCTGCCCAACCGGCGAGGGTCTTGTGCATCGGCTATGGGAGCCGCTTGCGGGTAAACATCAACCACCGTCAGGGTATGCCGCTAAATTCAGCATGCCGTTTTGCATGGCAGTTGGCTTTTATGACCGTGACGCGGGGCTTGGGCAGTTTACCGATGAGCGGGCTCAGGATCAGACCGTGCTCGCGTTGGCACGCAAGATCCGCTACGAGATCGATCCCGACAATGAGTATCCGCGTAATTACACCGGGCATATCCGCGTCAAGCTTGCCAACGGTGAGCAGATCGCTATCGACCGGCCATGTTTTCGCGGCGGATTCCGCAATCCGCTGACTGAAGCGGATTTGCAGCAGAAATTTAACGCCAACATTGCTTATGGAGGTTGGGAGCCAGCGCGAGGCGATGCATTGGCTGAGTATCTAAAAAACCTGGCTGGTGAGAAGGATCTTAGTGGGCTTTCGCACTTTAGCGGTGACTAGAAACACACAACCCGAATGGATAAAAACGACAGGGAATTGAATGGATGAGTGAGAAAAGCATCTCGGAAGTCATAGCACAATGGGCAGCGGGTCTGGAGGTTGGTGATCTGCCGGCGCAAGCCAGAGAGGCAGTGGCCAATACGGTGACCGATACCGTGGCGCTGTCGATTGCCTCCGTTGAGACCGATTATGGCCACGCCGTTCGCGATGCTTCGAGAACGCCGGGGGAGTGCACGGTATTTGGGGCGCCGGAGAAACGCAGTGCCTATGAGGCGGCGTTGATCAACGGCACCACCGCGCATGGCGAGGATTTTGATAACACCTATGAGGGCTGCCCGGTACATTCGGGGGTAGTCATCGTACCGGCACTTTTTGCGGCGGGGGAAGCCGATGGCCTGCCATCGGATCGGGTCGCGCTGGGCATGGCGGTCGGTATTGAGGTGATGTGCCGTTTGGGAGCGGCTGCTAAGAAGTCAGTGCACTCCCAAGGGTTCCATCCAACCTCGGTGCTGGGGACCGTCGCGGCTGCCGTGGGTGTCGGGGTAGCCCGCGGTTACAACGCGCGGCAGCTGGCGGATGCGATGGGCGTGGCCGCCAGCTTCTCTTCGGGCATTATTGAGTATCTTGGCGATGGGTCATGGACCAAACGAATCCACGCCGGTTGGGCAGCACAGTGCGGTATCCGTGCCGCTGACATGGGGGGCTCTGGATTCTTTGGCCCGCGCGGGGTTTTTGAAGGTACCCATGGTCTCTTCGCTGCCTTCGGCCCCAGTATTACGCCGGATCTTGACACCTTTGTGGAGGGACTGGGCACGCGTTGGGAAGTGGCCCGTGTGGCCTTTAAACCCTATGCCTGCGGGACGATGACGCAGCCATTTATTGACTGTGCGGTGCGCCTGGCCGAGCAGGGTATTGACTGGCAGGAGATTGAAGAGATCACCTGTTCAGTGGGAGAAGGGACGGTGCACCGGCTCTGGGAGCCGCTTGCCGATAAACAGAACCCACCGACTCCCTATGCCGCCAAGTTCAGTGGTCCGTATACGGTGGCCAGTGGTCTGCGTTTTGGGGGGGCAGGGCTTGCGCAGTTTACCCCTGAATCGATTTCTGATGAGGGCCTACTCAGCGTTAGCAACAAAGTCCGCTATGTCGTCGATCCCAACGATGAATACCCGGAAAACTACACGGGTACCGTGGTGGTCAAAATGCGCGATGGCAGCGAGCATCGGGAATTCCAGGGTCAGCTTCGTGGTGGAATGCGTGAACCCATGACCGCTGATGAGCTGCGCGTTAAGTGTCAGGCCAATTTGGAGTTTGCCAACTGGCAGGGTGCCGACTCGCAACAGATCGCTGCTTTTGCTAACGATTTGTTTGGGCTAAAAGCCCCGTTTGACTCGGCACTGCTGCAGCGCAGCTAGATTCAGTTCAAAGTGGCGATTCTCAGTAAAGCGCTCCCATCGGAGCGCTTTTTTTTTGAGCGCCACTCGCTGTTGATTAGCCTTTTGTCGGGTGGTGCCGACTAATCCAGCTAAAGACGAAAGGCGCGACAAAATTTAGCACCACTGTTCGGGTGACCTGGTGGAAGGTGACAAACACAGGGTCTACCCCTAATGCGGTGGCGAGTAGCGCCATTTCGGCAATTCCACCGGGCGTCACTGCCAACATCGCTACGGGCAAAGAAACGCCGGTGACGTAATGAATAATCAGTCCTACCGCGCCAATGCCAGCAAACCCTAATAGAGTGCCGGCCAGTGCATGACGCCCGGTGCCAAGCAGTGCTTTGAGTGGCATCCCATAGAAACGTGTGCCGATCCCTGTGCCAAGGACTAGGAAGGTCATCCCAATGAGCCAAGCCGGCAGCTGGATTTCAAAGCCGGCTAGGGTAAAACCGGCGGTCATCAGCATTGGCCCCATCATCTGCGGCACGGGGATTTTAATGCGCTTGGCGATGTACCAGCCAAGGGGGGCAAAGAGGGCTATCCACATGCCTTCACCCAGCCAGAACACCATCATGGCATCGGCCCCGCCGAGGCCCGGTTTAATGGACGGCGGCGTACCTTGCCAGGCCAGGTAGATGGGTGGGACACAGGTCACCACCAAGGCAACCCGCAGTAGTTGCGGAAGAATAGTGCGCTGCGGGTGTGCCCCCATACTAATGGCGATCGCCGGGATTGAGGTGATCGAACCGGGTAGTGAGGCGGCCGCGGCCGTCATCCAATCAAAGCGACCCACTCGGCGGTAGTACCAGGCCACACCGGCGGCGGTAACGAGTAGGCCGATGGCCACCAGTGCAATACTGACCGGCCATTCAATCACCCGCTCCATGGTTTCGGTGTTGATGGCGGTACCGAGAATAATTCCCACGGCACCTTTAAAGATCTTGCCCATGCCGCTCGGCAGACTGCACTTCAACCCGGCCAGCGAGACCACGATGGTGAAGAGCATCGGCCCAAGCATCCAGGCAAGCGGCATATCCACCGCCCAACCAAATAGACCACCCGCTAGGCCGATGCCCAAGGTTCGGGTAATTAGCACTGTATCGGTAGGCAGCTTGATGATCTTTCCTTTGGCGCGTCGGCGCACGGCAAATGGCAAGCTCACAATTTTATATAAGATCTAAGTTTTTGAAAATGCCGGCATCAAAAATGCATTCGTTTTGCCGCAGTGCTTTGGCGGACATAGGGGACAATTTCCGCCACCTCGCCGTGCAGTCGGCGGCGTTTAACATCACGCCAATACTCAGGAGTTAACAAGTCGCCGTGGGCTTGGATAAAGCACTGCCGAAGTGTCGCGGGCATTGCTAGGAAACGGATAAATTCTTCCGGAAAAATATGGCTAGGATCAACAAAATGCGTCGTCGCATGATCCATGAGCGGAAAGTCCTCATCTGGCTCCGGGAGATCATAGAACTGACAGTCGGTGACCAGCATGACCTCGTCATAGTCGTAAAAAACAACGCGTCCTGAGCTGGTGACACCAAAGTTTTTCAGCAGCAGATCACCGGCAAAGATATTGGTTTCAGCCAGATCCTTAATGCAGCGGCCGTAATCTAGAATCACCCGCTGTGCCTCTGCCGGATCCACCTCCCGGATGTAGAGATTCAGCGGGCGCACCCGACGCTCGACATAGGCATGCCGAAAGACCAGCTGATCATCATCCAAGCCAACGCCTCTGGGGGCTTCACGCATCAACTCCTCGATCAGCTCGGGTGAAAAGCGCGCGCGGGGCAACTCTAGGTTGCGAAAATGCTGGGTATCAATCAGCCGTCCGGCATGGTCATGGCGTGATACTAGGCGATAGCTATGGTGGACATCGTCATGGGTCGTGGTCTTAGGGGGGCGAAAGACATCGCGCATGATTTTAAAGACCAAATTAAACGAGGGTAGGGTGAAGACGATCATGACTAGCCCTGCCTCACCGGCGGCATGGACAAACGCATCATCAGTGTCATGAAGATGATGCATCAGCGTTCGGTAGCGCTCGGTTTTACCTTGCCGCAATCGCCCGAGAACGGTGTAGAGCTCATCAATGGGTTTATCCGGCAGCAAATCATGTAAAAACTGCACGGCAGCCACCACCGAGGTCGGATCGGCAAAGTAATACGAGCGGGTATAGGAGAACACCACACCAATCTGGTCGGTATTCAGCAGAACGGCATCCACTTGAATGCCAGCGGGATCGCTTCTCAGAGCCACCACGATGGGTCGGGTATCGGTGCGGCTGTGAAGCCGCCCAACTAAATAGGCCCGGGTGCCCTGGAAAAAATGCGAGTCAATGAACTCAAAGCGCAGGGCGTTGGTGTCATCGTCATTCAGCGCCAATCCCTGACGAATGGCCTTAGCCATCATGCGGGCGTCATCCGCCGCGGCAGTGTAGCTGCGGGCAAAACGAAAATCCTGCAGCACCGCTTCGCAGGCGCTCTGCAGGTTGCCCCAGCAGGGGTAGCGGCGCATGGTCAGCGATTCGATCCCTTCCTCGGGTGGAGGCTGAACAAACTCAACCGCGGCATCCACCCCCAGCGTGCCAAACACCCGCCGAGTAATCGAGTTGAAGAAGGTTTTCATGAAGCCGGCATCGGGCACCGCTTCAATCCGAAGGCCGAAATACTCGCGCACATCCGGCCAAAAGGCATGGTCGGAGAAAGCCGGGCCTAGCTCGCGCTTAAGCAGGCTAACCGTGCGGGTTGCCCAGAGTTCATAGAGCTCGATGCGAGCGGCAATATCCGCCATCTGCCCTTTCCAGTCACGCTGCTCGAATCGGGTTTTGGCCCGAGCGGTAATTTGGCGAAACTGGGTGTTATAGGAGAGAAATCCGTCGTAAATAGAGCGGGCTGCGGAGGCAACCAGCTCACCCCGTTCATCCTTGATGGGCATGCTGATGCTCCGCAGCCGATGCTCTGCTGTATCCCTAGCTTTGCATGCGCTTGACGATGGCTTCACCAAACTGCGAACAGCTGATCTTGGTGGCGCCATCCATCAGGCGGGCAAAGTCATAGGTGACATTCTTGCTAGCAATCGCGGCGTCCATCCCATTGATGATCATATCCGCTGCTTCGGTCCAGCCCATGTGCCGCAGCATCATCTCCGCTGAGAGAATCAGTGAGCCCGGGTTGACCATGTCTTTGCCGGCATATTTCGGTGCCGTGCCATGGGTGGCTTCAAACACGGCGTGGCCGGTTTCCTCGTTGATATTGCCACCGGGGGCGATACCGATACCACCGACCTGAGCGGCCAGGGCATCAGAGAGGTAATCACCGTTGAGGTTCATCGTGGCGATGACATCAAAATCGGTCGGGCGGGTCAGGATCTGCTGCAGGGTGATATCGGCAATGGCATCTTTAATGATGACCTTGCCGGCCGCAGCTGCAGCATCCTGCTCGGCGTTGGCGGCGTCCTGGCCCTTCTCGGCCACGGTCCGCTCCCATTGCGACCAGGTGTAGGTCTCGTTGGCAAACTCACGCTCGGCCAGTGCGTAGGCCCAGGTCCGGAAAGCCCCTTCGGTGAACTTCATGATGTTGCCCTTGTGGACAATCGTCACGGATTTGCGCTGGTTGTCGATCGCATAGCGAATGGCAGCGCGTACAAGCCGTTCGGTGCCTTCCTGTGAGACCGGCTTGATACCAATGCCTGAGGTGTCCGGGAAGCGGATATTGGCGTAGGCGGCCGGGAAATGCTCGGCGAGCATCTTTTTGAATTTCTCGTTGTCCTCAGAGCCTGCTTCGAATTCGATACCTGCATAGATGTCTTCGGTGTTCTCACGGAAGATGGCCATGTCCACATCGCCCGGGCGCTTGACCGGGGAGGGCACACCGTTGAACCAACGCACGGGGCGCAGACAGACATAAAGATCCAGTACCTGGCGCAGCGCAACGTTGAGTGACCGAATGCCGCCACCCACTGGTGTGGTCATCGGACCCTTAATAGAGATGAGGTATTCGCGGATGGCGTCCACCGTCTCATCGGGCAGCCAAGCACCAACCTCATTGTTGGCCTTTTCACCGGCCAGCACTTCCATCCAGTGAATTTTGCGTTTGCCACCGTAGGCCTTCTCAACAGCGGCATCCACGACGCGATGCATGACAGGCGTGATATCAACGCCGATTCCATCGCCCTCGATGTAGGTGACGATCGGGTTGTCGGGGACGTTGAGTACGCCATTGTCGATAGTAATGCGCGCGCCGTCGGCGGGTACCTGGAGGGTGCTCATAAGCCTGCTCTCTCTTAGGGTTGGTCTTTGAAAACTGGGCGCTATTTTTTCACAGACCGGG
>CBFIIM010000039.1:0-13217 GCA_965662395.1 Spiribacter sp. | reverse complement strand
GCACAATGGTTTGTCCACCGTAGGGTAGCGTTGCTGGAATGCTTCGCTCGCCTCGCACCAGTGTGATTTGGTCGGTGTTGCGCGGTAGCCCATAGAAGTCTGCGCCATGATGGCTGGCAAAACCCTCGAGTCGATTGAGCGCACCGGCCTGGTCGAAGGCCTCGGCATACAACTCGATGGCCAGCGGGGCGGTAAAGATGCCGGCACAGCCGCAGGCATTTTCTTTAGCGTCTTGTGCATGGGGGGCGCTGTCGGTGCCGAGGAAAAATCGCGGATGGCCACTGGTAGCGGCCTCAAGCAATGCCTCGCGATCGCCTTCGCGCTTTAGGATCGGCAGACAGTAGTGGTGTGGTCGGATGCCGCCGGCCAGCAAATGGTTGCGGTTCATTAGCAGATGCTGCGGGGTGATGGTGGCCCCCAACCGCTCCGGCCCGTTTTTGACAAACTCAACAGCGGCAGCCGTCGTTAAATGCTCAAGCACCACGCGCAATGTAGGGTGCCGTTCAAGCAGTGGCGCGAGTTTTTCATCCAAAAAGCGCTGTTCGCGATCAAAAATATCGGTATCGGCATGCGTGACCTCACCATGGATACACAGCATTAGCCCGTGCTCAGCCATGGCTGCCAGCGCTTCATCGCAATGCGCGATATCAGTGACACCCGAGTCGCTGTTGGTGGTGGCGCCAGCCGGGTAGAGCTTAACGGCACGGATAATGCCGCTGGCCATCGCCTGCTCAATTTCCGCGGCCGGGGTGTTATCGGTCAGATATAGCGTCATGAGTGGCTCAAAGGCCTGTTCCGGTGGCACGGCGGCCAAGATCCGTTGCCGATAGGCGATCGCCATTTCGGTGGTGGTCACCGGAGGCACCAGGTTAGGCATGATAATGGCGCGAGCAAATCGCTGAGCGCTCCAGGGCACAACATCGGCCAGTACGGCGCCATCGCGCACATGCAGATGCCAGTCGTCGGGTCGGGTTATTGTCAGTTTGTCCATATTTCTAGTGTAGCAGGGCCGGGCAGAGTGATCGCCCTGCCTTGATTATCAGTGGCGGGCCGCCGATCATTGCAGCGTTGAACAAGCGATAACCGAATTCATTCGAGAGTGCATTTCATGAGCGATATTAAAAAGGTGGTCTTGGCGTATTCCGGCGGCTTGGATACCTCAGTCATCCTGCAGTGGTTGCGCGACCACTACGACTGCGAGGTGGTGACCTTTACGGCTGACTTAGGTCAGGGCGAAGAGTTGGAGCCCGCGCGCGCCAAAGCCAAGGCGCTGGGGGTTGAGGAAATTTACATCGATGACCTGCGCGAGGAATTTGTCCGCGATTTTGTCTTTCCGATGTTTCGTGCCAACGCCATCTATGAGGGCGAGTATCTGCTGGGTACCTCAATTGCCCGGCCGCTGATTGCCAAGCGCCAAATTGAGATTGCTCGGGAAACCGGCGCCGATGCCGTTTGTCACGGCGCAACGGGTAAGGGAAACGATCAGGTACGTTTTGAGCTTGGCTATTATGGGCTTGAGCCCGGCATCCATGTGATTGCCCCATGGCGGGAGTGGGATCTTAACTCTCGTGAGCGCTTGTTGGCTTATGCCGAATCGCATGGCATCCCGATTGAGGGCAAGAAAAAGGACGGCGGCTCTCCCTATTCCATGGACGCCAATCTGCTGCACATCTCCTACGAAGGCGGCGTGCTGGAGGATACCTGGACGCCGGCCGAGGATGACATGTGGCGCTGGAGCGTATCGCCTGAACAGGCACCGGATACCCCAACCATTATTGATTTGGATTTTCGCGCCGGCGATCCGGTGGCGATTAACGGTGAGGCGCTGGCCCCGCACGAACTGCTGGCGCGTTTAAATCAAATCGGCGGCGACAACGGTGTCGGCCGTATCGATATTGTTGAAAATCGCTACGTCGGTATGAAGTCTCGGGGCTGTTATGAGACCCCGGGCGGCACCATTCTTTTGCGCGCTCACCGGGCTATTGAGTCCATTACGCTGGATCGGGAATCCGCTCATCTAAAAGACGAATTAATGCCGCGTTACGCCCAGCTGATCTACAACGGCTACTGGTGGAGTCCAGAGCGCGAAGCGCTGCAGGCATTGATCGATAACACTCAGCAGCGGGTTAACGGCACAGTCCGGCTTAAGCTCTACAAGGGCAACGTGACCGTGCTGGGTCGCCGCTCGGCAACAGATAGCCTGTTTGATGACAGCATTGCTACGTTTGAGGATGACGCCGGTGCCTATGACCAGAAGGATGCCGAGGGCTTTATCAAGCTGAATGCCCTGCGCCTGAGGGTGGCGGCGCGGCGCGGCGAATAGCCGTCGCGCCGGCCTGTCGCTGGCTCCCGATCAGTGTGGTTGACAGCCTGCTGATCGCTTACTAGATTGAAATGCTTCTAATTCGCATTTCGATCAGCCAAGGAGTCATGGGTCATGCGATCAAAGAATCAGGGCGCTGTCTGGACGGTCTTGTCCCTGTTTTTTCTCTTGAGCGGTGCGGTCTCTGCTGCACCCCTGATGGTGCTGGCGACCACCGGCATGGTGGGGGATACCGTGCGAGCGGTGGGTGGAGAGTGTGTGACCACCGAAGTGCTGATGGGCCCGGGGGTTGATCCGCATTTGTACCAAGCCTCCGCTTCCGATGTGCAGCGTTTTCAAAATGCGGCGTTAATTGCCTTTAACGGGTTTGGTCTCGAGGGTCAGCTGGATAATGTGCTCACCCGCTTTGGTGAGCGACGACCGACGATCGCGTTGGCGGAAGCCGCTGACAGTCAGGGTCCGGTGCGTGCGATTGCCGGAGACGGAGGTTATGCCACCGACCCGCATTTGTGGATGGATGCAAGGCTGTGGGCGCAGGGGGTCGGCCCCCTTGTTGATGCGATGCGCACCGTGGCGCCCGAGTGCGACCCGCTGCTTAAGGCGCGTGCTGCTCAGCATACAGCGCGGCTACAGGCATTGGATGAGTGGTTGACCCAAACCATTGCCACAATCCCTGAGCGTCAGCGGGTGATGATCAGCGCCCATGATGCGTTTGAATATTTCGGTCGTGCTTACGGGCTTGAGGTGCGGGGCATTCAGGGCATCAGCACCGCGGCTGAAGCCAGTGTGGCCGACATCCAGAACGTCGCTCGGCTAATCGCCGATCGCAGCATCCCAGCCATTTTTGTTGAAACGACGATTAATTCGCGCACGGTCGAAGCGGTGCTTGCCGCTGCTCGCCAGCGTGATGCCGAGGTCCGCATCGGCGGTGAGCTCTATGGTGATGCGTTGGGTGAGCCAGACACCTTGGCCGAAGATCTGATTGGCATGCTGATTGCCAATGGCATTACGCTGGCTAAGGCTCTAGGTGGCGAAGTGCCACCATTGCCGGACCTGCTGTCTCCGTGGCAGGCCCGCAAGAACAGCTTTATGGAGCGTAATGGGTGACTGAGACTGAATCCAGGGATATTCGCGAGCCCCATGAACCGGCGTTGGCGCTGCATGTCGAGGATCTGACCGTCAGCTATGGCGATCGCCCGGCGCTGTGGGATATCGATCTGGATATTCCCCCCGGGGTGATGGCAGGCATTATCGGCCCGAATGGTGCCGGCAAAAGCACATTGCTGAAAGCAATCCTTGGGTTGGTCCCGGTCTCGGCGGGCCATATTCGCCTATTGGGTCATCCTTATCCCATGCAAAGACACCGAGTCGGCTATGTGCCGCAGCGCAGCAGTGTGGATTGGGATTTTCCAACAACGGCGGTGGATGTGGTCACCATGGGGCTTTATGGTGAGTTGGGCTGGTGGCGCTGGCCCGGTCGCAGTGAGCGTGATCGGGCACTGCGAGCCCTAGAACAGGTGGGCATGGAGGCGCTGGCCGACCGGCAGATCAGTGAGCTGTCCGGCGGGCAGCAGCAGCGTGTTTTTATCGCCCGGGCGCTGGTGCAAAGACCCGAAATCCTATTTCTAGACGAACCCATGGCCGGCGTGGATGCCACCACTGAGCGCAGCATCATTGCCCTGTTGCGGCAGTTGCGCGATGCCGGGCAGACGGTGATCGTGGTGCACCATGATCTGCAGACCGTACAAAGTTATTTTGATTGGCTGGTGCTGTTGAATGTCCGCCTGATTGCTGCGGGCCCGCGAGATACCGTCCATACCCCTGAGAATCTGCGCCGGACCTACGGCGGGCAGATCGCGCTGTTAGATGACGATGTTCAACCTGATCACTGACTACACCCTGCAAACCGTGATGATGGGCGCAGCGCTCATCGGTGTTTTAAGCGGTGTGCTGGGCAGTTTTGCGGTACTGCGTGGGCAGGGGTTGTTGGGTGACACGCTCTCTCATGCCGCATTGCCGGGGGTTTGCATCGGGTTTTTGCTGGCCGGTGGCCGCAGCCTGGAGGGCATCATGGCAGGCGCGTTGTTCACCGGCGTCATGGCCGCGTTTTTGGTGGTGCTGTTGCGCCAGCGTACACCGCTGAAGATGGATGTGGCCCTTGCCGTGACGCTTGGGCTGGGGTTTGCGCTGGGCGTTGTGTTGCTGACCTATATCCAGCGTGGGGGTGGGGCAGCGCAGGCCGGGTTGGATAGCTTTCTTTTTGGTCAGGCGGCGGCCACCCTGCGGCAGGATCTCTATCCCATGGCCGTTATTACGCTATTTTCGCTGGTGATGGTCGCGGTGCTCTGGAAGCCCTTTAAGTTGATGAGCTTTGATCCGTCTTTTGCCGCGGTCAGCGGGCTTCCGGTACGCGTCCTGGAGATGGTGTTAACGGCGATGATCGCCCTGGCCGTGGTGGTGGGGCTACAGATGGTGGGTGTGGTGCTGATGACTGCCATGGTGATTGCTCCCGGGGCCGCGGCGCGTCAATGGGCACGCAGTCTGATCGGTATGGTGGTACTGGCTGCACTATTTGGCGCGGTAGCCGGTGTCATTGGGGGGCTGGTCAGTGCCCTTTACCCTGGGCTGTCTACGGGGCCGGTGATTGTGCTGATAGCCACTGCGATTGCATTGTTATCGCTGGCCATTGCCCCGCATCGCGGGTTAATCCCCCAGTGGTGGCGCCGCCGGCATCGCCGGCAGCACACCTCAAGCGATCGTATTCTGTTGACCGTTTATGAACTGGCCCGCGAGCACGGTAATTGGCGTTATCGCGTGGAACAGGGTGCGGTGGACGCCTACCACGGCATGATGACCGAGCCACTGCTGCAGGCCCTTGCCGAGCGCGGGTTGTTAAAAGCGGTGCGTCATATGCCGGATGAGGGTGCGCATTGGCAGCTGACCGACCGCGGACAAGCACATGCTGAGGCCTGTGCCGACCGCCGTCAGCGTGACTGGCGTTTGCGCCGGTTGGAGGTCCGCGGATGATGTCGCTGGCCGATCCGCTCACCGCCATCCTGCTGACCGGTGCATTGGTGGGGATGAGCGGTGCTTTATTGGGGTCATTTCTGGTGCTGCGCGGCAACAGTATGCTGGCGGATGCCATTAGTCACTCCATTCTCTTTGGTATTGCGCTGACCTGGCTTTTAACCGGGCAGACGAGCGGTCCATGGCAGATCGCCGGGGCCGCCTTGAGCGGCGTCTTTGCCGTTTATTTAATTGAGTTACTGACCCGAACACGGCGGCTGCGTGATGATGCAGCCATTGGGCTGGTATTCCCTGCGCTCTTTAGCTTGGGCGTGATCCTGATTAACGTCTTTGCACGCAACGTTCACCTGGATGAGCACACGGTATTACTGGGTGAAATTGGCTTTGTCTGGTTGGATACCCTAGCCATTGCTGGGTACGACATTCCCCGATCTGTGCTGACCATGGGGTTGATGCTGCTGGTGGATGTGGCATTTGTGGTGCTGTTTTTTAAATCGCTCAAGCTTGCAACTTTTGACCCGGATCTGGCCCGGGCTTTGGGGTTGGCCCCGGGGCTGATCTTCTATGCGCATCTGACTCTTTTAAGCGGTACTGCCGTGGCCGCTTTTGATGCCGTTGGCGTGGTGCTTTTTATTACCTTTGTGGTGGTGCCGCCGGCGGCGGCTTTTTTGATCACCCGCCGGTTGGTCAGCATGATCGTCCTTTCCATGCTGTTCGCCGCGGCCAGTGCGCCGATTGGCTATGGCCTGGCCGTGACTTGGGATGTGTCAATCAGTGGGATGATGGCGCTGGCCAACGGCGGGTTTCTGGTTCTGGCCTATGGGCTGCGGGCGATGCGAATTCGACGCTCCACCACCGCGGGCGCTTTGGCTCAGCCGCCGCCCTCACCCTCGGCATAGCGGGCTTTGTCCTTGAACTCACACAGGTCATAGATCAGACAAGCTCCGCAGCGCGGTTTGCGGGCTGTGCAGACATAGCGCCCATGCAGGATCAGCCAGTGGTGGGCGTCTTTTAGAAATTCAGTCGGGATTAGACGAACCAGTTTGTCTTCCACGGCCCGGACGGTTTTGCCGCGGGCGATTCCGGTGCGATTAGCCACTCGAAAAATATGCGTATCAACGGCCATGGTGGGCTCGCCAAAAGCGGTGTTGAGGACCACATTCGCGGTCTTTCGCCCCACGCCGGGCAGGGCCTCTAGGGCCTTACGATCGCGCGGAATATCGCCGGCGTATTCATCCACTAGGGTCTGGCAGGTGGCCATGATGTTTTTGGCTTTGCTGTTAAAAAGCCCGATCGTTTTGATGTGTTGTTTTAGGCCCTCTTCGCCCAAATCCAAAATAGCCTGTGGCGTATTGGCTGCCTTGAAAAGTCCGGCGGTGGCCTTGTTGACCCCGCGATCGGTGGCTTGAGCGGACAATATAACGGCGATGAGCAGCTCAAAAGGGCTTGAGTAGTGCAGTTCGGTGGTTGGATTGGGGTTGGCGGCGCGTAGTCGCTCAAAGATCGCCTGGCGTTTTTCACGGTTCATGACTGGACTCCCTTGGCCTGCGCGCGTCGTCGCGCTCGTGCCCGCTCAAGGGCGGCCTTAGCAAAGTCACGCCGAGCCGCTCGGTCTGGTAAGGCACCGGCCTGGGCGGTTTCAACCGCAGCTGCGGCGACGTTGGCTTCGCGGGTCTGACGCCGCTGAACCCGTCGAGCCTCACGCTCGGCGCGACGCCGGGCAACGCGGGCATTGCGCAGTTGAAAACGGGCTCGGGCAATATCGCGTCGGCGGGATCCCTGCTCTGGCGGTTCATTCTCTCGCTGTGTGGGCAGCAGATGGATGCAGTCCACAGGGCAGGGTGCGATGCATAGCTCACAGCCTGTGCACTCCTCAACGATGACCGTATGCATGAGTTTGCGCGCCCCAACAATGGCATCGACCGGACAGGCCTGAATGCACTTGGTGCAGCCAATACAGATCGCCTCATCAATCCAGGCCACCGTGGGGGCGCGGTATTCACCGTGTTTAGGGTTGAGCGGCTTTGACTCCCGTCCCAGTAGCGCGGCTAGCGCATCAATGCCGGTCTGGCCGCCGGGTGGGCATTGATTAATATCCGCTTGGTCCGCAACGATGGCTTCGGCGTAGGGCCTGCAGCCGGGGTAACCGCACTGCTCGCATTGGGTTTGCGGCAGCAGCGCATCAACACGCTCGATTAACGAAGCTGGGCTCAGGCGATCGCTCATTGCGGTTTGAGATTTTCTTTGGAATCTTCAAGCATGGCCTCAATGGCGGCAGGATCCACCCGTGTCATCAGAGGCTTGAATGGTTTAATCGACTGATCCAGCAGCGGCTGACCGGAGTCTGCCCAGGTCATGGGCGGGATGTTGAGGAACTCCTCAGCAGCGTTGGCCGTTGTGGGTAGTACAGGTTTTAGGTACAGCATCAACAATCGAAACAGATTGATGCCGGTGGTGCTGATGGCCTGAAGTGCTTCGGCCTGGTCGGGGTCTTTGGCCAGTACCCAGGGTTTTTTCTCATCGATGTATTGATTGGCCTCATCGGCCAGTGTCATGACCTCGCGCACCACTCGGGAATACTCCCGCGCTTCATACAGGCCCGCGATGGTTTCAGCGGCTGCGCTAATGCGCCGGAACAGCTCTGGGCTGTCCAGTCGCTCGCCCAGGGCCCCGTCAAAGCGTTTGTGAATAAACCCCGCGCAACGGCTGGCGATATTGACCAACTTACCTACCAGGTCGGCATTCACCCGTTGGCTGAAATCCTCAAGGCTTAAATCAATGTCATGCACCCCGCTGCCAAGCTTGGCAGCAAAGTAATAGCGTAAGTACTCAGGGTTCAGGTGGCGCAGGTAGATCTCCGCCATAATGAAAGTGCCGCGGGATTTCGACATCTTCTGCCCATCAACGGTCAGAAAGCCGTGGGCACAGACGCGGGTAGGCGTGCGAAAGCCCGCACCTTTGAGCATGGCCGGCCAGAACAGGGCGTGGAAATAGACGATGTCCTTACCGATAAAGTGATACAGCTCGGCCTGGGAATCGGGTGACCACCAGGTGTCAAAATCCATGCCGGTGCGATTGCACAAATCCTTGAAACTGGCCATATAACCGATCGGGGCGTCCAGCCAGACATAAAAGTACTTACCGGGTGCATCCGGGATCTCAAAGCCAAAGTAGGGGGCATCACGGGAGATATCCCAGGCGCGCAGTCCCGAGTCAAACCACTCCTGGAGTTTGTTGGCGACTTCCTCCTGCAGGCCCTCGCTGCTGGCCCAGTCGCGCAGCATGGACTCAAAGTCCTGCAATCTGAAGAAGTAATGCTCTGATTGCTTTTGCACCGGTGGCTGGCCAGAGACTACTGAGATCGGGTTTTTGAGCTCATCGGGTGAGTAGCTGGCTCCACAGGACTCGCAGTTATCACCGTATTGATCATCGGCCCCGCAGCGCGGGCAGGTGCCTTTAATGTAGCGATCGGGCAGGAACATGCCTTCTTGTTGATCATAGGCCTGGGTGATCATCTCTCGATCAATCCAGCCGCCGTCGCGAAGCCGGGTATAGATCAGCTCGGCAAAGTGGCGGTTTTCCTCCGAGTGCGTGGTGTAGTAATTATCAAAGCCAATGGTAAAGCCGGCGAAGTCGCGCTGATGCTCTTGGCCGATCTGGGCGATCAACGCCTCGGGCGTGATCCCACGCTCGCGGGCTTTGAGCATAATCGGTGTGCCATGGGCATCATCAGCACAGACATACCAGCACTCATTGCCTTGGAGTTTTTGAAACCGCACCCAGATATCGGTCTGGATGTACTCAACAAGATGGCCCAGATGAATGGGGCCATTGGCATAAGGCAAGGCACTGGTTACCAGGATCTTGCGGGTCATGAACGCTCCGCGCGGTCGCCGTCAGGAACTAGGCATTATGCCAGAGCCAGCGGGCAGCGCATCCGCACTTTTTAGGGCTTGGATCACGGCCTCAAGGGCCTGCTCATGGTCATTGGTCCCAACATCTACAGTGAGATTGGCGTAGCGGCGATAGAGTGCCTCGCGCTCACGGTACAGTGCTTCAAGGCTTTGTCCGGCTTCCCGGGCGATGCCCCGGGTGTCGTAATCGGTCACTCGCCGCAGGATCATCGCCAGATCGACATGCAGGTGAACGATCAGCCCATCGGCTGCTAACGCCTGCATCGCCGCCTCGCTGTAGACGGCGCTGCCGCCGGTGGCGATGACCTGATGATGTCCGTTGAGTTCACGCAGGACCTGGGCCTCGATGGTGCGCAGCGCCTGATGTCCACGCGTGTCGACGATTTGCTGCAGGGTCATAGATTCCCGGCTTTGGATCAGCAGATCGGTATCGATAAAGCCGAGCCCCAGTCGGCGCGCCAGCAAAACACCCAAGGTGCTTTTGCCTGCCCCTGGCATCCCGATGAGAACGATATTGGTTTTTTGCCCCGCCATGGCTTGAATCTGCCCCAGTCAGGGTGCCATCGCAAGACCGTGACAGCGGTAACCCTACGCTTGTCATGTTTTATGCCGGGCACGACCCGGGTATGCTTGCCGGCATTCATTAACGGGTGACACTGCATTAAGGGGTGGTCATGACGGCAATTACGCGTGAGGCGGTGGACAAGGCGCTTGGCAGCTGGATCGAGCCCAGTCTGGGTATGGATCTCATCAGCGCTGAGGCTATCCGTGAAATCCGCGTCAATGGCAGCGCGGTGGAAATCGATGTCCTGCTGGGGTTTCCGGTCGATCACTATCGATCGGCACTGCAAGCGGCCATCAAACAGGTGGTCATTGATGCAACCGGGGCGGAGACGGTGACGGTTAACATCCATTGGCAGATTTCCGCCCGTCAGGTGCAGGCGGCGTTAAAACCGCTTGAGAACATCCGCAACATTATCGCTGTGGCCTCCGCAAAAGGCGGCGTCGGTAAATCCACGACCTCCGCCAATCTGGCATTGGCGCTGGCCCAGGAAGGCGCTCGGGTGGGGCTGTTGGATGCCGATATCTACGGCCCGAGTCAGCCGCGAATGATGGGTATTGCCGGGCGCAAACCGGACAGCCCCGATGGCAAGACCATCACCCCGCTTGAGAATTACGGTATTCAGATTATGTCCATCGGATTTTTAATCGAAGAAGACACGCCCATGGTCTGGCGTGGTCCGATGGTGACCCAGGCGCTGACACAGCTGCTGAATGAAACACGCTGGGAGGCGCTGGATTATTTGGTGATCGACTTACCACCGGGCACCGGTGATATTCAGCTGACGCTGTCACAGAAAGTGCCAGTGGCCGGAGCGGTGGTGGTGACCACGCCGCAAGATATCGCCACCTTGGATGCCCGCAAGGGTGTCAAGATGTTCGAGAAGGTCAAAGTGCCGGTACTGGGCATCCTTGAGAACATGAGTCTGCACGTCTGCTCTGAGTGCGGGCATGAGGAGCATATTTTTGGTGCCGGCGGCGGTCAGCGCCTGGCCGACCAGGAAGGCGTGGAGTTGCTTGGCTCGATGCCGCTTGACCTAAGTATTCGTGAGCAGGCCGATAGCGGTCAGCCGACCGTGGTGGCCGCGCCCGATTCACGGGTGGCCGAGCTCTATCGCGCTGCGGCTCGACGCACGACGGCACTGCTGTCGCGCCAGGATCCGGCCGGTGCCAGCCGATTCCCGAAAATCGTCGTCGATGACAATTAGATAAAAGGACGCAGCGATGAGCATCAAATCCGATCGTTGGATCCGGCAGATGGCCGCAGAGGGCATGATCGAGCCGTTTGAGCCGGGTCAGGTCCGCGGTGCCGCAGACCGACGCATGATCTCTTATGGCACCTCAAGTTACGGCTATGACGTACGCTGCGCCGATCATTTTAAGATTTTCACCAATATTAATTCGGCCATTGTGGATCCGAAGGATTTTGATGAATCCAGTTTTGTCGATGTCCACTCGGATGTCTGCATCATTCCGCCCAATAGCTTTGCGCTGGCCAGCACGGTTGAGTACTTCCGGATTCCGCGCAATGTGCTGACGATTTGTCTGGGTAAATCGACCTATGCCCGCTGTGGAATCATCGTCAATGTCACTCCGCTAGAACCTGAATGGGAGGGGCATGTGACTCTGGAGTTCTCCAACACCACCACGTTGCCGGCCAGGATTTATGCCAATGAGGGCGTGGCGCAGATGCTGTTTCTAGAGTCCGATGAGGTCTGTGAGGAGTCCTACAAGGATCGTGCGGGCAAGTACATGGGTCAGCGCGGCGTGACTCTACCAAGACCCTAATCAGTCAGGCGCGTCACTGCGCGCCAGAGCCTCGCGCTCTAGCCCTTTAAGTTCGGCCAGCACTAGCTGCGCGCTTCGCTTGCCATCCTCCCACTGCTCCAGCTGAACGGCCAGATAGCGCAGCGCTGGGGCACACCAGAGGATGGTTTCGCGGTCACTGTCCGTGTCACGGCGGCGGATGCGTAGCGCCTCAAAACGGCCCACCGGGGTCTCGATGCCCTCCCGTCCCTCGATGGTCAGTAGATAGGTTTTGAGTCGCCCGCCATCGGCAATTCGGTAGATCAGCCGGTCGGTGCCGGGGGCGCGTTCATACAAATCATGCATCAGCTGCAATGGGCTAATGACCCGGTCGATGGTGTCACCGGTGATATCCATACGCCAGGGGTATTCGGCAATATCGTTGACTACCTCAAGGGCATCCCAGTCAAAACGCAACTCGGCACGTCGGTCATCATCTCCACCGCTGCGGATGTAGCGATAGGTGTCCGGCCGAAAGCCATCGGCCGTGATATGCCCCTGGCTTTGTTCACGGACCTCGCTGGAGAAAACAAGCCGCGCGACCCCGCTGGCCCGGGTGTAGAGGCTGTAGGCATAGCGGTCTTCACTGGGGCGTTGGTAGCGTAGATCCGCTACGCCCAGTGTTAGGCCGGCACGGCGCAATTCATAGACAGCACTGAACGGCTCGGGCGCGCTGAAGGTAGGGGTTTGTGCAAGGGCGAAAAGTGGCGTTAGCGCGAGCAGCACCCCACAGAGCCAACGCGGTGGGCGCATGCTGCTGATCAATGCTCAACCGCCTCAGGCTCTGTGCCGATGCGCGGTGGCGTGGCAATGGGTTGCCCATCGATCCACACGGCCTGCTCTTTCATGCTCACACGCCCGTCGGCCAGCCAGGCAACGACTTCAGGATAGAGCTGATGCTCCATGGCTTGCACCCGGGTTTGCAGCGTCTCCGGGGTGTCGTCGGCTTTAATCGTCACGGCAGCTTGTGCGATGACCGGCCCGGCATCTAGCTCGGGGATGACGTAATGCACGCTGCAGCCATGCAGGGGTTCTTTTGCCTCGATGGCCCGGGCGTGGGTGTGCAGGCCGCGATAGGCGGGCAGCAATGAGGGGTGGATATTAATCAGCCGGCCCATAAACCGCTCGACAAAGGCGTCACTTAAGATGCGCATAAAACCGGCCAGGATAATTAAGTCTGGTTTGAGGGTTTCGATATGCTCGGCAAGGACGGTGTCATAAGCCTGGCGGGTAGGGTGATCGCGATGATCCAAAACCTGCGTGGTGATCCCTGCCTTGGCAGCCCGCTCAAGACCATAGGCATCTGCGCGGTTACTGATAACTTCAACGATTTGACCCTGAATGCGGCCGGCCGCTGCGGCATCCATAATTGCCTGCAGATTGGTGCCGCTGCCAGAGATCAGCACCACGATGCGATAGTCAGCCACGTGGGTCATCCATCATCCTGATAACGCGTTTCCTGATCGGTGGCGGAGATAATTTCACCGACCACCCAGGCGGTTTCACCGGCCTGTTGAAGGCAATGTAGGGCTGAATCCACTGCGTCTGGGGCAACCACGGCCACCATGCCGACGCCACAGTTAAAG
>CBFIIM010000038.1:0-13365 GCA_965662395.1 Spiribacter sp. | reverse complement strand
TGGTCCTGACCCTTTTGCGATCCCGCCATGCGGGATTCCGCCGCGCGGAGGTCAGTTTTGTGCGTTGGGCGGAAGGCGCGACTGCCGAAGAGCTCGCTAAAACACCACTGACCGCACGGCAGCTATTGATTGGCATTAATTATCGTCGCCAACAAAAGAAACAATAATGGTCCTACCAATCATCCGTTATCATTGCGTATGGTATTTGTATTAAATAACTGACAGGAAAGCGCGAGAGCATCCCTATGGCCGCATTAAAACCCACAGCACAGCCGCTGTACCGACAAGTCAAACAAGATCTTGTTAAACGCGTGCTTTCGGGTGAATGGAAACCCGGTCATATTCTGCCCAGTGAATTTAAGCTGGCCGATCAATATGGCCTGAGCCAGGGCACGGTCCGCAAAGCGATCGAAGCGATGGCGCAGGAGGGACTTGTCACTCGCCAGGCAGGCAAGGGCACTTTTGTCACCTCCCATGCCGGTGATTATCGCCCATTTCGTTTTCACCAATTCTATTGCAGTGAAGATGAGCGTATTGCCACGGATGAGACACAACCGGTATCCGTTGTCGATGCACAGGCCGATGGACGCATCGCCCAAGCAATGGAGATACCGGTAGGGGCCACTGGCACGCAAACCACCCGTCTTCGGTTGCGAAATGGTGAACCTTTACTCTACGAGCGTTTTTTTCTGCCCGATGCGCTCTGCCCTAACGCCAAGCGCACTATCGAGAGTGAGAATCCGGCCTCGATCTATCTGTTTCTAGAACAGCGCTATAACCTGCTGATCACCAGAGTCAAAGAACGGTTAGAAGCCCGCACTGCCACCGCTGAGGAGTGCAAACTTCTCAATCTGCCGCACGGCACCCCAATCCTTGAAGCTGAGCGCGTTGCCTACAGTCTGGGTGGTGAGCCGGTAGAATGGCGGGTGATTGTTGGGGCATCCGGTCGCACCCACTATCTCAACGAAATCGGCTAGCCCCCTCCCCTCAACACTCTCCTGCCTCCTGCCCTGCGCGATTCACAGTAAAGAAAACACCAGTCAGTCATTGACGCATGTAAATTATATAAAATATAGTCGAAGGGGCGTTGAGTTGTTAAACCCCGCTGTGTGGGTACGCTCTGCGAGAAAAAAACCATCTGGAGGAGAAAAACCATGTTCAAACGTGGATTGCTTTTGACTGCATTGCTCTCATTGATAGTAGCAATGCCTGCTACTGCTCAGGACTGGCCACCATCCAAAGTTGAGGTGATGACCCACTCAAGCCCTGGCGGCGGTGGTGATCGCTTCATCCGCAACCTGGTGCAGACCCTGGAGCAGAACTTTGATGTGGATGCGGTTGCCAACAACCGTGTCGGTGGATCGGGTGCTGTTGCCGCCACCTATTTGGTGACGCAGGCCCCCGAAGACGGCAGTGTCATTCAGGCCGTCACCCCCACACAGCTGATCACTCCGATTCGCGCACCGGGCGTCCCGACTTACCAGGACATCACCCCGATCGCACGGATCTTTGTTGATCCCTCAACGCTGTATGTGCATCGGAATAGCCCCTTCGAAACCATTGATGATTTCCTGGAGCATGCCCGTGCCAACCCGGGTGATATCACAATCGGTATCGGTAGCGCCGGATCGCTGGAAGGTCTGGTGATTGCTGAGATGCAGGAAGCGGCTGACATTCAGGTCCGCATCGTGCCTCATGAGGGCGGTGGTGATGCCAACGTTGAGCTGCTCGGTCAGCATTTGGATGCTGTGATCGGTGAAGTGGGTGATGCCCGCACGCAGCTGGAAAACGGTGACTTCCGTCTGTTGGCGGTATTCCAGGATGATCGTCTGGAAGACTACGCTGATGTGCCCACATTCAAAGAGCTGGGCTACGACGTCGTCGCTAACAAGTTCCGTGGTGTCTTTGGACCGCCGGGAATGGATCGTGCCACCGTTGAAGCCATCGCCGAGACGCTTTCTGGCATGTACGACATGGAGCCCTGGGCTAGCTACTGGCGCGATGGCAACATGGCCCCCGCGTTCCTGGGCCCGGATGAGTTCGCAGCGTTCCTTGATCGCTCGAACGGCAACATCAAGGCCTTCCTTGAGAGCCTGTAACTAGTTGTAGGTCCAAAAACCAGAACCCCCGGCCGACGTCGTCTCCCGATGTCGGCCGGTTCTCGAGGAGCATAGTAAAAATGAATCGCGCCAACGTTTTCTCAGGCATTTTCTGCCTGGCGTTTGGGCTGCTGCTTGCCGGGCTCGCCAGTCAGGTGCCAAATTTCACCATGACCGATCAGCTTGGCGGTCGTTTCTTCCCGATGCTGGTCGCTATTGGGATCATCATCTGCAGCGTCGGACTGATCATCACCGGTCTGATGAATATTGAAATTGCCGGCGGCCAGGTGGGCGGCAAAAACGCAGATGCCCCCGAAGACGAAGAGCCGGAAGACACTCCCGAAGAGGTGGTCATTAATGAGCCGCAAATCTTTGGAATGCCTGCACCGCGCGCGCGTCTATTCGGATTTATCGCTTCGATGGCGGTATACACGCTGATCCTGAACCTGGTTGGCTACATCGTCGCCTCATTGATCGTCTTCACCGCAATGATTGTGATTGCCGGTGAACGCCGACCGATCCCCGTGATCGCAGGTTCGGTATTTATTACCGCCATTCTCTATGCATTGTTTGCCGTGATCTTCGGGATGAATGTCCCTGAAGCATCACTTTTCTAGCAGAAGGAAGCCGTTAGCCATGATTGATTTTGTCTCAATCACCGAAGCGCTGTTCGGTGTCCTGACACCTTACACCCTGTTTTTTATTGCGCTGGGCGTGTTGATTGGCATCGTTGCCGGCATTCTGCCTGGCATTAACGGGGCAATCGGCATCAGCCTGATCATTCCCTTTACCTTCACCATGGATGTCACCGCAGCGATCCTAATGATGCTTGGATTATGGGGCGGACAGAACTTTGGTGGCGGCGTTACCTCAACACTGGTCCATGCCCCTGGGGCTGCGTCCGGGGCGGCTACGCTATTTGACGGCTACCCCATGGCCCAAAAAGGGCAGGCGGGCAAAGCGTTGGGCATCATTTGTGTGGCCTCCGCCATTGGTTGGTTCCTAAGCACCATTATGCTGGCCGTCACTGCGATCCCGCTGGCTGCTTTCGCCCTGAAATTCAGCGCACCTGAATACTTCGCGGTGGGCATTTTCGGGTTAAGCATGGTGGCAAGTATGGCCACCAAGAATGTGTTCAAGGGCATTATTTCCACATTGGTGGGTTTGGCTATCGTTACCGTTGGCACGGATCCTTTTAGTGGCACGCCGCGTTTTGCCTTCGGCCGTTATGAACTGATCGGTGGTATCAACTTTCTGGTTGTTATGATCGGCGTCTTTGCCATTGCTGAGGTGCTCGTTCAGGCGCAGAAGCCCAACGAGCAGTCAAAGTTTCAGGCGTTCTCCCGCGAACTGCCCAGCTGGGCCGAGATTAGGGCATTGATGCCCGTTATCCTCCGCTCTACTGGCATTGGCATGCTGGTGGGTACTGCTCCAGGTGCGGGTGGGTCGATCGCTGCTTTTATTGCCTACAATGAGGCCAAGCGATTCTCCAAGACACCGGAGAAGTTCGGTACCGGGCATCAAGAGGGCGTTGCCGCTCCTGAGGCCGCCAACAACGCCACAGAGGGTGGCGCCATGGTGCCCCTGTTGGCACTTGGCATCCCTGGTTCCGGTGCCGCTGCCGTGATTCTGGCATCGATGATTATGTTTGGCATTAAGCCAGGCCCGCAGATCTTTACCGAACAGCCCGTAATGGTCTACAGCATCTTCTTCGGTCTTGCGATCGCCTCGATTATGCTGTTGGTGATGGGCCTGCTGTTAACACCTTATCTGGCGCTGGTGATGCGGATACCCAAGCCGTTTTTGATCACAGGCGTTGCGGGCATTGCCTTTATGGCGGCTATGGCCATTACCGGGCTGATGTTCGATGTCCGTCTGGTGCTGTTCTTCGGAGTTCTTGGGTATGTCATGCGTCGACTCGATTTCCCCGCTGCACCGCTGATCCTGGCGATGGTGCTTGGGTTTATGATCGAGACGTCTCTGCGACGTGCACTGATCCTCTCGAATGGCGAGTGGTCGATCTTCTTTACCCGGCCCATATCGGCGATCATTCTGACCGCTGCGATCCTTAGCGTGCTCTACCCGATACTGCGGGATGTGCGCAACTCTATGCGGGCAAAGGCTTCGGCCTGACGTCGGCACGGGGGAGCAACGAAAAGGGCCCCTCGGGGCCCTTTTTTATTGTCGAACCCATCATTGACTACTTCGAGGGTTCGAACCCTATTCATCCAGATATAAAAAAGGCCCCTGACGGGGCCATTTTTATATCTGGCGGAGAGAGAGGGATTGATTCGACCCTACCGGGTCTCACCCTTCGGGCACCTCGCGCTCGCTCGGTGTCCTAACTGCCGTCCGGCAGTTAGTCGAACCCTTCATTGACTGCTTCGAGGGTTCGAACCCTATTCATCCAGATATAAAAAAGGCCCCTGACGGGGCCGTTTTTATATCTGGCGGAGAGAGAGGGATTCGAACCCTCGAAGGGCGTTTAAGCCCTTACTCCCTTAGCAGGGGAGCGCCTTCAGCCACTCGGCCACCTCTCCTATTTCGATTGGGAAGGATACGGTAATCCCTCTTATTCGTAAACCAGTGCTGGGGCGAAGGCCCCAACGGTTCAGTTAGTCGTCCTGCTTTTCCTCGGACTCGTCTTCATCACGAATCCGCTCATAAATTTCTTCACGGTGCACAGAGACATCCTTGGGTGCTTTCACCCCAATACGCACCTGATTGCCTTTTACGCCAAGCACGGTCACTGCTACATCGTCGCCGATCATCAGGGTTTCGCCGACCCTGCGTGTCAGAATAAGCATTCCGACACCTCCTTATATTTTTGACTGCCTGTCTACTATTGGGACTATGGTTTAAACCCGTAAGATCCCGTGCCCTTCCAACTCGCTTTTCCGTCTAGTGACGTCCCCTCCGAAAAGCGCGCCCTGTTAACAATATGACAATGTTATAGACCTGAGCGCTAACTGTCTCCCCCCGACCGGTATGATTACTGAGAAAACCGCACCAAATTGACCTAGATCGTGCTGTCGGTTCCTTCGACACTGACCGTTCGGCCACTTTCATCGTCAAGATCAAAAGCCCGATGCAAGGCGCGGGTCCCTAATTCGAGGTATTTCTCCTGCACCACCACCGAGATCTTGATCTCCGAGGTGGAGATCATTTGGATATTGATCCCCTCATCGGCCAGGGCATTAAACATCCGACTGGCCACACCCGCATGTGAGCGCATGCCCACACCAACCAGTGATAGTTTGCCGATGCCGGTATCGCCATAGACCTCCCGAGCGCCCAGTGTGTTGGCAAGATCCTTTAAGATCGCCATCGCCCGTTCATGGTCGCGTTTATGCACCGTGAAGGTGAAATCGGTCAGGCCCTCGTTACTGATGTTCTGCACAATCACATCGACTTCAATGTTGGCATTGGCGATGGGACCCAGTATCTGTGCAGCTATACCCGGGGTGTCGGGGACGCCCAGCATCGTCAGCTTTGCCTCGTCGCGACTAAACGCAATACCCGCAATCAGCGGCTCTTCCATACTCCCCTGCTGCATGTCATCTCCTTCCATCGTAATCAGCGTTCCAGGGCCCTCTTCAAATGAGGACAACACCCGCAGCGGCACTTGATATTTACCCGCAAATTCCACAGCCCGAATCTGCAACACCTTTGAACCGAGACTAGCCAGCTCGAGCATTTCTTCAAAGGTGACCCGGTCCAGTCGCCTAGCGGTCGGGACGACGCGCGGGTCGGTGGTGTAGACACCATCCACGTCGGTGTAAATCTGGCATTCGTCGGCCTCTAGCGCTGCCGCAAGCGCAACGGCAGTCGTATCCGAGCCACCACGGCCCAGCGTGGTGATAGAGCCATTCTCATCAACGCCTTGAAAGCCTGCCACCACAACGATTCGGCCGGCAGCCAAGTCGGTACGAATCAGCTCAGCGTCAATCTCCTGGATGCGCGCTTTACTAAACGCACTATCGGTCAGAATACTGACCTGTGCGCCGGTATAGCAGCGCGCGGCGGCACCCAGACGCTCTAAGACCATTGTTAACAATGCAATGGTCACCGTCTCGCCGGTGGAGAGCAGCAAATCGAGCTCACGCGGGCGTGGATTGCTGGTTTGGGCGGCGGCATGCGCCAAATCCGTCAAACGATCAGTCTCGCCTTTCATGGCCGAGACCACGACAACCACATCGTGACCTGCCTCTCGGCTAGCGATCACTTTTCGCGCAACATTCTCTATTCGCTCAATATTGCCGACAGAGCTGCCGCCAAATTTCTGCACAATCAAAGCCATGTTATATCCCTATTGATCGGCCAAGCGCTGACGCACCCAGCTTTCAACTGATTCGAGCGCTGCCGGCAACGCTGCCGGGTCGCTGCCACCGGCCTGGGCAAAATCCGGGCGACCGCCACCGCGCCCGCCGACCTGTTCAGCGACATGATTGACCAAATCGCCTGCACGCACGCGATCCTTCAACCCCGGAGTGACACCCGCCACCAAGCGAACCTTGTCATCAGACAATGCGGCCAGCACGATGACGGCATCACCCAGTCGATTCTTTAACTGATCGACCGTATCCCGCAGGGAATCAGCGCCCTGCTCTACGCGCGCCGCTAAAACCTTGACGCCGTTGATATCGAGGGCCTGATCGGCGAGTTCTGAGCCCGCCTGTGAGGCCAGCTTTTGCTGAAGCTTGGCAGTCTCTCGCTCCAATCCACGCGCTCGATCGATTTCTTGATCCAAGCGCAGCAAAAGGTTGTCTGGGGAGACTTTAAGCTTCTCGGCCGCCGCGGCCAGCGTTTGAGAAGACTGTTGCATGCGCTCGATCGCACCCGCGCCAGTCAGCGCCTCGATCCGCCTGACGCCCGCTGAGACTCCGCCCTCTGCAGTGATCACAAAAAGCCCGATCTGCCCGGTAGCACCAACATGGCAACCACCACACAGCTCAGTGGAAACTTCACCAAACCGCACAACGCGCACGCGATCGCCGTACTTCTCACCAAAAAGCGCAGTGGCTCCGATGGCAATGGCAGCGTCATAGTCGGTCTCAAAGATATCCGCCGGGTCATTGGCGCGAATCCAAAGATTGACCAACGACTCGATATCGCGAAGCTGTTCACGGGTAATCGGCTCAAAGTGGGCGAAGTCGAATCGCAAGCGATCCGGGGCCACCAATGAGCCTTTCTGATGGATATGCTCACCCAGTACTTCGCGAAGTGCGGCATGAAGCAAATGTGTTGCGGTGTGGTTGAGCGTGGTACGAAGCCGCCGTGCGGAATCAATACGCGCATCGAGCGCATCACCCAAGCGAAGCTGCCCGACCGCTACCCGACCCAAATGCCCTCTAGCACTGGCGTATTTTTGTGTGTCTTCGACAACAAACTCAACGCCATTGGCCACCAACCAACCCGTATCACCGACCTGACCACCGGACTCGGCATAAAACGGGGTGCGATCCAGCACCACCATACCCTGCTGGCCTGCATCTAAAACATCGACAGCGGCCCCATCCCGATAGAGTCCAATGATTTGGGCAGCATCTTCATTGACATCATAGCCACTGAACTCGGTGGTGCCACCAAAATCAGCCACTCCGCCATACTCGGCGCGAAATGTACTGGCCGCCCGGGCGCGTTCTCGCTGCGCTGCCATGGCCGTTTCAAAGCCCGCCATGTCCAGGTGCAGCCCTTGTTCACGCGCCACATCCGCGGTCAGATCAACCGGGAATCCAAAGGTATCGTAGAGTTTAAAAACGGTCTCACCTGGGATGGTGTCACCGGACAGCCCCTCAAGGTCCTCGGCCAGCAACTTAAGCCCCTGCTCCAAGGTCTCACGGAAACGCTCCTCTTCTTGTCGCAGCACCCGCTCCACTAGTGCCTGATTGGCGCGCAGCTCGGGATAAGCATCGCCCATCTCGGTGATCAGCGGTTCAACCAGCCGCCAGAAAAATGGCTCAGCGATACCCAGCTTATAACCATGCCGCACCGCCCGACGAATAATTCGACGCAGGACATACCCCCGGCCCTCGTTACTGGGGAGCACACCGTCAACCACCAGAAATGCGCAGGCGCGGATATGATCGGCAATCACCCGCAGCGAGGCGTTTTCACGATCTTCGATTTTAGCCAGCGATGCCGCAGCACCGACCAGGTTGCCAAACAAATCGATATCAAAGTTATTGGTCACGCCCTGGACTACCGCAGCGACGCGCTCTAAACCCATTCCAGTGTCAATCGACGGCTTCGGCAGCGGCGTCAGCGCGCCATCAGCACCGCGGTCATACTGCATAAACACCAGATTCCAGATCTCGACATAACGATCGCCGTCTTCCTCTGGTGTGCCTGGTGGACCACCCGGGATATGCGGGCCGTGATCATAGAAGATCTCTGAGCACGGACCACAAGGACCGGTATCACCCATTGACCAAAAATTATCGGCCGCACCGATGCGTGAGAAGCGCGACGGATCCACGCCGATGTCGTCAAGCCAGATCGAGGCGGCCTCATCGTCCTCCTCGTACACGGTGACCCACAATCGATCCGCAGGCAGACCCAGCCTTTGCGTCAGGAATTCCCAAGCGTAGGCAATCGCCTCACGCTTGAAGTAATCCCCAAAACTGAAATTACCCAGCATCTCAAAGAAGGTGTGATGACGGGCGGTATAACCCACATTCTCCAGATCATTATGTTTTCCGCCTGCGCGAACACAGCGCTGAGCGCTAACAGCACGTTGATAACCACGCTGCTCTCGCCCAAGGAAGACGTCTTTGAATGGCACCATTCCGGCATTGGTAAAAAGCAGCGTCGGATCATTGCCAGGCACCAGAGAGCTACTCGGCACAATCTCATGCCCCTTCTCGGCAAAAAACTGCTCAAAGGCCGTTCGAATTTCCGCGCTTGTCTTTATCTTGCTCATCTGTTTTAACCGTCGTCACCCCAGTTGCCCGCCCCGATGCGCCCCAGTACCCGTCGTACCAAATCGGCCGGAAATCCTCGATATCCCAGGAACCGGGCCTGACGCGCCCACTCCCTGCGGTTGGTCGGCTTTACTCCAAATCGACGCTGCCAAGCCTGTTGACAGTGCCAAAGCCAGTCATCGTCACCAAGATCAATGGCCTGGTCAACAATGACTGAGTCGACGCCACGCTCAGCCAGATCAGAACGGATACGCAAGATGCCATAACCCGACTCGATCCGATGGCGGGTATAAACCTCGGCAAAACGTGTATCACTGAGCAAACCCTCGGATTCTAGGGCAGTGAGGACCTGCTCGATGACCGGGCGCTCAAACGCGCGCGCCGCGAGCTTGCGATCAAGCTCACGGCGAGAGTGCTCGCGACGGGCTAATAACCGGATAGCCTGCTCACGGCAGACAGCAACATCCGAGTGCCCTTCATCCTGCGATATCAAATCGATGGGTCGGCCTCATCCTCGGCGACCGCTTCGGGCTCCTCGGCGCGTGTCGGCGGCTTAAGCAACAGCTCACGCAGGGCCGAATCAATCGCAGCGGCCGACTCTGGATTATCCTTTAAGTACTGCCGGACGTTTTCCTTACCCTGGCCAATACGGTCACCGTTGTAGCTGTACCAGGCGCCGGACTTATCGACAAGGCCGTGCTTAACACCCAGCTCAATTAACTCACCCTCATGCGAGATACCCTCACCATAGAGGATCTCAAATTCGGCCTGACGAAACGGCGGCGCCATTTTGTTTTTGACGACTTTGACACGGGTTTCATTACCCACCACCTCATCGCCTTTCTTAATGGCGCCAATACGGCGGATATCCATGCGCACCGATGCGTAAAACTTCAGTGCATTACCACCGGTCGTAGTTTCCGGGCTGCCAAACATCACGCCAATCTTCATTCGGATCTGATTGATGAAGATCACCGTGGTATTAGAGCGTTTAATATTGGCGGTAAGTTTGCGCAGCGCCTGCGACATCAAACGGGCCTGCAGGCCAACATGGGAATCCCCCATCTCGCCTTCAATTTCCGCCTTGGGCGTGAGCGCCGCGACGGAGTCAACCACTACAATATCAACAGCGCCTGAGCGCACCAGCATATCGGCAATCTCTAGGGCCTGCTCACCGGTGTCCGGCTGAGAGACCAACAACTCATCGACGTTCACGCCGAGCTTGCCGGCATAGTCCGGGTCAAGGGCATGTTCGGCGTCCACGAATGCCGCTGTCCCGCCCGCTCGCTGGGCTTCGGCAATCGCCTGCAGAGTTAGTGTGGTCTTACCCGATGATTCCGGGCCATAAATCTCAATGACACGCCCGCGGGGAATGCCACCGATACCCAAGGCAACATCCAGCGTCAGAGAACCTGTAGAAATGACCGGGACATTGCCCACCGCACGGGCATCGCCCATGCGCATGACAGCGCCTTTACCGAACTGCTTCTCGATTTGCCCCAGTGCAGCGCCTAGGGCTTTTTTGCGATCTTCGTCCATGCTCAACCTTTGGTGTGGGCCGTGATGAGATTAAGACGAAAGTATCCCATAGTCGCTCGAGACCGCCCACCCCGTCGGTCGGGTTTTCTTATCCGATCAACCAGAACCCAGACACTGTGTGAGTCCATCGATCGCATGGCGCACACTTTGCCGACGCACCGCATCACGGTCGCCGGAAAAATGCACCGACTCACTTTGGCAACCACCGCCAGGCAGACACCAGGCAAACCAGACCAACCCCACCGGCTTTAATGCGCTGCCGCCAGTTGGCCCGGCAACCCCAGTGGTCGCTATTGAGACCTGATTATCATGCTGGACAGCACCGCGGGCCATGGCTTCGGCCGTTTCGCGACTAACCGCACCATGCGCCTTTAACACAGCGGCAGAAACGCCGAGAAGGCCCTCTTTGGCCGCATTGCTGTAGACCACAAGACCTGAGTCAAACCACCCAGAGCTGCCCGCGATATCGGTGCAGGCTTTGGCGATCCAGCCACCAGTACAAGACTCGGCACAGACTAATCGCCAGTCCCGCGCGATCAGCAGTGCTGCCAGCCGCTCGGCCTGGGCGCGAATCGTGTCATCCGTCACAAACACGTCTAAGCCAGTCGCCCTTAGCGCACCACTGTGACTGGACACTCGGCATGGTGCAGGACCCGCTGACTGACACTGCCCAGCAGAATCTCTTTAAACCCACTCAGCCCACGGCTGCCGATGACGATCATTGCCCCATCCACGCCTTTTGAGTGCTCAACAATGGCCTCTGCGGGGTTGCCAGCGAGAATTGCCTGCTGGATCTTAGCTCGAGTCTCGCCAATAGCCTCGCGGGTCGTAGCAAATGCCTTTTCAGCCGTGCGATCGCGCAACCGGGCGAAGGCATCGGGTGAGAAGTACTCAAGCTCCTCAGGCCGAGGCGATTCGGTGGGCACCCCAAACATATCAATGGGATCTTTTGGAAATGCATAGAGCAATTCGACCGGAATTGATAACCGCTCGGCCAGGCCAACCGCATAGCGTGCTGCATCAGACGAACCGTCTGAACCATCCACCGGGACAAGCAATATTTTTAAATCAGTGGCCATGAATTCGATCCTCCAAGGATTAATACCAGCCTCCAGCCTGCCGGTCAGAGCCAGTGGGTCGCTTGATTCGCATCAAGCAAGCGAAGAATTGTTAGGAACCGACCGCCAGCCCCATCTCCATCATCATGGGCTCAAACACGCCGCCGACCAAATACGCAATAAGTGCTGCCCCACCGCCCATTAATAGGGTTTCAATGCCGGAGCGCAGGCGTCCGCCCCCCACTAGCTGGCCTTTAATAAAACCAATAGCGAAGAAAGCCCCACCGGTCAGCACACTGCTGGTCAAAAAAGCCGTATCAACATCCAATGCGGGCACTAGAAACGGTAGCAGTGGTATTGCACCAACCGCTAAAAATGCGCCAAAAGTCCAAAGCCCAGCACGCAGAGGATGGGCGCCCTCCAACTCAAGCCCATGTTCCTCACGAATCATAGTATCAACCCAAAGTGACTCATCCGAGGAGATGGTCTCAACAATCTCTTCAAGCACCTGACCCTCAAAGCCTTTTCTTGCGAATATCTGACGAATCTCCTCACGTTCTCCATCCGGAGCATGCTGAATATGCCGCGACTCAACCTCGCGCGCATTGACCAGAGCATCGCGTTCACTCTTCACACCCTGATAGTTGCTAGCCCCCATGCTGAAGCCATCTGAAATCAGATTCGCAAGCCCAAGTCCTAATGCCACCAGCCCCGGCAGCCCAGCGCCAACAACCGATGCGACAATCGCAAACGTGGTAACGCAGCCATCAATCCCGCCCAAAATGGCGTCGCGCAGATAACTCTGGCGTCTACCCTCTTCCAGTCTCTGGCGTATGTCCTCTGGCTCGTGACTGTGTTCTAACTCCATCTTTTCTTTTTTCCCCACTAGTTATTGGTTAACGGCTTGAACCATCAAGCTCCAGATTTCCGGACCGCAGTCCAGCTCCATCACCCGAAACTCCCCCGACAGTGAGGTAGAAATGTAGCGGGCTAAACGATCAGGCGGTTCATGGTAGAGGAACAACACCGACTCCCCCGGGCGGAGCACCGCCAGTGTTTGCTCAACTAGACCCAGACGCTCGCGCGGTTGATGCAGTCTCAAATCGATGACACCAACAGCATTTTTCGGCGTTTTATGCTCATCCATGGTGGTACAGTCTACCTTTTTGCCGCGAGGGGCTGAATGCGCGCATCGGGTCTGACTACACCCTCCACGCCAGTGGTCCTTCTGCTGTTATGGACGGCGGGGCTTTATCTGCGCCTGACCGTCATGGTTGCTCCTCCTCTGGCCCCGCGGATTGCCGCCGATCTGGGTTTAGGCGAAGCAGCGACGGGCGCGCTTACCACTTTTCCAATCCTGATGCTGGCCACGGCGGGGGTGGCCGCAGCTTGGTTAATCAGCCGCATCGGGGCTCGTCTGACCCTTGTACTGGCATTGGTATTGGTTGCCATTAGTTCCGCCGCACGAGGGCTCCACGACACCGCCGGCCTTTTCGCTTGGACAGCAGTGATGGGTGTGGCTATTGCCGGCATTCAACCCGCGCTGCCGACACTGCTGACTCAATGGTGGCCGCGCCGGATTGCTCTGGGAACGGCGGTCTATATGAATGGCATGTTGGTTGGCGAGGTGCTCGGCTCAACACTGACATTGCCGATTGTCCTGCCACTGGCCAATGATCAATGGCGGCTTGCCTTGGCCTACTGGTCGATTCCGGCATTAATCCCTGCCGTATTGATTTTGCTACT
>CBFIIM010000037.1:0-13439 GCA_965662395.1 Spiribacter sp. | reverse complement strand
GCGTTGGATGCCGTGGGTGGGCTTTTGGTGGTGCTATTGGGCGCCACCGTTGCGGTGATTGTGATCGGCATCCTAATCGGCCTGCTTTGGCGGATGCCGATGCGATCCCTGATGACGTTTGCCCACGGGGCATTTCGTGGGAATTTAACGTTTGTCGGCCTGCCGGTGGTCATCTATGCCTTTGCTAGCACATCCGGGGCAGGGCGCTATGAATCCGCGGCACTGATTGCATTTGTGCCCATGATCATCGTCTACAACGTGGTGGCGGTCGTCATGATGGAGTTACCGGGCGAGGCTAGAGCGTGGGTCGCGGCGCGCCGGGTGTTGACCGGACTGGCCACCAACCCGATTTTGATTGCCACGTTGGTGGGCATGGCCATTGCGATTATTGGCATGCCGCTGCCGATCTTTGTGGATCGAACACTCTCGGCGGTGGGGCAGATGGCGTTGCCACTGGCGCTGATGGGGATTGGGGGCGGACTGTATGCCACCCGCTTGCGCGGCCGTCAGCATTGGGCGGTCGGCTCTGCCTTGCTCAAAACAGCGCTGGCCCCAGTGATCGGGTTTGCGATCGGCTCATGGATTGGCCTTGGCAGCGAAGAGATGCGTATCGCCCTGATTTTCTTAGCTTGTCCTAGTGCAGCGGCCGCTTATGTGCTGGTTCAGCAGACCGATGGCGATACCGCACTCATTGCCAGCACCATCGTGCTGAGTCACCTGTTGGCATTGCCCGCCATGGTGCTAGTGCTTGCATTAACGGCTTGATCCAGCTCGGCGTCAAGGGCAGCCATTGAGGCGCTGCGCGGCTTGGCAAAACGGGCCAGCAGGATATAAAGCCCGGGCGTTAGGTACAGCGTAAATAGCGCGGCAAGCCCCAGCCCACCAAAGACAACCCAACCGATGGCCGCACGGGCCTCGGCGCCAGCACCACTGCCCAAAATCAGCGGCAAACCACCCAGAATGGTGGCAATCATCGTCATTGCGACCGGGCGCAGACGCACCCGCGCACTGCCCAGAGCCGCATCCCGTAATGATCGGCCTTCATCGCGCAACTGATTGGCAAATTCCACCAATAGGATGCCGTTCTTGGCCATTAGCCCAATGAGCAGTATCAGCCCGATTTGCGAGTAGATATTAATCGATGTGCCGGTCAGGCGAAGGGCAAAAACAGCCGCTGCCAGTCCGAAAGGCACAGTGATCATAATGACTACCGCGCTCATCAGGCTTTCAAACTGCGCGGTCAGTACCAGCAGCACAACCAGTAGCGCCAGGGCATAGGTAATAAAGACTTCCTGACGGGTCTCCTCCAGCGTCTCGGCCTCGCCCAGCGTGATCATGCTCACAGACTCCGGCAAGGTGCGCTCAGCCAAAGCGCGCAGGTCGCTGACTGCGCTCTGTAGCGGGTAATCATCATCACGGGCAATATCAATGGTAATGGCCCGGCGCTGAGCTTCTCGCTCAAGTTCCGCTGCCACCCCCTCTTCGCGTAGGGAAACCAAATTGGAGAGGGGGACACCCAAGCCGTCGCTATTGATGATGCGGATGTTGGCCAGATCCTGCGGGGTATTGATCCGCCCTGTGCGCGTTTCAACACGCAGTGGAATGGCCTGGTCGTCGATATTTAAATCCACCACTTCAAAGCCATTGATCAGCGCCTGCAGCGTGTCGGCGAGATCTGGGATCGTAATACCAAGACGCTCGGCGCGCTCACGATCGATATCCAAGCGCAACTGAGGCTGGGTGGGGGCATAACCGATTCGTGCCCGACCCAGGCCGGGCAGTTCAGTTTCGATGGCATCCGTCAGTGTTTGTGCAGCGGCATAAATGCCGGCGTAGTCATTGCCAAGTAGTGCCACCTCTAATCCGGTCCCGACCCCACGAAGACCAAGGCTGTTCGGGCTACCGACCCGTAGATTGACACCGGGCAGGTCAGCAAGGGCAGTGCGGACATCCGCGGCAATCGCCTGCTGATTGCGTTCGCGCTCATCCCAAGGCGCCAGCGGGGCAACGATCAGTACCCGGTTAGGATCCCAGCGCCCGGCAATGGTGAAAAGCCGCTGAATCTCGCCAGATTCCACCAACGGCTGAAGTTTGGACTGCATGCGCCAGGCCTGTTGCTGGCTATATTTCAGTCCCGCACCATCCGGCCCGGTGGCCACGACAAAAATCAGTCCTCGGTCTTCGGTGGGCAGTAATTCTTCATCAATTTGGCTGAACTGCTGAAACGCCAGTCCAATCACCGCCAGCGCTACGGCTGCGGTCACCCAGGGATAGCCAATCACATGGCCTAAGCTGCGCTGATACCCATCGGCAATGCGATTACCCAACGCCCGCAGCCGAAGCGCAATGGGTCCGGGTTTGTCCTCATGAGCGAGGACACGCGCTGCCAGTGCCGGAACAAGTGATAGGGCAATAAAGGAAGAAATACCGACGGCCACCGCAAGGACCACGCCAAATTCCCGAAACAGACGGCCGGCGGTGCTAGGTAACAGTGAAATCGGCACAAAGACCGAGATGAGCACCACGGTGGTGGCAATGACGGCAAAAAACACCTGATGCGTGCCCAGCAAAGCCGCGGCTCGGGCGCCCAGTCCAGCCCGGCGACGACGCTGAATATTCTCAAGCACCACAATCGCATCATCCACCACCAACCCGGTGGCTAGTACCAGCGCTAGCAAGGTCAGTAGGTTAATCGAAAATCCAAGCGCCCAGATAGCCGCCAGGGTGCCTGTGAGCGCGAGTGGGATGGTGATGGCCGGGATCAGTGTGGCGCGCGGCGAGCCGATAAAAAGCCAGATCGAGGCGACCACGATTAGTGTGGCAACGACGAGGGTAAAGAGCACCTCGTTAATCGCGCCGCGAATAAAGATGGCGTCATCCGAGGTCTTAGTCAGTGTGATGTCACTGAGTCTGGCATTGAGCGCGGCCAGTTTTTCATCGACAGCGGCACTAATTTCAAGTGTGTTGGATTGCGCTTGGCGCACGATACCCATGCCGAGGATAGGCTCGCCATTCAATTGCACTTCGCTGCGTGCATCGGCCGGTGCCAGTACCGCGGTGGCCACATCACCGATACGCAGCCCCGGACGCAGCGTCAGCGCCTCGATTCGCTCAGGCGCAGCCAGTGCGGCATCGGCCCGCACGCGAAGCTCTAGCGCGCTGTTACGAAAACTGCCGGCGGGGATATCTAAATCCGCATCATTTAAGCGATCAATGATGTCGGTCAGATCAAGGCCATGGCCGCTGAGCTCAAGCGGATCCACCATCAGCCGCAACTGCCGTTCGCGATCGCCATAGATCGATACATCAGCGACCCCCGGAATGGAAACCAGCTCCGGAGCAATGGTGGTGTCAATGCGGCGGGTCAGTTCATCAAGAGTCAGGCCCGGGGCGCGTGCCGCGATACGGATGATGGGGCTGGCATCTTGGTCGGCCTTAATGATGTTGACCTGATCGATGTTGGTGGGTAGGCGTCGTTCAATGCGGCTGACCGCCTCACGGATGTCCGCCGCGGCATCATCCATATCCGGATCAAATTCGATCACGATACGGCTGCTGCCTTCTTCGCTGGATGCACTAATTGAGCGTACGCCTGAGACACGCGCAACGGCGCCTTCGATTACGCTGGTGACCTCGGCATCCATAGTCTCTGGCGCGGCGCCGCTGAACTGTGCGCTCACGGTGACTCGTGGCCGGTCAACATCGGGTAGCTCACGGATCTCTACGCCAAGTAGGGCAGCGATGCCAGCAATGGCGATCAGCAGATTCATGACCGCGACTAAGATCGGCCGGCGTATCCCCAGCGCCGGTAGTCCACCACGCTGTTCAGTCATGGATTATCCTGCCGGCGCTCAGCATTAATGGCTGGGTAGTCATCCAGTGTCTGGCCGTCGATAACCCGAATGGCAATGCCTGGACGCATTCTTTGCGTCCCTTCGGTGACCACATTCTCCCCGGCTGAGATGCCGCCGGCGATTAGGACAAAGCCAGGCTCTCTCCCCAGCAGATCAACCGCTACTCGGTGGCCCTCACCCTCACGGACAACCCAGACATAAGCCCCATCATCACCCCATTGTAAAGCTGTCTCGGGTACTCTGAGTACCGAATCGCCGGGAAGCGTCAGGGTGATGCGAAATCGCATACCTGGGCGCAGCCGATCGTCGTCATTGGGCACGGTAGCCTCTAAGGCAAAGGTGCCGGTGGACTCATCAATGCGTGTGGCCACTTGGCGGATCGACCCGGCAATCGGCTCGCCGGGTTGCGACCAAGGCGACAACGACAGGGTATCGCCGGGGCTGAGATCGCCAAAATGCTTCTCCGGCAGTGAGAAGCGCACAATCAGCGTGCGGCGATCATCCAGTGTGGTAATGGGCGTGTTTTCATCAACCCGCTCACCCGGCTCGATATCGCTAAAACCCACATGACCTGTAAACGGTGCCAGCAGGGTGCGATCGGCCAGTGCCAGTGCTGCCTGATCACGCTCAAGCCGGGCAAGTTCGGCATCACGGCGGGCGGTGTCAATGGTGGTGTCGGGAAAGGCGCCTGTGCCGAGTGTGCGCTCATAGCGGTCGAGCAAACGCTCGGCATCCGCTAGGCGGACACGGGCAAGTTCAAGTTCCAGGCGTTCGTCCTCTTGATCGAGAATGAGCAACGGCTCGCCAGCGTCCACACGTTGATTGGCAGTGATGGCCATCTGGGTGACTGTGCCGCTGCTATCGGGGTAGAGCGTAATCGAGCGCAGGGCGCGCGATTCACCGATCGTCTCTAGGCGAGTAGTGATCTGATCATCGATGGCAGGACTGACCACAACGCCTGCAGCGTTGTTCTGTGCCTGCGCGCAGGTGATCGTTAGGGCGAGCAAAATTAGCAGGAAAGTGGGGCGCTGAGTGTTCATCCGCTCAGCATAACCCCAATTCCTGCGGTTAGGGAGTGATTAAGTCACCTCCTGAGTGACATCACGAAAGGCATGCCAAGTCGCATGTGCTACCAGCGGCATGGTAATCATCAGCCCTAGAAAAAAGGTGGCCATGCCAATACCCACCAGCAATACGATCAGCAGGGCCCAGAGTGCCATTGCGCTGGGGTTAGCGAGGGTGGCGCGTACGCTGGTGATAGCCGCTGTGACCGGGTCATAGGGGCCGGTTAACAGCAGGGGTAGCGCGATAACGCTGAGGGTGAAGACCAAGGCCGCCAGAGCAGCCCCGATGATGAGATAAGTCACCAGAAAGCCCGGCTCTGCGGTGCTGATCAAAATGCTCATCCACCCGCCATCGGTTGTCGGCAGGGAGTCACCGTAGAACAGTGCAAAGAGAATGGCAGAGATACGCTCCCAGGACAGCAAGATAAAGGCCAGCAGGACGCCAAAGAGCCCGATCGACCAAATATTCTCGCGCCAAGCGGTCATGGAGTCGAGTAGATTGATTGATTTGCCCGCTTCACGTCGCTGGCTTAATCGATAAAGCCCCATGCCCAGGAATGGTCCTGCCAGGAAGAATCCGGATACGGCAGCCGATAGCAAATGAGGGTGTTGGGTGGTGAGGTTGACTAACACGTAGCCGATTAGAGAGAAGATTGCCCCGTAGGCCAGACTCGGCACGGGCATTGCCATCATGTCCCGGGCGCCGGCATTCAGCCATTTAAGGGGGGCCGATGTCTCGACCCGACGAACCGGTAAAGCCTCGGGCGGTGGAGTGGTGGCGCTGGCTGCGTTCATGGTGGAATCCTCCCCGATCATTGATCATTTTTTGTTATAGGCGCAGTAATAACGCAAAAGGGCCGCCGATCATAGACCGGCAGCCCTTTTTCAGAATTTCGATCGAAATGATCGTCGAAATTATTTCGCAGCGGCCGTGGCCGTCTCCGAGGCAGTCTTCACGTTGCTCTCGACCAGCTTGCGGGCTTCGTTAACGAAGTCCTGGTTCATGGCGACAACCTTCTCGGCGTCACCTTTGACCCGCTCGCTGAGATCTTTAGCCAGCTTCTGCTGCTCTTCGGCGTAGGCCTTGAAAGCCTCCGGGTCACGAACTTCAAGCGCGGCACGCGCCTGGTTGAGTCCGATCTCGGTGTAGGTCCGGGCAGCTTCCATCTGTGCTTCGATTAGCTTCTCGGCATAATCGACTGCCAGCTTGGCGTAGCCACGGGTCGGGCCCATGAAAAGCTTCTCGGCCTGGTCGTTCATCGTTTTAAAAGTTTCGTTGGTCATGGCGTCATTCCTCTGGTTGCGCTTTCAACACAAGGTATTGATGACCTTGTTGCGGTGCATCATAAGCAAGGTTTTGGTGCGATGCAACAAATAATTTCCAAAAGTCATGAAATTTTTGTGACAAAGCGTTTGCTATCCTGCCTATCACTCTTGTCATCGGGGATCGGACAATCTAGTGAACACGCTCATACAATGGTCAGATTGGCAGGTTTCATTGATGCAGTGGCTAAATCAGCTGGGCGCGGAAATCTCCCAGTTGCCTGATCAGCTCTCGGCCGGTTGGACCCAGCAGGGGCTTTTGCCGGTGTCTATGCTGGCAGCCGTGGTGGTGGCTGCTTGGGGGCTACAGCGGGCGCTGCGGTCGTTGGGTAATCCGCTGATTGAGGCCATTAGTCATTGGGAGCGAAGTGGGGGCAAAGCGCTGGGCCCTGCGCGGCGCATGCTGGCAATTTTAGCGGCGATCGGCCTCCGGGGCATTAAGACCGTCGCCATGATTGCTCTGATCTATGCGGTTGTGGCAAGCGGATGGCTAGGGAATGGCGCAGTCGCGCTGATGGGCCAATACTTCGTGGTGGCGTTTGCCAGTGTTGAGCTATCCCGCCTGATACTGAATGGCATTTTGGAGCCACGATCGCCTCAGGTGCGCCTGGCAGCACTGGACGATCAAACAGCCGAGGACTGGGAGCGAAAGCTCTCATGGCTGATTCGCTGGAGCGGCTACGGGCTGCTGTGGTTGGTGCCAAGCATCCAATTGGCGGGCGCCGGGCTCTCGGATCTGGTCATGCTGCTGGTCTTGATCGTGGCGCTCTACCGGGCCGGAAGACTGATACAGCAGGCCCGTGAGCCGGTACGGGAGTGGCTTAAGGCAGTGGCGCAACGCGGCCATGGCGTATTGATCAGCTTTTTGCTCGGCCTGCTGGCTTCCGTTTGGCACGGGCTGGCGATGGTCTATCTACTGGCATTGTCGCTTTTGGTCTTGCTGGCGCCTGCTGAGCAAGTCCAAGCGCTGCTGCTGGCGAGCGCAGGCACTCTGATTTATTTGGGAATTGGCGGGTTTTTGGGGCACTGGGTCAGCGTGTTTGCCCATGCCGGTATTGTCCTGCCTAAGCGCCTGCGGCTGCGTCTGCCGATGCTGCAAATCCGGCTTCAGTCCTGGTTACCGCTGCTACTGCGCCTAGTTCACGCGATATTAACGATTGTCGTGGTCGGTTTGGTGCTCGATCTCTGGGGTGTCTTTAACTTTGTCTTATGGTTAGGCAGTCCATTGGGTCAGACCATTATCGGCGGAGTTTTGGCCCTGTCGGGCGTTGCCTTGGCTGCACTGGCTGCCTGGCTGTTTGCCGTTAGCTGGATCGAGGATCGATTAAATCCCGAGACCGGTCACGGGGCCCCCGGAGCGCGGGAGAAAACGCTGCTGGCCCTTTTTCGCAATGCCGTTGCCATTGTGATCGTCACGCTGGCTGTCATGATTGGCTTATCCGAGATTGGTGTTGATATCGGCCCGCTGCTGGCCGGTGCCGGCGTCATTGGCCTGGCGGTGGGTTTTGGCGCCCAAAAGCTGGTGCAGGACAATATCACCGGGGTGTTTATACAGCTTGAAGATGCCATTCATCAGGATGACTACATTACCGCAGCGGGCATTAGTGGGACGGTAGAGCGCTTGAGCATCCGCTCACTGGGGCTTCGGGATCTGACCGGGACGTTGCATGTGATTCCATTCTCCTCGGTCGATACGGTTTCTAATTTTACCCGTGACTTTGGTTATCACTTGGGTGAATACGGGGTGGCCTATCGCGAGAATATCGGTGAGGTGATTGAGCACCTGCACAAAGCCTATGAGCTACTTTGTGCCGATCCGGCGATTGCCGAGTCAGTTACTGGTCCGCTCGAGGTGGATGGGGTCACGGCACTTGCCGACAGCTCAGTCAATCTGCGGGTTCGCATTCGAACCACGGCCGGCATGCACTGGGCTGTGGGGCGCGCCTACAACCGGTATGTCAAAGAGGTGTTTGATGAGGCCGGTATCGAGATCCCATTCCCGCATATGACGGTGTACTTTGGCGAGGACAAATCCGGCTTAGCGCCGCCTGCGCGCTTGGCGATTACCCAGACCCAGGGTGAGGGCGGCCAGGGTGAGAGCGGCTAATTGGCGGCATCCCTGCCGCGTTAGGGGCTGGAAGTGTCAGGCGCTGGCTCCACGGACTCGATGTGGGCAACGCCCTCAATGACCCGCCAAGCGACCTCGTGCCCGGCAATGCGCATGCCATAGCGCTCATCGGCGCGTCGTTTGTGATACGCCGGGCGTGGGTCAGCGGCAATGGTCTGCTCGATGAGGCGTTTTAGCGCTTCAGACGCCGTGTGTAGATCCGCCAGTGCCGTCAGCGCGGTGGTATCCCAGCGCAGCGGTAGCGGCGGGTTGGGTGACTCAAAGCCATCAGGCGGGCGGGCATTGCTCAGGCATTCAATATCGGGCAGATAAGGTTTGATATCGAACACCGGGGTGCCGTTCATCAAATCCTGTCCGGCTAGCGCAAGGCCTTTGCCAAGGGGCTCCAGCAGCCCGGTCAAACGCACGACAGACAACCCCAAGCCGTTCGGCCTAAACGGCGAGCGGGTCGCGAATACGCCATAGCGTCGATTGCCGCCCAGCCTGGGCGGCCGCACGGTTGGCCGCCAATCACCCTGATCGATGGCGTGAAAGCCAAAGATCAGCCAAACGTGGCTGCAGCCCTCCAGACCGCGGAGCGCATCCGGGTTGTTATACGGCGGGTTAAGCACAAGCTCGGCCCGCGCCTCAGTGACAAGGCCTGGTTGCCGTGGCGTACCAAAGCGTCCCTCAAAATCACTGCGCACAAAACCGATCGGATTCAACTGCATGCAGCCAGTGTAATGCTTTACACTGCGTCCATGACATATCAGAGCGTCGATCAATGTGTGGGTAATACGCCGCTGGTGCGACTGCAGCGCCTGGCGGACACCGGTTCAAACACCGTTTTGCTCAAGCTTGAGGGGAATAACCCCGCAGGCTCGGTCAAAGACCGCCCGGCCATGAATATGATCACCCAGGCCGAGGCGCGGGGAGAGATTAAACCGGGCGATACCCTGATTGAGGCCACCAGTGGCAATACCGGTATCGCGCTGGCCATGGCAGCGGCCGTGAAAGGCTATCGGATGCGGCTGATTATGCCGGCCAATATGACAGTAGAGCGGCGCGCTTCGATGCGCGCCTACGGCGCTGAGCTCGTGCTGGTGACTGAAGAGCAGGGCATGGAAGGGGCGCGGGATCTGGCCCAACGAATGCAGGCCGATGGTGAAGGCCGGGTGTTGGATCAGTTTGCCAACCCGGATAACTGGGGAGCGCATTACAAAGGCACTGGCCCAGAAGTCTGGCGGGATACCGCCGGGCAGATTACTCATTTTGTGGCCTCGATGGGGACCACAGGCACCATTATGGGCGTCTCACGCTATCTAAAAGAGCAAAACCCCAACATTCAGATTATCGGCGCGCAGCCCCGAGAGGGCGCCAGCATCCCGGGCATTCGTAAATGGCCTGAGGCCTATCTGCCAAAGATCTATGAGGCTGATCGAGTCGATCGCATTATCGAGGTCTCCCAAGATGAGGCCGAAGACATGACGCGGCGGTTGGCGGCTGAAGAGGGCATTTTTGCCGGCATCTCCAGCGGCGGGACGCTGTGGGCGGCGCTGCAGGTGGCCAAAACCGTCGAAAACGCAACGATTGTCAGCATTGTGTGTGATCGTGGCGATCGCTACCTCTCAAGCGGTGTGTTTCCTGACCAATGAATATTTTTGCCTTTGATATTGAGACCATCCCGGATGTGGCCGGTGGGCGTCGACTGCATGGGCTCGAGGGCCTTGATGATCATGATGCCGCTGAGGCCATGCTGGCCATGCGGCGCGAGGAGACGGGCAATGATTTTTTGCGCCTGCCCTTGCATCGCGTGGTGGTGATCTCCGTGGCCGCGCGTATTGGCGGTAAGTTCACGGTCTTCTCGCTGGGTGATGGCGGCGATGACGAAGCGGAGCTGATTGCGCGTTTTTTTGATGGCATTGAGCGATATGTGCCGAAACTCGTCAGCTGGAATGGCAGCGGGTTTGATCTGCCGGTTCTGCACTATCGCGCCATGATGCATGGCATTAGCGCCCCCCGATATTGGGAGACCGGTGACCAGGATCGGGAGTGGCGGTTTAACAACTACCACGGCCGTTATCACGACCGGCATACCGATTTAATGGATGTGCTGGCCGATTATTCGCCCCGGGCGGTAGCGCCGCTTGATCAGATCGCCACCCTTTGTGGTCTGCCTGGAAAGTTGGGGATGAGTGGTGCGGCCGTGCGCGGTGAAATTGAACAGGGCCATTTCGCCGCTGTGCGGGATTACTGCGAGCACGATGTGCTGAATACCTATCTGCTATGGCTGCGCTTTGAGCTCATGCGGGGCACTCTGGATGCCGATGGCTATGACCAGGCCTGCATGCAGGTCCATGAGACCCTTGAGCAGGCGGGCAAACCGCATCTTGATCGATTCCTCGAAGCCTGGAGCGGATAACAGCAGTATGGGTGGACGACGTGGACGGCGCCTGCCTCAGGCGCCCATTGAGCTTGAGATTGAGCGGTTAAGCCATGAAGGCCGGGGCATTGCCCATCACGATAACCGGACCGCTTTTATCCAAGGCGCTTTGCCAGGTGAGCAGGTCAGCGCCGAGATCAAGCGCCGACGTCGCCAGCAGGATGAAGGCCAGGCCATCAGCGTGGCTAATCCATCCGCCGAGCGTGTTGACCCACCCTGTCCGCATTTTGGTGTTTGTGGCGGTTGCAGTCTTCAGCATATGGCGGTGGAGGCACAGCTTCATCACAAAGCCAAAACGCTGGCCGAGCTGTTTACTCATATTGGCAAGGTAGAACCCAAAGCCTGGCTGCCTGCGCTGACCGGGCCGACGGCCGGTTATCGCCGCCGTGCTCGCCTAGGCGTGAAATACGTGCCGCGTAAAGGCGACCGGGTACTGGTCGGGTTTCGGGAGCGATTTGCGCCATTTATCGCCGATATCGACAGCTGTCATGTGCTGGATGAGCGCGTGGGCAAGCTGCTGCCAGCGTTAGCGGAGTTAATTCGCGGCCTGAGTATTCCAGATCGGATTGCACAGATCGAGGTGGCCGCCGGTGATGAAGCGGTTGGTCTGGTGTTTCGGAATTTGCGTGAGCTAAGTCCCAGTGATCGCAACGCGCTGATTGAGTTTGCCAACACCCATTCAATACTGGCCTTTGAGCAGCCCGGCAATGAGCAAACGGTTGCACCGCTTGGGCATGATCAAACCCGTCTGCACTATGCGCTGCCGGCATTTGATCTGGAATTTGGCTTTGCACCGACCGACTTCACTCAGGTGAATGCTGACATCAATCGCCAAATGGTCTCTCAAGCGATTGATTTATTGGATATTGGTGAAGACTCCCGGGTGCAGGATCTTTTTTGTGGGCTAGGTAATTTTACGCTGCCGATCGCGCGCAGTGCCGCGGCCGTGGTGGGGGTGGAGGGCGCTGAGTCGTTGGTGGAGCGAGGGCAGGAAAATGCCACGGCCAATCAAATCGATAATGTGCAATTTAAAGCCGCTGACCTGACCCAAATTGAACCAGGCGCGCAATGGTTAGGGGGTGCGGTGGACCGGGTGCTATTGGATCCCCCACGCTCAGGCGCGCTTGAGGTGCTGCCAAGTGTGGCCCGGCTTGCGCCCGAGCGGATTGTCTATGTCTCCTGCGGTCCGGCCACGCTGGCCCGCGATGCCGGCGTATTGGTCAATGAATACGGCTACCGCTTGGAGCAGGCCGGCATTATGGATATGTTTCCCCATACCGCCCATGCCGAAGCGATGGCGCTTTTTGTCAAGGACTGACTATGCAGCGTGATTACGAGATCATTCAACAAAAGCCCGCTTACGAGGGCTATTTCCGGATTACTGAGCTGACCCTTAAACACGCGCTGTTTGCCGGCGGACAGACACCGGTCATTGTGCGAGAGTGTTTTGAGCGCGGCCATGCCGTTGGCGTTCTGCCCTACGATCCTTGGGAAGATCGTGTTGGTGCTGGTGGAGCAGTTTCGTGTGGGCGCGCTCAGAGCCGGATTTGAACCTTGGGTGATTGAGACGGTGGCCGGCATTATCGAACCCGGAGAGACCCCAGAAGGGGTGGCGCATCGCGAGTCACAGGAGGAGGCCGGCTGCGCGTTGGGTGAGTTAATCCCCATCAGTCACTATTTGGTCAGTCCGGGCGGGACGTCTGAGACGGTTCAACTCTACTGTGCGGCGATCGACAGCCGTGATCTGCGCTTGGATGGCCACGGCCTGGCTGATGACGCCGAGGACATTCGACTGCATGTGCTGCCGGCCGATCAGGCCATTGCGATGATCGACAATGGCGCGGTGCATACCGCGATGCCGATCATCGCCCTGCAGTGGCTGGCACTTAATCGCGAGCGTTTGCAAGCTCGCTGGCAAGACGCGCCGCGAGCCCCGTATAACGGTCAGGGGTCAGCGTCCTGAGCTCAGCGCGGGCGGCCTCAGGCAGCTCGAGCGTATCGACAAAGGCCTGCAGGCCTGCCTGATCGACTCGCTTGCCGCGGGTGAGCGCTTTGAGTTTTTCATACGGTTCTTCAATGCCATAGCGGCGCATCACGGTTTGAATGGCCTCGGCCAGGATCTCCCAGTTGGCATCCAAATCCGCGGCCAGCCGAGCCTCATCAACCGCTAGGCGATCCAGCCCACTCATAGGCGAGCAGCGAGTAGCCGAACCCGACGCCCATGTTACGGAGCACTGTGCTGTCGGTGAGGTCACGCTGCCAGCGGCTGATGGGAAGCTTTTGCGCCAGATGGGCGAAGATGGCGTTGGCGAGACCGAGGTTGCCCTCCGAGTTCTCAAAGTCGATCGGATTCACCTTGTGCGGCATGGTGGATGAACCGACTTCACCCGCTACGGTCTTCTGGCGGAAGTAACCCAATGAGATATAGCCCCACACATCGCGGTTGAAGTCGATCAAGATAGTGTTGAACCGAGAAACCGCGTCGAACAGCTCTGCCATATAATCGTGGGGCTCGATCTGGGTGGTATAGGGATTCCACTCAAGCCCCAGCCCCGTCACAAAGGCCTGTGCGTGCGCAGGCCAATCGATATCAGGATAGGTAGCGAGGTGGGCATTGTAATTCCCCACCGCACCATTGATCTTCCCCA
>CBFIIM010000036.1:0-13448 GCA_965662395.1 Spiribacter sp. | reverse complement strand
GATCCGGAAAGAACAGTTGCAGCCCCGCCAATGAACCTGAGGGGATACCCTCGCGCAGCAACTCCGCGGCATCCGCCAGCATCACTTTAAGGTTGCTGATGGCATTCACCTGAATATGACGCAGCAGCTGCCCGGTGCCGGCGCGATACACCTCGACCCCCAAATAATTGCGCTCGGGGTGGGCCGGCGCCATTCGCGCCAGTGCCTCGCCATCGCCAAAGCCGATATCCAAAACCAGAGGCGCCGAGCGCTCAAACAATGCATCCAGCGCCAGCGGACCACCCTGCCAGTCCACTCCGTGAACCGGATAAAGCGTATCCAAGGCCCGCTGCTGGCCATCAGTCAGGCGGCCTTCACGACGAACAAAACTGCGAATGGGCCGAAGGATGCGCTCGCTCACGACCCGCCTTGCCAGAAAGTGCCCTCAAGCGGCGAGCTTGCCGAGGCAAAGCGGCGCATCGGCATGCGGCCAGCCAGAAAAGCCTCGCGCCCGGCTTCGATCCCCTTGCGCATGGCCGAGGCCATCAACACCGGATCTTTGGCCGCAGCAATGGCGGTATTCATCAACACCCCGTCACAGCCTAGCTCCATGGCTACCGCGGCATCCGATGCGGTACCGACACCAGCATCGACAATGATCGGCACCTCGGCATTTTCGATAATCGTCATCAAGTTATAGCGGTTCTGAATACCCAGTCCGGATCCGATGGGCGAGGCCAGCGGCATCACCGCTACACAACCGATTTCTTCAAGGCGCTTGGCACTAATGGGATCATCACTGGTGTAGACCATGACCTCAAAACCATCGGCGACCAGCTTCTCAGCGGCTTCCAGCGTGGCTGGGACATCGGGGTAAAGGGTTTTTTGATCCCCCAACACCTCAAGCTTGACCAGGTTATGCCCATCGAGCAGCTCTCGGGCCAGTCGACAGACACGCACTGCATCATCGGCTGTATAGCAACCAGCGGTATTCGGCAGGATGGTGAATTCGCTGGGTGGGATCACATCGAGCAGATTCTCCTCATCCGGATTCTGGCCGATATTGGTGCGCCGAATGGCCACCGTGACGATCTCGGCCCCCGATTCACGAATAGCCCGGCCGGTTTCGTCCATATCACGGTATTTACCCGTACCCACTAACAGGCGGGAGCGAAACTCACGACCGGCAATGGTCAAAATATCCTGATCTGTCATAACGCCTCTTTTACTCAGCCGCCACCAATAGCGCGAATCATCTCGACACGGTCACCCTGTTGCAGGACGGTGTTTGGGTATTCGCTACGGGGGACGACGTTTTCATTCACTTCGATGGCCACACGCTGGCCAGTCATCTCAAGCACGCCGAGCAGATCATCCAGCGTCATGCCAACCGCGATCTGACGGGCACTGCCATTAAGTTGAATGGTGATGTCTTGGGTTTGCGCGTTCATAGCGCAATTGTAGCGCAGGCAGCCCCACATTCGAGGCTGCCTGTCAGAACCATCAGTGTCGACGGCGAAGCAAAAGTGGCAACACGGCGGCCAAAGCGGCCAGTCCCCAAAGCGTCAAAGAGATCGGACTGGCAAACAGCGCAGACCATTCACCATCGCTAAGGGTGAGTGCGCGCCGCAGATTAACCTCCATGGGCCCACCCAGCACCAGCCCAAGGACGATGGGCACCAAAGAGATATCCAGACGCCGCAGGATGTAACCCAACAGACCAAAAAACACCATGGTCAGAATATCGAAGCTACTGTTGCTAATGGAGTAAATACCGACAAAACCAATCAGCGTGACACTTGGCATCAGCGCCCAGGAGGGGATACTGAGCATACGCACAAACACACCGATCATCGGCAGGTTCATCACCAGCAGCACAACGTTGGCCACATACAGCGAGGCAATCAGCCCCCAAACCAGATCCGGCTCGTTATCAAATAGTAGCGGACCCGGTGTGATGCCCAGCGAAATCAGCATCGCCAGTAGAATCGCCATCGTGCCACTGGCTGGAACACCCAGCGATAGCAGCGGCACCAGCCCGCCACTGACCCCGGCATTGTTGCCCGCCTCTGGGGCGGCCACGCCGCGTTTATCACCTTTGCCGAAGGTGTCATTTTTGTTGTGCAGCCGCTTCTCAAGGGTATAAGCCAAAAAAGCACCCAACGTCGCGCCCGCGCCGGGCAAGATACCGCCCACAAAACCCACAACGCTTGAGCGGATCATCGTCCACCAGGTGCCAGCGACCTCACGCAGTCCACCGAGCACACTGCCGATTTTGGGCCGATCATGCGTGCCGCGGACATGAGAGTCGATAAAGACCAACAGCTCGCTAACCGCAAACAAACCCACCAGTGCCACCACAAAATCCACACCTTCGTAGAGCTCCAGCATGCCAAAGGTGTAACGCGGGACACCGGCGCCCGGATCCAGCCCTACGGTGGCAAACATCAATCCAATCAATGTGGCTATCAGGGTTTTCAGCGGACGCGTGCCCGCAATACTGGCAATGGCTGAGAAGGCCAGCACATAAAGCGCGAAATACTCTGCAGACCCGAAATGAATAGCCACACTAGCCAGCATCGGGGCAAAGAACATCAGCGCGATAATAGAAATAGTTGCGCCCACAAACGAGGCAATAGCCGAAATGGCAAGTGCCGATTCACCCCGACCTTGCTGGGCCATCGGATAACCATCCAGCGTGGTCATAATGGCCGGCTCATCGCCCGGGATGTTCAGCATGATGCTGCTGATTCGTCCGCCATACATCGCGCCGTAGTAGACACCCAGTAACAAAATCATGGCCGACTCAGGCGGCAGACTGAGTCCGAACACCAGTGGAATCAGAATCACAATGCCATTCGCCGGACCTAGTCCAGGCAGCGCGCCCACCAGTGTGCCAGCGAATGCGCCAAACAGCGCCAGGATCAGATTAGTGGGGGTGAGGGCAACGGCAAAGCCCTGCATCAGCAGGTTAAATGTCTCCATCTCAGCCTCCGAACAACACGCCTACCGGCAGGGGCAACCCCAGCACCCAGTCGAACAAGCCAAACAGGAACACACTCATTGCCACGCCCAGAATGATCGCATTGCGACGGGTTGCACCCAGCTGCAGGGCCAACACGACAATGGCCACTGCGGTTGCCGGAATAAAACCCACCGGCACCAGCACAAAGGCATAGGCCACGAGCGTCAGCACAGCAAGCGCCTGCTTGGCCAGTGCCAAACCGTGCGGCAGCGGAGCACCAGGGTCTGGACGGAAAATAAGGATGAGCGATGTCACCCCCAAAAACCCTGCCAGCAGCAGCGGAAAGGCCGAAGGGCCGAGGGGGCCCGAGGCAAATGCACTCGTATACCCTCGACCCGCCAAGCCATAGGCCACCGCCAACGCAAAGAGTAATGCGCCGACGATGCGATCGGTCATTGCAGCAGCCCGATATCCCGGGAGAGCTGCTGGAGCTCGACAACCTGCGTATTCACGAACTCATCCATGTCCGCGCCCGTACGCTGGAAGGGCACCAGGCCGTTATTGGCCATCGCCTCTTGCCATTCCGCTGAGTCATACACTGTCTCCAGTGCGGACACCCAGTAGTCATAGGCTTCGTCGCTCATGTCACCACCGGCATAGAATCCACGCCAGTTGGCACCCACGACATCAACGCCCTGCTCAGCAGCGGTGGGCAGATCAGCAAAATCACCCGGCAGCTTCTCATCCGAGAGAACGGCCAACACGCGAATAGTGCCTGCCTCGATCTGGCCTGCGGTCTCTGAGAGATCACCCGTAAAGGCGTCAATGTGACCACCGCGCATCTGCGTGATCGCCGCACCACCGTTGTTGAATGAGACATATTTAATGGAGCGAACATCATCGACCCCAGCCGCACCAGCTGCCAGCAGGACTTTCATATGATCCCAGCCGCCAACGGCACTACCGCCACCAAACGACACACCACTCGGGTCAGCCGCAATGGCGTCCATCAGATCACCCAAATCCTGATAGTCGGAATCCGGGGCTACGGCGATAACACCAAAGTCAGCGCCCAGCGTACCGATCCAGCGAACCTGGTCGGCCGACATGCCGGCATACTGATTCTGGGCCAGGCGAGTCGTGGTTGCGGTACTGGCGGCAACGATCAGATCATCATCATCTGAGCGTTTGCTCACCACATTACTAAAGGCAACACCGCCGCCGGCGCCTGCCATGTTCACCACCGTCATGGATCCATCAATCAGATCAAGCTGGTCCATGATTCGGCCAACCGAGCGACAAGTGAAATCCCAGCCACCGCCCGGATCAGCCGGCGCGATGCACTCAGTATTGGATGGGGGGGTCTGCGCATGGGCCGCAGGGAAACCGATTACCGCCGCAGAGGCTGCGGCCACTAATAGCCATTTCTTCATGCTGGTCTCCTCCAGTTTTCATTATCGTCCCGTTTATTAAGCGAGGGACGTATAGTGGAGACTAGGTCACAAAAGCTGTCATGAGCCTGACAGGTTGGTGCAATGAGATTATTGCTGATTGAGGATACTCAGGATATCGGTGAGGCCGTCAGTATTCGCCTACGGCAACTGGGCCATGCCGTGGAGTGGGTGGAAAGCGGCGCCAAAGCCGCCAGCTACCTACAGCATGAAGACTTTGATCTGGTGATTTTGGACCTGATGCTGCCGGATATGGACGGAGCACAACTGCTCTCGGCGCGCCGCAGTGCCGGAGACAGCACGCCGTTTCTAGTAGTGACCGCCCGCTCACGCATCGATGATCGCGTCGATGTCCTCGATCTTGGCGCTGATGATTATCTGGTGAAACCTTTTGACCTGCGTGAGCTTGAGGCTAGAGTCCGCGTGCTGCTGCGCCGTGGCGCCGGGCAAGCGGACAACTGCATTCGCCATGGCGAGCTGGTGTTTGACCGAACGGCGCATCAAGTCTTTCACAATGGCGCGCCACTGGATTTGCCCAATCGCGAGTTCCGACTGCTCGAGATCTTCCTCTCACGCCCCGGCCAAGTTTTGAACAAAGACATTCTAACGGACCACCTGTTTGGCTTGTCGATCGACCCGCCATCACCCAATGCCATTGAGGTCTACGTCGGGCGACTGCGACGTCGCCTTGAGGGTAGTGGCGTTACCATCCGCACCCTGCGCGGCCGCGGCTACGTCGCGGAGTTTCCTGACGATCCTGAGACTGAAACATGAGGCAGCCAGCATCACTGAGACTGCAGCTGTTGGCAACGCTGGGGGCGCTGAGTATTGCCGCAGCGATCCTGTTGCTGGCTGGCGCATGGGTTTATGCCCGGGACGCCGCCGATCGGGCCTATGACCGGATCCTCTCCGCCTCGGCGCTCGCGATCGCCGAAGGCGTTGCCGTTCGCAACGGCCAACTGGATGTCGATCTACCCTACGCGGCGCTGGATATGCTGGGTTTTGCCCGCGAAGACCGGGTGTTTTACACCGTCATCAACCCAGCAGGAGAACCCATTACTGGCTATCAAGATTTGCCAGGCGGCAATGCGACACCCCAAGACGAAGAAGGCGCTCGCTTTAGTGATGAACAGTACCGAGGATCGCCGGTGCGCATGGTGACACTGAATCAACTGATCACCGAACCCGAACTCTCAGGCTGGGCAACGATTAAAGTGGCCCAGACACGCATCTCCCGCGACAACCTGGCTCGTGAGGTCGCGTTAAGTGCGATACCCCCAATCCTATTGCTGTTTGCCAGCATGTTATTAATGGTCTGGTGGACGGTGACCCGGGGAATGCGGCCCCTCGAGCGTCTATCGCGTGAACTGCGTGCCCGGGCACCCACAGAACTATCGCCGCTTAAGGTTGATGCGCCTGCAGAAATTGCCCCCCTGCTTGAGGCACTGAATAGTTTTATGCAGCGACTTGAGCGCACCCTGGAGCAGCTGCAGCGCTTTATTGGTGATGCCGCGCACCAATTGCGCACACCGATGACAAGCCTTCGGACTCAGGCCCAGCTGATCAGCCATACCAGCGACCCCGAACAACAGGCCTATCTTCTCAAACGCATTGAGGAAAACGCCCAAGCCACCGAGCGGCTCACCAACCAGCTTTTGACCGATGCCATGGTCAACCACCGCAGCCAGCTGCCGCATACCCGGGCCGTTGATTTGGTTGAAATCATCGACCAAGCCATTCGTGAGGGCGTCCCGCGTGCCGATGACCGGCATGAACAGATCAAACGCTACCTGGAGGTCTCGCGCGCACCGGTGGAGGGGGACCCAGTCACCTTGAGAGAGGCCCTGCGCAATCTGATTGAGAATGCAGTGATTCATGGCGATCCTAGCAAGCCCATTGAAATCCGCCTGAACTGCGGGCCGAAAGGGTACTGCTGCCGGATCATCAATGGTGGCGACCCCATCCCCGAGCAAGATCGTGAGCGCCTGATGCAACGATTTGAGCGAGGCCACGCTACCCGCCAACCGGGCTCAGGGCTAGGGCTATCCATCGCCGCGGAGGTAGCCCGACAACATGGCGGACGCGTTGCCATTGAACAATCCGAAGGAGGCGGTGTTTGCGTATCGATATGTCTGCCCCGATCTGGAGGTGCATCATGCCGATAGCGCGCTACCTGATCATCTGGGTCTTGCTGCTGTTCATCATGGGCATCCCAGCTCATGCCTCAGTCACAAGCTTTCCGGCCTATACCATCCTTGGCAACAGCGATCAGGCCCGGCTTGATATCCGCGGCACAACGGACACATGGATCATGGCGCCGTTAATCGAGGATTTTCAAAGCCTGTTTCCTGAAGTATCCATCCGTTATGAGGAGCTGACCTCCTCTGTCCTACATCAGACATATCTCGATGAAATCGCAACCAGCGCAATCCCGCCTGACCTTTTAATCAGCTCGGCAATGGACTTACAGACCAAGCTGGTCAACGACGGGCATGCACGCGCTCATCGCCCGGAGAACGCCCCTTGGCTGCCGGATTGGGCGCACTGGCAAAATCGTGCGTTTGGATTTACCGCCGAGCCGGCGGTCATTGTCTACAACCCAGCGTTGCTGGCTCCAGAGGAAGTCCCGCGGACCCGGTTTGAATTACTGGATGCCTTACGTGGCCCTGACAGCCGCCTGCGAGGGCGAATCGCCACCTATGATGTGGCCACCAGTGGCGTTGGTTACCTGTTTGCCACACAAGACAGCCGGCAATCGGGCACTTTCGGCCGCCTCATTGAGGCGCTGGGGCGCAGCGACGTACAACTTGGCTGCTGTACCGCGCCGATGATTGAGGCCATTGCCAGTGGTGAGTTTCTGATCGGTTACAACTTGCTGGGCTCTTATGCCCGGGCGCTCATCGAAGACGGAGTGCCGGTAGAGATGGTGCTTCCCGAGGACTACACGCTGGTGCTTTCTCGGGTGGCGCTCATCCCACAGGCCGCTGAGGCACCTGAGCTGGCCGGCAGTTTCATCGACTATCTGCTCTCACAGCGCGGGCAGCAGCGGTTAAGTGACTTGGGCGGGATTTATGCTATTCACCCTGAGGTGACCGGCGGAGGCACACTCACAGCGTTGCAGGAAAAAGCCACCGGCCCGCTTCAGCCAATCCGTATCGGCCCCGGCCTACTGGTCTATCTGGATGCCATGAAGCGTGAGCGCTTCCTGGAAGAGTGGCGCAACTCCATGTAGCGCTCGGCGCCAAAGGGACTTGCCGATGGTGAATAAACCCGGATACTAAAGAGGCTCGCTTAAGCGGCTGTAGCTCAATGGTAGAGCGCTGCCCTCCCAAGGCAGTGATGCCGGTTCGATCCCGGTCAGCCGCTCCAGATTATTGCGGGCGCAAAATCACCTGATCGGCTTCAGCGCTTGCCAAACGATAGGGCATTGCACTGCAGGCAAAGCGTTGAATGATTCGCTGCGCTTCCTCGCGTGCCTCACGAATCGGTCCACTAATCACGATTTCCTTTCCGCGATATTCCACTCGACAGTTTCGGCGCAATGTTGCTGCCATCGACTGACCCCCAATGAATGGTTATGTTGCACTGCGAGAGCGCGGATTGTGACGCTACGATGACAGCGAGTAAAGCCTCAATGCTTGCTCTGTATCAATGGTTGAGCCCAAGCACTTGGGGTCTGATCAATGCATGAATGCGTCGACCGACCTGCAAACGCAGCGCGGCTGCGGCCTGGCGGCTGATTTCCGCCCAAAGTGGCGCATTCTGACCGGCCGTCAATCGCACCCGAACCACTCCATCTCCCCGCGACTCAATGGATTCCACCTGGACAGGCAGGCCATTAAGCAGACTGGATGCGGTAGGGGGCTCCAGCATCAGCACCACCTCACGGGCGGTGATGCGAAGACGCATACGCTCACCATGTACAGCGCTTAGACCGCCCAAATGCAGCCGGCCTCCATCCGTTGCTAGTGTGGTCAGCCCCCAATCGTTATCGCGAGCGACGACTTGGCCCTCCCAAATGACCATCGGATCAAGCCCGCCCAGGCGTTGCCAATGCTGCTCAGATGAAAACACCTGGCTAACCGATCCATCAGCAATCAACCGCCCGCGCTCCATCAGCATTACGTGATCGGCAAGTTCAAGAACCTCGTAGCGGGCATGGGTGACATAGAGCACCGGCAGATTAAAACGCTCGGGGATAGTCTGAATCAGCGCCATAATCTGTCGTCTTCGCCCATAATCCAGTGCGGCCAGCGGCTCATCCATTAACAACAGACTGGGCCCAGCCAGGAGTGTGCGGCCAAGCGCCACACGCTGAGCCTCACCGCCTGAGAGCTGGGCAGGCAAGTGCTCCAGCAGCCCTTCAAGCCCAAGTGCTGCCACCACCTCATCAAACGCCGGCCCATCGCCTTTGCGCCGTTTCAACCCATAACGCAGGTTCTCAGCGGCATTCATGTGGGCAAAAAGCCGGGTATCCTGAAACACCATCCCGGCTCCGCGACGATGAGCAGGCAGAGCTTTGTCACCGGATAGCCAAAGCGCTTCCCCCTGGCGAATGTCACCACGAGCACCTGACTCCAGGCCGGCCAGACAACGAAGCAACGTGGTTTTGCCACAACCTGACTGACCAAACAGGGCGGTGATCCCCGGTTTGAGCGCACCGGTCACCTGTAGATCAAATCCAGGCCGCTTTAGCGTGAGGTCAAAGGACAGCAGCGGATCTGTCATCCAGTCACTCCAGGGCGAGCTCGGCCGTTGAGGGTGTAGATCACAACCAGAACGGCGAAAGAGAACGCCAGTAAACCGGCCGAAAGCCAATGGGCCGAGCCGTACTCCAGCATCTCTACATGCTCATAAATAGCAATGGCCACCACACGCGTCTCACCAGGAATACTGCCACCTACCATCAGCACAGCCCCGAACTCACCTAAAGTGTGAGCAAACCCCAGCACCGCTGCGGTGAGGAATCCCCGACCCGCCAGCGGGCAAGCCACGGTAAAAAAGGCATCCAACGGACGGGCTCCAAGCATGGCGGCAGCCTCCATCGGCCGAGCGCCTACCGCACGAAACGAATCCCTAAGAGGCTGGACGACAAAAGGCAGCGAATAGAGCACCGATGTAATGACCAAGCCGGTAAAGCTAAACGTCAGTGTCGTCCCTGTGATCTCAAACCAAGGCCCGCCCACCGGTCCATTGGGGCCAAGCAACATCAACAGATAAAAGCCGAGGACCGTCGAAGGCAGCACCAGCGGCAAAGCAACCAGTGAATCAATGGGAATCCGCCAGCGGCTCTGACTCACGGCAAGCCACCAGGCCAGCGGCGTACCGATCACCAGCAACACCATGACCGTGACGCTGGCAAGCTGCAGACTAATCCAAACGGGCCCTAAGTCCATCACCGCCCCTCAGGCCAACGGTAGCCAAAGGACTCAAGCACCTCGCGCGCTTTGGGCCCGGCCAAAAATTCCAGAAACGCTTGGGCTTGATCAAGGTCTTCGGCGGTATTCAAGATGACAGCATCCTGCTGAATCGGGTCATGCAATGTCGGATCAACGGCAATCCACTGACCCGCAGGCCGGCGATCAGCTTTTGTAAATGAGGCAGCAATCAGTGCGTGACTGACATTGCCCGTGGCCAGGAATTGCAGGGCCTGGCCGATGTTCTTACCCTCAACAATCCGTGGTGCAAGCGCCTGCCACTGCTCGGTTGCCTCAAGCGCCTGCCGGGCAGCCCGGCCATAGGGCGCAAGCTGCGGATTGGCAATCGCAACACGCCGCGGCTGATGTGCAGATAGCCCCTCAAATCCCTGAGAGGGCAAATCGGCATCCGCATTAGCCCACAGCACAAGGCTACCTAGTGCATAAGTTTGCTGGGTGCCTGGCACAGCGAAACCCGCCTCAACCAGACGCGAGGGGTGCACCGCATCAGCAGCCAGGAAAACATCAAACGGAGCGCCATTGATAATTTGCGCATAATGCTGGCCGGTGGCGCCCGAGCTGATTCGCAGCTCGCCACCTCCCTGTTGCGCATAAGCCACTGATAACGCCTCAAGCGGCAGCAAAAAATTGGATGCCACGGCCACTCGAAGCGGCGAGGCCATCACCGGCAACGCCATCAAACATCCAACGACAATCCCGATCACCCGCAGCATTGCGGCTTCTCCCAAAGAGCGGCAGACCTCTATGCTCTATCGGGTAGCCTGTCCCGTCAATGCGTCCCGCTCAGCCGGTTGGCGGTTTGCGCTCTGGAATCAATCCTTCACTGGCCAACCAGACTTGTAGATCACGGGTAGCAAAGTGTGTCAGGTCCCGGGGCACCTCGGTAATCAGCGGCAGAGACGCTTTTGCTAGGGCATCCCGCAAAAAACCCATCATCCGTGGGGCGGCGCAGACAATACACTCATCCTGTTGATGGCGTGCCAGCTCACGAGTGATTTCTTTAGCGAATCGCCTTTCCACCACATCGTCATGATCATCACGGTGTTCGTCGTAGTCATGGCTGCCGCTGCCCACCGTGCGATTACGCCCGGTCAGGCCTTCCGTATAGATCGTCTGATCCCGTGCAGCATGCTCAGGCGCGGCCAGTGTGGTTCTCTCCAAAAGGTCAGGACCACTGACAAGCTCAGGCTGCTCAGGCCATTGCAGCTGGTAAAAACGGGCTCGGGAGCCATCCGCAACAACAATGCAGACATCGCGCATTCGTGTTCTCCTAATGTGGCCGTCAAAAGCTTGCCCCTCTCGCTTTGCGACAATGGGCAGGGCCAGGGCGTTCAGATAGACCGTTCAGTTCAATGAGACCGCACAAGGAACTTAGCCCTAATGACCGAGTTGGATCAGGGTGTCGCTAACGATTTCGCGCAACGGGTACTTGCATGGTTTGACCGGCACGGACGTCATGATCTGCCGTGGCAGCATCCGGCAACGCCCTACCGGGTGTGGATCTCGGAGGTGATGTTGCAACAGACCCAGGTCGCAACGGTCATTCCCTATTTCGAGCGGTTCATGCAGCGATTCCCCAACGTCGAATCACTGGCCGCCGCTGACATCGATGAGGTACTGGCACTTTGGGCAGGGCTTGGTTACTACGCTCGCGCCCGAAACCTGCACCGCTGCGCCCAAGCGTTAATCGCCAAGCATGGTGGAGCATTTCCTGAGCAGATTGATGACATTGCGGCCTTGCCGGGCATTGGCCGCTCAACCGCCGGCGCGATCTTGTCGCTGGCGCGCAACGCCTGTCACCCCATCCTGGATGGCAACGTCAAGCGGGTGCTAGCGCGGTATTTTGCGATACCCGGTTGGCCGGGACAGTCCGCTGTCGCCCGCAGGCTCTGGGCCTTGAGCGATCAAGTCACCCGCACCACACGCCCAAAAGATTTTAACCAAGCCATGATGGACTTAGGCGCAACCGTTTGCACACGCAGGCCACAATGCCTTATCTGCCCGCTGCAATCTGACTGCATAGCGTTTGCTGCCGGCAACCCCGAGGACTACCCCGGACGTAAACCCAAGCGCGAAAAACCGCTGCGGCAAACGGTTATGTTAATCATCGAAGGCCCTGACGGCGTGCTGCTGATGCGAAGACCCGATCAGGGTATTTGGTCAGGGTTATGGTCACTGCCCGAGTGCCCGAGCGATGAACCGCCCGCTGAATGGGCCCGCCAAGCCCTAGGCATCGACATCCAACTGCAGGGCCAAGGGACGTCGCTGCGCCATGAGTTCACGCATTTCTCACTGGATATCCAACCGGTGCACGCCCTCTTTGCGGCAGCGAGCGGGATGCGCGAAGGCCACTGGGTTTGGTATAACCCCCAGACATCATCCGGCTTGGGGCTACCGGCCCCGGTTAAACGAATACTCACTCATAAGGAGACCCGGTCATGACCGATACGGTCCATTGCATCAAGGCAGGCCGCGAGGGCCCACGGCTTAAGCGCATGCCCTACCCGGGCGAGCTTGGCCAGCGCATTTATGACAACGTCAGCCAGGAAGGTTGGCAGATGTGGCTTGGACATCAAACGATGCTAATTAATGAATACCGACTCTCACCCATCGACCCCAAGGCCCGAGAGTTCCTTGAGCAGGAAATGGAAAAGTTCTTCTTTGGTGATGGTTCAGCACCACCGCCTGATTTCAAACCGCAGGATTAATCCTGCTGCGGCGGATGTTGGTAGAGGTGAATCTCGCGCTGCGGGAACGGTATTCCGATACCGGCCTCATCCAACCGACGCTTACTGCCTTCGACCAAATCCCAGTAAACCGCCCACTGATCCTCGGTGTTTGCCCACACCCGCAGTGTCCATTCAACCGCTGAATCACCATGCCGCGTCATGCGCACAAAGGGCTCGGGGTCTTTCAGGATGCGGGGGTCGGCTGCGATCAGCTCACTTAAAACCTGCCGCACTTTCTCAGAATCCGCCGAATAATCTACACCAACGGTCAGATCCACCCGCCGGGTTGCGTGCGCTGAGTGATTGGTGATCGTTCCATTCATCATCTGCCCGTTGGGGATAATAATCCGGCGGTTATCCGGGGTATTCAGCACGGTGGTGAAAAGCTGAAGATCTTCAACGGTCCCTGCCGCACCTGCCGCCTCGATGTAATCACCAATGCGATAGGGCCTAAAGGTCATAATCAGCACACCGGCGGCGAAGTTGGCCAACGAGCCCTGCAAAGCCAGACCGACCGCAAGACCCGCGGCACCCAGAATGGCGATCAGTGATGCGGTCTGCACACCCAGCTGATTGACTGCCGCCAGGATGGCCGCCACCAGCACCAAAATGCGCACAATGTTGGCAACAAATCGCTCGACCAAGGCATCCGCTTTCATGCGCTTGAGCGCGCGCAGCGTAATGCGATGAGCCAGCTTTGAGAGCCAACGGCCGATAAGCAGAATGACAGCAGCCGCCAGCAAGTTGCCAGCAAAGCTCACCACCATCGGTTGAAAGCGATCGATCAATTCCATCCAGTTCATAGTCGGCATCTCATCATCCAATCCAGCCAGATGCAAAAACTTTGCTGCGCATTCATACCATGATCTGTAGGATGCGCGCTTTT
>CBFIIM010000035.1:0-13877 GCA_965662395.1 Spiribacter sp. | reverse complement strand
TCGCCCGTCGCCTCCAGCCGCGTCTATCAGGCCATCAAACGGCTAAAAGCCCAGTATCCCGACAAACCGGTTCACGCCGTGGCTGGCGATATCATGGCCTCCGGGGCTTACTATATTGCCGCTGCCGCCGATCAGGTGCATGTCGATGGCGCCTCAATGGTTGGCTCTATCGGAGTGGTGACTCGGGGCTTTGGCTTTGCCGAGGCGCTGGAGAATTTGGGCATCGAGCGTCGCAGCTACACCGCCGGAGAGGATAAAGCAGGGCTCGACCCTTTTGCTCCCACTAACCCAGAGGATATTGCGCACCTGCAAACCATGCTGGATACCGTTCATGCGCAATTTATCGCTGCCGTTGAAGCAGGGCGTGGCGAGCGGTTATCAGGTCAGCGTGAGGAGCTTTTTAGTGGTCGAATTTGGGCAGGCGAGCAGAGCATCCGCAATGGTCTAGCCGATGCCATCGGCACCCCTGAACAAGTGGCTCGTGATGTGATCGGTTATCGAGAGATGATTGATTACACGCCGGCTGAGAGACTGCTCAATCGCGTGGCCAACCGTCTGGGTGTAATGCTGCTCAGCGCGTGGCAGCAGCCGACAATATGGCTTAGGGCAGAATAATTCCGACTTGACCTAATAAACGCGTTAGCGCAATCAATGGCAATCCGATCAATGCGTTAGGATCATCACTTCGAACTTTTTCGAACAATGTGATACCCAGCCCCTCAGCCTTAAAGGCACCCGCGCAATCGAGTGGTTGCTCTTGCTCTACGTAGCGCTCTATGGCTGACCGCTCCAGCCGACGAAAATGCACCTCGGTAGGAACATGAGCGACACGCAAGTGACCAGAGGCTGGATCATGCACGGCGACAGCTGTCGATAGCACGACGCGTTGACCGGAGGCGTCCATCAGTTGGGCAATGGCGCGCTCTTTGGTGCCTGGCTTACCCAGAATGGCACCATTGCACTCACTGCATTGATCCGAGCCAATGACCACCGCATCAGGATGGCGGCTGGCCACAGTCAGCGCCTTTGCACGCGCTAGACGGCAGACATAATCCTCAGCGGTCTCACCGGGGATGAGGGATTCATCAATCTCCGGCGAATCTGAGATAAATGCCACACCCAGTCGCGATAACAGTTCCGCGCGATAAGGCGAACTCGAGGCAAGAACAATCCCCGTCATATTCCTCTCCATTCTCCTCAAGCCGAGTATGGTCATCGAAAGGCGCTTAGACTGACAATCCCTATTTTTTACGAAAAGAAAATACTTTTGACACCCAAAGGCCTCGCGCATACCATTTCGCGGTTATGCAAGTGACCGATCTGCCGGCACAAATTGCGCTAGATAGGCTGGCCGCCGGACCACACCGCTGGCAGGGCAGTATATCGGGCGAAAAAATGACGCGTTTGGCCGGTGCGGTGAGCGACATAGAAGCGGTGTCCGCAACCATTCACATTGATGTAGAAGCGCGCCGAAAAACCGTTAGCGGCCAACTTCAAGCGATATTGCGCACCACCTGTGAGCGGTGTTTGGGGCCAATGTCGTTGACTGTGGAGACCGACTTTTCGCTGTTTGCTGTGGATCGGCCACAATCAGCGGAGACATCGGGTGCCGATGAGGCGATTGTTGAGACACCCCGCGGGCAGCTTGATGTCCGGGCGATGCTTGAAGATGAGATCATCCTTGCGCTGCCGGTGGTTGCCCGTCACGATGATCCGCATTGTGATGGTGCGCCCCGACATTTTGGGCCGGATGAGCAGGGCGAACTGCCCGAGCGTGAAAACCCATTTAAAGTGCTTGAGGCGCTGAAACGCGAGCCTCGGCAGACAGACTGAATTTCAGCAATAGAGTGACAGGACAGGATAATGGCTGTACAGAAATCGAAAAAAACCCCTTCCCGCCGCGGTATGCGTCGCAGCCACGACGCGTTGACCGGCCCGACGCTGAGCGTCGAGAGCACCACTGGCGAGACCCATCGCCGGCATCATATCTCGGCCGACGGATACTACCGTGGCCGCAAGGTCCTGACCGATAACGACGAATAACGCCCCTGCGTTGATCATCTGCCACGCTGTCCCGGCCACTGAGCCGGGGCAGCTGGCGCGTTTTTGTACCAAGGCCAGTTATTCATGACCCCAACCTGCACACTCGCCATTGATGCCATGGGGGGTGATCATGGTGCCGCTGTCACTGTACCGGCAGTGGTATCCGTAGCCAGGCGCCACCCGGACGTCCAATTCATACTGGTCGGTCAGCCTGAGACTTTGCACAGCGCACTAGCTGAAGCGGGCCTGACAGCCACTCAAAGCGAAACCATCCACATTCATCCTGCCAGCGAAGTCGTTGATATGGATGAGCCGCCGTCCCAAGCCCTGCGGTATAAAAAAGACTCATCCATGCGGGTGGCCATCGATTTAGTTCGCGAGGAAAAAGCTAATGCTTGCGTGAGTGCAGGCAATACCGGGGCGCTAATGGCCACGGCCCGTTATGTGCTCAAAACCCTGCCCGGTATTGACCGCCCGGCAATCTGCACGACCATTCCCTGCCGCGGTGGACATTTCCGCATGCTCGACCTCGGGGCCAATGTGGATTGCACCGCAGAGCATCTGTTCCAGTTTGCTGTGATGGGTTCGGTGTTGGTTCAAGCCATGGATAACGGCTCACGGCCTCGGGTCGGGTTGTTGAACCTTGGCGAGGAAGCCATTAAGGGCAATGACCAGGTAAAGCAGGCGGCACAACTGCTGCAGGCTAGCGATCTGGAATATGTGGGCTATATCGAGGCCGATCGTATGTTCCGTCATGCTGCTGATTTAGTGGTCTGTGATGGATTTGTCGGCAATGTGGCGCTGAAAAGTAGCGAGGGCGTGGCGGCCATGATCTCCCAGTTTTTGCGCGAAGAATTCCAGCGCAATTTAGCCACCCGCATCGCAGCGCTGATCGCGATGCCGGTGTTAAAGGCATTGCGCCGGCGGCTTGACCCGCGCCGCTACAACGGAGCCAGCCTGTTGGGACTGCGCGGTGTGGTGGTAAAAAGCCACGGCGGGGCGGATCAAATTGCCTTTGAACAGGCCATCGAAACAGGCATTGTTGAAGCACGCGAGAACATCCCGGCACGAATCGATTCGCGCTTGGGAGAAATACTGGTAGCGGAGGCCTCTACATGATGCGCAGCTACGTGAAATCCACCGGCGGTTATCTGCCAGAGCGGGTCATGACGAATCATGAGCTTGAGGCCCTGGTGGACACCTCAGATGCCTGGATTCGCGAGCGCACCGGGATCACTCAACGCCACATCGCTGACCCCGATGAGACTTGCTCCGATCTGGCCGAACGTGCAGCGCTTCAAGCCATTGAGCGGTCTGGCCTTCAAGCCCATGAGATTGATTTGGTGTTGGTGGCCACTTCAACCCCTGACCATGTCTTCCCAAGCACCGCCTGCCGGTTGGTCGAGCGACTTGGTATGCCCAGCGGGATTGTCGCCTTTGACGTGGCGGCGGCCTGCTCAGGGTTTATCTATGCATTGGATGTGGCCGACCGGTTTATTCGAACCGGCGGAGCCACACGCGCCCTTGTCATCGGTTCTGAGCTTTTCTCGAGAATTCTGGACTGGAACGACCGAGGCACCTGCGTACTGTTTGGCGATGGAGCCGGCGCCGTAGTGCTTGAGGCCGCCGAGCAGCCCGGCATCCTCTCCACTCATCTGCATGCCGATGGCCGGCAGACCCCGTTACTTAACGTCCCTTGGGGCGTCTCGCAGGGCTATGCTGCTCTGGAAGGGGAGCGCGGCAAAGTCACGATGCGCGGCAATGAAGTATTCCGTGTTGCGGTACGCACGCTCGGTGAGCTGGTTGATGAGACGCTCAACGCAAACGGCCTGCAGCGCGGCGATGTGGATTGGTTGATCCCGCATCAGGCCAATATTCGCATTATGAGCGCTACCGCTAAAAAGCTAGGCCTGCCGCTTGAGCGGATGGTGAGTACGGTGGCCATGCATGGCAACACATCGGCTGCCTCCATCCCGCTGGCTTTTAATCAGGCGGTGACTGACGGCCGTATTCAGCGGGGTGATTTGCTGTTGCTCGAAGCGTTTGGTGCAGGATTTACCTGGGGCTCGGCCCTGATTCGATATTAGCAGGATAGACAGGATGAGTACTCGCAACGATCTAGCGTTTCTCTTCCCCGGTCAGGGGTCGCAATCCATTGGCATGTTAGCGGAGCTGGCCGAGCGGCACGCGGTGGTGCAGAAGACCTTTATTGAGGCCTCTGCAGCGATGGGTGAAGACCTCTGGGCATTAGCCAGCAACGGCCCTGAAGCCCTGATGAATCGCACCGATCACACCCAGCCATTGATGCTGACTGCCGGCATCGCTGTGTGGCGGGCGTGGTTGGAAGGTTCTGGCGTCACCCCGGCCAGACTGGCCGGACATAGCTTGGGTGAGTACACGGCGCTCGTCGCTGCCGGCGCCCTAGACTTTGCGACTGCGGTTGAGTTGGTTCGTGACCGTGGCCGGTATATGCAAGAAGCCGTTCCCGAAGGCGAGGGGGCCATTGCTGCAGTATTGGGCCTAGACGATGCCAGTATTGCTGCGGTCTGTACCGAAAGCGCTGATGGCGAGGTGGTTGAACCGGTTAATTACAATGCCCCTGGGCAAGTGGTGATTGCCGGTCATCTGGCTGCGGTGGATCGAGCGCTCGAGGCCGCAAAGCAAGCGGGTGCCAAGCGCGCCATCAAACTGCCGATGAGCGTACCGGCCCACTGCTCCCTCATGGGTCCGGCCGCCGATCAACTGGCTGAGCGACTGGCTCAGGTAGAGATCAACGAACCCCGCATTCCGGTGATCCATAATGTGGATGTCTCGCTGGCTGGCACGCCAGATCAAATACGCGCGCACTTAGTGGATCAGGTGCGCTCTCCTGTGCGCTGGGTTGAATGTATTCAAGCGCTGACGGATGCGGATATTACCCAGGCGGTTGAGTGTGGTCCGGGCAAGGTATTGGCCGGACTGAACCGTCGAATCAATCGGGATATGGGTATTCTGGCAATCCATGATCCGGACACCCTGGCCCATGCTCTGAATACGCTGGAGGCGCAATGAACATTGAACTGACTGACACTGTGGCATTAGTCACTGGGGCGACCCGCGGCATTGGGGCCGCCGTTGCCGTCGAGCTAGGACGCAGCGGAGCGGTTGTTGTCGGTACGGCCACCAGTCCCGCAGGTGCCGAGCGGATTTCACAAACCCTTCAGGACGCCGGCGTTAACGGACGCGGTGTGGTATTGGATGTGCGCGATGCCGAGCAGGTCTCGGCGCTAGTCGCTGATATCACCGCCAATGAAGGGGCACCCGGTGTTTTGGTCAATAATGCCGGAATCACGCGCGATAATCTGGCAATGCGCATGGCCGATGAGGATTGGGATGCTGTCATCGACACCAATCTCAGTGCTGTGTTTCGCGTCTCTCGTGCGGTGTTGCGCGGCATGATGAAAGCCAGAACCGGACGTATTATTAACATCGGCTCGGTGGTCGGGTTGATGGGCAATGCCGGGCAGACCAATTATTCAGCGGCCAAAGCCGGATTGCTGGGGTTGACTCGATCACTGGCTCGAGAGGTGGCAAGCCGTAACATCACGGTGAATGCCATTGCCCCAGGCTTTATTGAAACCGACATGACCGAGGGGCTGGATGAAGCCCAGCGCGAGGCACTTTTATCCCAGACACCATTGAAGCGTCTTGGCCAGCCTGAGGACATCGCTTCAGCGGTGTGTTTTCTGGCATCCTCGGCCGGAAGCTACATCACCGGTGAGACCTTAAACATCAACGGTGGGCTGTTGATGCCCTGAAGTTTGACGTGCCGCTGGCGGATTGCGAGCGGATTGCCTAGAATACGCCCGAATCGGGCACGGGCCTTAACTACATAATCCAAGAGGTAGGAAGCGAGATGAGCAGCATCGAGGAAAGAGTCAAGAAGATCGTTGTAGAGCAGCTGGGGGTCAAAGAAGACGAAGTCACCTCTGAGGCTTCCTTTGTCGACGATCTTGGTGCCGATTCCCTGGATACAGTCGAGCTGGTGATGGCCCTCGAAGAGGAATTCGAGTGTGAGATTCCGGACGAAGAGGCTGAGAAAATCACCACCGTGCAGCAGGCGATGGATTACATCAATCGTCATCTGGAAGACTAAATTCCGGCTCATCCGCCGGTAGTCTTTACATCTGCACGACAGTCTGGACAGGGCCGGCTTTGACCGGCCCTGTTTGCGTGTAGTCAGAAAAGAGCAGGAGTGTGCACGGGTGAAAGGCAGACGTGTTGTTGTCACGGGGCTTGGAATCATCTCACCGGTGGGGAACACGGTAGAGAGCGCTTGGGAAAGCATCCGGGCGGGACGCAGTGGTATCGGGCCCATTGAGCGCTTTGATACCGAGGGTTTTTCAGTGCGCTTCGGCGGAGAAATCCGCGACTTTGACGTTGAGGCATATCTCAGCCGCAAAGATGCCCGAAAAATGGATCCCTTTATCCACTATGGAATCGCGGCGGCTGTGGATGCGCTGCGTGATTCCGGGCTTGAGATTAACGACGACAACGCCGAGCGAATCGGAGTCTCGGTAGGCTCTGGGATTGGCGGCATCTATTCGATCGAAGAAGGCCATAAGAATTATCTGGATTCAGGCCCACGCAAGATTTCTCCGTTCTTTATCCCGAGCGCCATTATCAACATGGTCTCAGGCAATCTCTCCATTTTGCTGGGTGCCAAAGGCCCCAATCTGGCCACCGTCACCGCCTGCACCTCGGCCACCCACAACATTGGCCTGAGTGCCCGACTGATCGCCTATGGTGATGCCGATGCCATGATTGCAGGTGGCGCAGAGTTCGGCACCACACCGACGGGGCTGGGCGGATTTGCAGCCGCGCGGGCGCTGTCTACGCGCAATGATGAACCGACCGCCGCCAGCCGTCCCTGGGATCAGGATCGCGATGGATTCGTGCTGGCCGATGGGGCAGGGGTGATTATTCTTGAAGAATACGAGCACGCTCGTCGCCGGGGGGCGACCATTTATGCCGAGCTGGCCGGTTTTGGCATGAGCGGTGATGCGCATCATATGACCCTGCCCGCTGACAGCGGGGAAGGGGCACGGCGTTGTATGGAACAAGCCCTGCAGGATGCCGGCATGAACCCCGAGGACGTGGATTATGTCAACGCGCACGGCACCTCAACCAAAGCCGGTGATCGAGCCGAAGTTCAAGCAGTGATGGGAGCCTTCGGTGACCATGCCGGGAAACTGGCGATGAGCTCAACCAAATCGATGACTGGGCACCTACTGGGGGCCGCCGGTGGTGTCGAGGCGGTCTTTACGCTGCTGGCCATGCGGGATGGTGTGCTGCCGCCCACGATCAATTTGGATCAGCCCGATGAGGACCTGACGCTGGATTTTGTGGCCAATGAGGCGCGGGATCGAACGATTCGGGGCGCATTATCCAACTCGTTTGGCTTTGGTGGCACCAACGGCACCGTCATCTTCCGCGCGCTTGAGGGCTGATTGTTCATGACCCTGTGCCGGGTCAATGGCCAGCCCGCCGAGGACATCTCGATCGCCGACCGCGGACTTCGGTACGGCGACGGGGTCTTTGAAACACTCGCCATCGTCGATGCGCATCCTAAGCTTTGGGATGAGCATCTCAACCGTCTGGAAACCGGCTGCCAGCGCTTGGGGATACCCGCACCGCATCGGGCCTGCTGGCAAGAGGACTGGGAGAGCCTCTCCCCACCGTCACCGCATGGTGTGCTGCGAATGACCGTGACACGCGGTGAGGGTGGCGCTGGATATGCGCCGCCCGCGCAACCCACCCCCAACCGAATCCTGCAATGGTCTCCAGTCCCGTCTAGACCAGCGGAGTGGTGGGCAGATGGCGTAGCTGTGCGTATCTGCCAAACGCGGCTGGCCATTCAGCCACAGCTTGCAGGCATCAAGCATTTAAATCGGCTCGAACAGGTGCTGGCCCGCAGTGAATGGCAAGACCCAGAAATCGCCGAGGGCATTATGTGCTCAAGCGATGGTCGATTAATTGAAGCCACCAGTGCCAATTTACTGATTGCCCGAGACAGGATTCTGATCCTGCCTCAGACCGACGACTGTGGCGTAGATGGCATCATGCAACAATGGATTGCCGAGCAAGCCGTCCAGCTGGGGATACGCGTCGAGCGTGCTGCAGTGACGCTGCCGCAGCTCAATCGTGATGATGGGCTGATGTTATCCAACAGCCTAATCGGTCTTTGGCCTGTACGCAGTCTGGATGGCGAAGCACGGGCCTGGCCGGTGTATGCAGATGCGCTGATGGCCCGAATTGCTCAGGCACGCATGGCATTCATTCCTGAGGTGCTTAACCGATGACCGCCAAGCACTGGATCGCTATTATCGGGCTGTTTTTTGCCCTCGGCACCCTCATTTTACTGACGCAAACGATTCGCCAGATCGAGCAAGCCCCCATGGTCAGCACCGGCCAGAATCCAGTGATTATGGAAGTCGAGCGGGGGAGCAGTTTTACTCGGATCGCACAGCAGATTGCCGAGCGCAATCTCTACAACCACCCCCGTATGCTTGGACTCTATGCTCGATACAAAGGCATTGCCGGGCGATTGCAGGCTGGTGAGTACCAGATACCACCCGGTGAGAGCGTGGCCGAACTTCTCAGACGAATGGCCGCAGGCGATGTGATTCAGTATGAGTTCACCATTATCGAAGGCTGGCGATTTGACCAACTACTAACAGCCATTCGCGCCAACCCGTTGATCAAACAGACACTGACGCCGAGTATGGATGGCCAAGCAGTCATGGCAGCGATCGGCCGCGAGGGCGTCCACCCGGAAGGGCAGTTCCTGCCGGAGACCTACCACTTCCCGCGCGGACTCACGGATGTAGATCTCCTTCGCCGTGCTAACCGTGCGCTTGAGCAAGCACTGGCACAGGCCTGGACCGGGCGCACCGAAGGCCTGCCGCTCGCAAGCCCAGAAGAGGCACTGATTTTGGCCTCTATTATCGAGAAAGAAACCGGGCGTGCCGAAGAGCGCCGTCAAATTGCTGGGGTTTTTACCCGTCGTCTGCAGCAAGGGATGCGCCTGCAAACTGACCCAACGGTGATTTATGGTTTGGGCGAGGACTTTGATGGGGATTTACTACGCATCCATCTGCGCACCGACACCCCCTATAACACCTACACCCGGCACGGCCTGCCGCCGACACCAATTGCACTACCAGGTATCGCCTCGATTCGGGCCGCCGTTAACCCCGCTGAGGGCAGTGCTTTATTCTTTGTCTCCCGCGGTGATGGCAGTCATGTGTTCTCTGATAACTATGATGACCACAGAGCCGCAGTCAGGCGCTATCAGCTTGGGATAGAGGAGTAGGGGGATGACTAAGCGGTTCATTACCATCGAGGGCGTTGAAGGCGCGGGAAAAAGCACTGCCATCAATACGATTGCGCAGTGGCTCGAATCACGCGATCAGCAGGTGATTTGCACGCGCGAACCGGGCGGGACGCCATTGGGCGAAGAGCTTCGATCCGTGCTGCTGGGCCATCGCAGTGATGGCATGAGCGCCGAGGCTGAGGTGCTTTTAATGTTTGCCGCTCGAGCTGAGCATTTAGCCCGTGTGATTCGCCCGGCACTTGATCGAGGAGCTTGGGTGGTTTGCGACCGCTTTACCGATGCCTCCATCGCCTATCAAGGCGGTGGGCGCGGCCTTGGCATTGAGCGTATCGAAGCGCTTGCGGCTTGGGCGCATCCGGATATCACGCCAGGGCTGACGCTATGGCTGGATGTGCCGGTGACACTGGGACTAGAGCGCGCGGCTGGGCGCAGCCAACCCGATCGTTTTGAATCCGAACATGCTCGGTTTTTTGAGGCGGTTCGAGCCGCTTATGCACAAATTGCCAAGCGGCATCCGGAGCGAGTTAAGCGCATTGATGCCAGCCGACCCATTGAGCAAGTAGAGCAGGACATTAGACACTGTCTGGATGCTTATGATTAAAGCCCCATTGCCCTGGCAACAGGATGCTTGGCAGCGTTTTGAAAAAAGCCGACAAACAGGACGTCTGGGTCATGCCATTCTACTGAGTGGACCAGCCGGCACCGGCAAAAAGGCCTTTGCTAACGCCATGGCCTCCAGACTACTGTGTGAGCAACCAGAGGCCGGATCGGCCTGTGGAGCCTGCCGAGGTTGTCGATTATTGGCCGCTGGCAGCCACCCTGATCATCTAGTGATTGAACCGGAAGAGGGTGGCAGCGGAATTCTCAAAATTGAGCCGATTCGAGTGCTCACTGAATTCAGTCAACGCACCAGTCAGTATTCAGGAGCCCGTGTGGCGATCATCCAACCCGCTGAAGCGATGAATCGCAACGCCGCCAATGCACTGCTGAAAACCCTGGAAGAGCCCTCAGCCGGCATGACCCTGATTCTGGTCACACATGCGCCCGCCCGGCTTCCCGCGACAATCCGCAGCCGCTGTCAGCAGTATCGTTTGGGCATTCCAGCGCCCGAGGCGGCAGTGCAATGGCTGGACGGCGCGCTCAGTAACGATAGCAACCATCCGCCGGGTGAGCTGCTGTTAGCGCTCAGTGGTGGTGCCCCATTGCAGGCCCTTGCGCTGGCTGAGGCGGTGGGGCTGGATGACTGGCAGGCATTGACCGAAAGTATCGCCGGTGTTCACACCGGAGCACTGACACCGGTTCAAGCAGCAGCCCAATGGCAGGAGCAGGGCGGGCTTGCAGTCATTCAGCAGATGCAACGATTGGTCAGCCTATTGCGACGTCACCAAGTCACTCCCATGACCGGAGCGCTCTGTACCAAAGGGTTTGCCCGGCTGGCCGCGGACCTGAGTCCCCAGCGACTGCATCAACGAGAGAGCGCGCTCTACCGGCTGCACGCAAGTGCTAGCCCTGGTCTTGCCAAAGAGCTATCCGTTGAAGCCCCGTTTCTGCTCTGGAGCCCCTGATGATTGTTGACTCACACTGCCATTTCGATCTGTTAGAGCGACCAGAGAGCGCCGATGACGCCCTGGCTGAGGCGCAGCTGGCCGGGGTGGATTATTTTTTAAACGTTGCCGTGGGTATTGAGGCCCATGCGCGTTTGATTGCCTTTAGTGAACGCCACCCTAATGTCTTTACCTCCGTTGGTGTGCATCCCTGCGGGGAGGGGGAGGATCCTAGTGCGGCCGCCATTGCCGCCCTTGCTGATCATCCAGCGGTAGTGGCCATTGGGGAGACCGGGCTTGACTATGGCAAAGGCCCCGATGCCGACTACAGCGCGCAGCAGGAGCGTTTTCGACGCCATATCGCGGCCGCTCGGCTTGCCGGCCGCCCCATCATTGTCCACAGCCGCTTGGCGCCCGCAGATACGTTAAAGATCCTAACCGAAGAGCGTGCCGATGAAGTCGGCGGTGTCATCCACTGTTTTGTGGAGAATGCCGAGGCCGCCAGAGGCTTTCTGGATTTGGGATTCTATCTATCCATCTCAGGCATCGTGACGTTTCGCAATGCCGATGCATTGAGAAACACTGTGGCGGAGTTACCCATGGATCGGCTACTGGTCGAAACCGACTGCCCCTATCTGGCACCCGTTCCGCATAGAGGCCAGGAAAACCGCCCCGGATGGGTGCTAGAGGTCATTGACTGCATTGCAGGGTTAAAGGGGCTTGAGCCAAACACAGTGGCCCAGCAAAGCGCGGATAATTTCTTTGCTTGCTTTCCGCTGGCTAGGGTTGGCGCCGGGCGCTAAACCAGTTGCTCAAAGATACGGAAACCCGCCAGGTAAGTGCCCGCGGCAGACCCGATAGTCGCAAACAAAAAGACCAAAAATGTTCGCGCCACGCGATTGCTCCACCAACCACGCCAATCGGCCACTGCATCCCGTAACCCGCGAAAATCGGCCACCTGCGGGCGTCGGGCAAAAAGCTCGATCGCAGCGGCGACAAAACCCGCGCCAATGGTCGGATTGAGGGAAGTAAACGGCGCGGCCAGAAATGACCCGGCAATGGTTAATGGATGACCCCGGGCCAATGCCGTACCCAGGGCACAAAGCCCGCCGTTAATCAGCACCCAGTCGAGCACCAGCTGCATGCCCAAGTTAGGGCTGCGGCTAAACCCGATACCAAATCCAGTCAGAATGACCGCCACTACCAACCAGGGGATGACTTTGGGCCAACGCGACGGCGCAGGGATTTCATCAAGCTCCGAGCGCGTCGCGGCTGGGTTGTCCATACCGGTGGCCAATACCCACTCAAGGCCTTTTAAGTGACCAGCCCCCACAACCACCAGCACCTTTTTAGGCCGCTCAGGCGCTGATTCGGCCAACTCAAGCAGTCGTGCTGCCATGTAACGATCACGCTCATTGATTAGCGGCTCATACAGCGCCGATGAGGATTGCGCGAATTCGCTAAACGTGGCCTCGAGCATGTCGCCTTGTTTTAGCCGCTCAATGTCTTCGGCACTGACCGTATCGCGAGACAACAGGCTGCCGAGTAATCCGGTAAAGATCGACGGTCGTTGCCACCAAGGCATACTGCGGTAGACGCGCTTGAGTGTGGTGCCTATTTCCCGGTCCACCAGCCAAAGCGGCTTATTCAAACGTTTAGCGCCACGCGCTGCCGCCTCAAGTTCGGCACCGGGCTGAATATCAAACTGTCGGGCCAAGCGTTGCTGATAGGCGCCGAGCGCAAGACTGGCCATCACCATGCCGGCCTTACCGCTGCGCAGGATCTCAAAAAGATCCATCTTCTCGAGCGAGGAGGCGTCGGTCAGGCTTTTATGCCGGCTCTCACAAAGCTCCACCGCAATGGCATCGTAATCGCCGCCATCGATTTCCCGACGGACATCGGCAACGCTCTGTGGAGAGACATGGGCGGTGCCTAACAGCACGAAGGTCGTGCCGTTGACGGTGACCGGGCGAATTAGGTGTGTGTCTGTCACGGTATCCTTATCAAACCGATAGGAGAAAGTGGGTTTGATTATCCATGAGGGGAGCACGATCAGCCACCCGGGATGTAGCACCTGCGATCGATTGAATATGCTTTACTTCGCATAATATATATTATGTTAAATTATGGAACTCAGACTTTATGGCGTTTAACGGCAAGCTTCCATTCTGTCACTCCCCCGCAAATCGCCCTCTAGCCGCCAGGATCTACCCAACGACCTACTCAGCTTCCATAACGTCCTGCCAGTGCACTCGAATATCCCATTCTTGGGCACTGAACTCTCCGGCATCCGGCACGCTCAGTACCGCGGCGATAAACCGGGCCACATCCTCAGCTGAGGTCAGCCCACCGCTGGCTTTCATGGCACGGAATCGCTCGACTGCCGGGAAATCTTCAGCCGACTGCTCACGAATGAGCGCTTGCATCGGTGTATCGACCACACCCGGGCGCAAACTTCCGACATGAACAGCCTGCCCTTGTAACTCCTCGCGCAGGATCTCGTAGGCCATATAGAGCGCCGCCTTGCTCATGCAATACGCGCCCCAGCCTGGATAGGCGTTATGCGCTGCACCTGATGAGATATGCAGGATTCGGGCATCAGCGGCCATTTGCCCGATCAGCGCACGGGTAATAGCAATGGGTGCCTCAAGGTTAATGGCTAATGCCTGTCGGATAGCATCTGGATCCTGTTCCAATAACGGGCCAATCGGGGTGAGAACGCCGGCGTTATGGACCAAGTAACGGACCTCTCGCCCGTCCAAGGCCTCGATAATCTGTGGCCCAGCCTTTGAATCAGTGACATCCAGAGCCAGCGGTGTAATGCCGGCGTGTGCTTGCGCCAATCGATCAAGCGGATCTTGGCGCCGCGCAATGGCCAGCACTGCATGGCCTTGATTCGTCATCAGACGGGCCAA
>CBFIIM010000034.1:0-13904 GCA_965662395.1 Spiribacter sp. | reverse complement strand
CAGACTCAAGCACTCCCGGCACCACCTGCCCCAGCCCGATACGATGCAGCATAGCCGTTAGCTCGCCCAACGCTTCGGCAAAATCCGGGGTTGCCTCGGCCATTCGGTCGATGGTTGCCAGCACTGCCGCCCCATCGCCGTCGGCCAAATGCTCAAGCAGCTCAAACAAAAACCCCTGCTCGAGGCTGCCGAGCATGTCGTGCACTTCGGCCTCTCGCAGCGCACCGCTGCCAAACGCCAGCGCCTGATCCATCAGACTTAAGGCATCACGCATACTGCCATCAGCCGCGCGAGCCAGCTGCTCAAGCGCGGGCTTTTCGACATCAATCTGCTCAGCATCGGCAATATGCATCAGCTGCCCGGCAATCATCTCGGGTAACAGCGGTTTGAGGTTAAATTGCAGACAGCGCGAGAGCACGGTTACCGGCAGTTTTTGCGGATCGGTGGTGGCCAGCAAAAACTTCACGTGCTCGGGCGGCTCTTCCAGCGTTTTTAACAGCGCATTAAAGCTGTGCGTCGAGAGCATGTGCACTTCGTCGATCAAATAGATCTTAAAGCGCCCACGGGTCGGGGCGTACTGCACGTTATCGAGCAGATCACGCGTGTCCTCGACTTTGGTGCGCGAGGCGGCGTCCACCTCAATCAGGTCTACAAAGCGACCGGCATCAATTTCGGCGCAGGCTGCACAGGTCCCACACGGGGTATCGGTAATCCCCTTGGCCTCGCAATTCAGGCACTTCGCCAGAATGCGCGCCACCGTTGTCTTGCCGACACCGCGGGTGCCGGTAAACAGATAAGCGTGGTGGAGACGTCCATTCGCCAGGCCATTACTGAGTGCGCGCAGCACATGGGCCTGACCAACCATTTCCGCGAAACTTCGCGGGCGCCATTTGCGGGCGAGCACCTGATATGTCATGACGAGTGAGTATAAGGAAAGGCGGAGGCGCCAGCCACACCCCGGCGCCCGAGTCCACCGCTACCGTTGCTCCCTTCCGGGCCTGGCGGGGTTTGCGGTTTGTCGTCGCGGGGGGACCAGCGCCACCGCATGTATGATGCTATCAGCTTGATGGCGCGCGGGCGAGATGTGATTGGGGGAGAAAAATGTCACGCACTGCCGAGATTTTTTGGACATTTCTGCGCCTGGGGCTGGTGGCTTTCGGCGGCCCGGTAGCCCATTTGGGCTTTTACCGACGCTGGTTTGTTGAACAGCGCCAATGGCTTGGCGATGAAGGATACGCCCAACTGGTAGCGCTATCGCAAATGCTGCCAGGGCCTGCCAGCAGCCAGACCGGCTTTGCCATCGGCATACATCGCGGGGGACTGATCGGGGGACTCGCGGCCTGGGTGGGATTCACGCTGCCATCCGCGCTGATCATGATTGCACTGGGCCTTGGGGTGTTAGGACTGGGTGATTTTGCCACCAGCGGCTGGCTGCAGGGTTTAAAGCTGGCGGCGGTCGCCATCGTTGCCCATGCACTTTACGGCATGGCCCGACAACTCTGCCCGGATGCCCCGCGACTGATCCTTGCCGGCATTGCCGCGGTGGGCGCCAGCCTGATTCCCGGGGTACTGGGGCAGCTGGCCATGATCGCACTGGGGGCCGTCTTTGCGGGGCTTTTTTTAACCGCGCCGGCCGCGGTCAATCCGGCAACCATGACGGTACCCATCAGCCGGCGCACTGGTGTGATTGCGCTGATTCTTTTTGCCGCGGCGCTGCTGGCCCTGAGCCTGCCTAACCCCGTGATATCACCGCTTTGGAGCGTGCTATACCGCAGTGGCGCTTTGGTGTTCGGCGGTGGGCATGTTGTATTGCCGCTGCTTGAAACCGGTTTGGTGACCCCTGGGCTGATTGACAGCGATCGATTTCTCGCCGGCTATGGGGCAGCACAGGCCATACCGGGGCCCATCTTCTCGTTTGCCGGCTATTTGGGCACACAGATTCATCCCACCCATGCTGTGATCGGCGGGCTGATCGCTGTGATCATGATCTTTGCCCCCGGACTGCTGCTTGTCACTGCAGTCTTACCCTTTTGGAGCACGCTGTCGCGCTACGCGCCAGTCCGCAAAGCGCTGCTTGGTATTAATGCCGCTGTGGTGGGGTTGCTGGCCGCGGTGCTATGGGATCCATTGCTCAGTAGTGGCGTGCGCGGGCTAACCGATGGGCTGATCTTGATCACCGCTTTGGCTGCACTGTTTGCTCTGCGCGCCCCCGCCTATTGGGTGGTAGCTGGCTGTGCACTCGCTGCCGAATTGGCCACCCGAGTGGTGCTCTAGCGCCCTTCCAGGGCATAGCGCAGTACCCGGCGTTTGGCCCAGCCGCCATGGCCGGCAAGCCGCAACCCTAAGCTGCGTACCGGTGCCAGCGGCCCCAACGGAGCGGTAAATCCCCAGTGGAACAGGCTCATGGTGGATTGCATTAGCTGGTTATCCGGCCGCCGCGCACGCTCATAGGCGGCCAGCAACGGCGGATGCGCCGGCGGCAGCGCTACCCGGTGGGCCGCGGCAATGCGCGCAGCAAGATCCTTGGCATCGCGCAGGCCTAAGTTAACGCCTTGGCCCGCCAGCGGATGAATGGCATGTGCTGAATCGCCCACCAGCACCAGATTGCCCTTCCAATAGGATCGCGCATGACGGCGTCTGATGGGAAAGCTACCACGGCCATAAAGGGTATCGATTAACCCCAGATCGCTTGGAAAAGCATCTTCCACCGCGTGGATAAAGGCTTTTTCATCCAGCGCCAATAGTGCTTGCGCTTTTTCAGGCTTCACGTACCAGACTAGCGATGCCGCTCCACCGGCGAGCGGTAGCAATGCCTGCGGGCCTTCGGGGGTGAATCGCTGCCAGGTGGTCGCCTGTGCAGCCGGCCGCGGCATGACGCTGGCCACCACAGCATGCTGTTGATAATCCCCTTCCCAGACACCAATACCGGCAGCCTCACGCAGCGGTGACATGGCCCCATCAGCTGCGACGATCAGTTCTGGCTCAAGGACACCTTCCCCGGCCAACGTCAGGCGCGGGCCATCAGCACCCGGTGCAATTTCAAGCTCGGGCGCCGGAGCATCCAATTGCACGGGATCAAGCCCCGCGGCCGCTTTTAACAGCGCCGCCTGCAGATGCTGGTTTTCAACAAACACCCCCAGCCGATCCAAACCGAGTTCATCGGCGGTAAACGACAGCCGGCCGTCTCCGGAGATATCCCAGGTCATTACCTGATTAAAATCAGCAATGCGCGTTTGATCCAACAGCGGCCAAGCGCCAATTTCTTCTAGATAGGCAATTGATCGGCGGTTCAGTGCCGAGACCCGCAGCCGTGGTGGCTCGGAAGCCTCGGGCCAGCTGGGTGGATGGGCCTCGAGTACGCGCACGGGTATGCCGCGGCGGCCAAGATCGACCGCCAGTGCCGCGCCTACCATACCGCCGCCGACAATGAGAATATCCGAAGGCTTCATGGCCTCTCCTTATGCTATGCCCCCGATGGTGCCACAGCCGTGGGGTCGGGGGCAGCGAGAAACCAAGAATTTTTGCCCCTCGTCAACCAGCACTACTGACTAAGCTCTCTGGAGCTGACGCTCCCAGCCCCCGCAGTGCGATGGCACTTGCCTCCTCCACATGCTCGATCCAGTGGAACTGCATATCGGCACGGGCCGACTCAGGGATATCCTCAAAATCCTTGCGGTTGCGACTGGGCAGCAGCACGGTGTGGATGCCAGCACGGCGGGCCGCCAAAACCTTCTCCTTAATCCCACCCACCGGCAGCACCAATCCACGCAGCGTCACCTCCCCGGTCATGGCCACATCCTCACGCACGCAGCGATTGGTCAGCAATGACACCAGGGCGTTGTACATGGCAACACCTGCACTGGGCCCATCCTTGGGGATCGCACCGGCAGGTACGTGCACATGAATGTCATCCTGCTGCAGAGACTCCAAATCGATGCCTAGCTCATCGGCGCGGGCCTTGATCAGGCTCAGTGCTGTCTGCGCACTTTCTTTCATAACATCGCCAAGCTGACCGGTGAGCACCAGCCGGCCGCTGCCCCGTGAGCGATTGGCCTCGATAAACAAAATATCGCCACCCACCGGCGTCCAGGCCAGGCCCGTGGCCACGCCCGGCACGCTGGTCCGCATGGCCACCTCGCTTTCAAACTTAGGCGCCCCCAAAATATCGGGCAGGTCATCGGCATCAATACAGCTTTGCTGGACCCGGCCCTCGGCCACCTGCACGGCCACATGACGGGCCACCGCGCCCAGCTCACGCTCAAGCTGCCGACAACCGGCCTCACGCGTGTACTCCGCCACCAGGCGACTGAGCGCGGCATCGGTCATCGCTAACTGATCGGCGCTCAACCCCGTGTTTTTGCGCTGACGATCCAGCAGATAGCGCTTGGCGATCTCCACTTTCTCTTCCTGCGTGTAACCAGGAATCTCAATCATCTCCATACGATCGCGCAGCGGGCCCGGAATCTGATCGGGCACATTGGCCGTGGCAATAAAGAAAACCCCGCTTAAATCAAACGGCACACCCAAATAGTTATCTTGGAAAGTGCCGTTTTGAGCCGGATCCAACACCTCAAGCAACGCCGCCGATGGATCGCCGTGAATACCGCCGCCGAGCTTGTCCATCTCATCGAGCATTAATACCGGGTTACGAGAACCCGCCTTGTGAATGCTCTGAATAATCTTGCCCGGCAGGGCGCCCAAATAGGTCCGACGATGGCCGCGAATCTCCGCCTCATCATGCACACCGCCTAAGCTTGCCCGCATAAAGTCTCGCCCGGTGGCGCGGGCAATACTCTGACCCAGCGAGGTCTTACCCACACCGGGAGGACCGACAAAGCAAATAATCGGGCTGCGGCCCTCGGGGTTTAGCTTGCGCACGGCTAAATGCTCGAGGATGCGGCGTTTCACCGGCTCAAGTCCGTAGTGATCGGCATCGAGAATCTCTCGAGCACGCTCGATATCGATATCTTCGGTGCGCTCGGTACTCCAGGGCAGCTCCAGCAGCCAATCAAGGTAAGTGCGCAGCATGCTGTACTCACCCGCAGCCTCGGGCATACGCTCTAGCCGCCGCAGCTCTTTGCGCGCCTGCTTATCGACTTCTTCAGGCATTTGCGCGGCTTCAATTCGCGACTCTAGCTCGCGAATTTCCTCGCCCTTGTCATCACTCTCACCCAACTCTTCTTGAATGGAGCGCAACTGCTCGCGCAGCAACACCTCACGCTGGCGCTCGGACATCGTCTCGTGGGTACGGGCGGAGATCTTTTGCGAGAGCTTGAGCACCTCGACGCGATAGTCCACCAACGACAACACCCGCTCAAGCCGCGCCTGGATATCCAGTATCTCGAGCAACTCCTGCCGCTCTTCACTCTTTAGATCCAAATAACCGGCGACCGAATCGGCCAGCGCACCTGGCTCGTCAATACTGGCGATCACTCCGGCGATTTCCTGCGGGGCCTGCGGCAACAACTCAAGTGCCTCCAGCGCCTTTTCGCGAAGAGCCAGCATGCTTGCCTCAACCTCTGGTCCCTCGGGCTGATGCTCCTCGATACGCTCAACCCGGCCCACCAAAAAGGGATAGCCCTCAAGGAACTCAATGACCCGAAAGCGCTCCTCGCCCTGCAGTATCAGTTGATGATGCCCCTCACGACCCTGAACAAAGCGCATCACATTGGCCACTGAACCCATGGTATGCAGATCATCAGCGCCGGGGTCTTCTGCACTGGCGTCCTTTTGCAGCAGCACGCCAATGCGTTGGTCGTACTGCACGGCCTGACGAGCCGCCATAATGGACTTAGGCCGCCCAACCCCCACAGGCACCAGCATATTGGGGAAGAGCACCATGTTGCGGACCGGCAGCAGGATGAGCGCATCATCCGGCAACTTAGGGATGACCAGGCTGCGCGATGGATCAACGCCTGGCTCATTGGTCTCGTGCTCGATTGTCATATCGTCGTTTGTCATCGAATCCTCCATGCATGCGGGAAATCCCGACGCCTATGCAAGCGAGATGGAGGCGATCGGCGTATTCTTCAAGTCATCAGACAGGAGACAGGGCATGACCGACACCGCCATCGTCAATGCAGACTGGATCATCAACCCAGGTAGTGATGCCGCACCGCTGGCCAATGCCAGTCTGATCATCCGTGATGGATTCATTGCCGAGATGGGACCCGCTACGCAGGTCAGCACCGAGGGGATGGAGTGCATCGATGCCACGGGACTGGTGCTAATCCCGGGGCTAATCAACACGCATGATCATTTTCTTGAGTGCCTCACACGGGCCCTACCCGCCGGGCAGAACGTCGGGTTAATGGACTGGTTGCAGGTACATAACCCGTTGTGGTCACGGGCAACACCGGAGGACCTGCGCAGCGCCACACAAATTCGGGCCGCTGAACTGCTGCTCAGTGGCTGCACCACAACGGTCGATCACAATTACCTCTGGCCCAATGGTTGCACCCTGGATGATCAGGTCGAGGCCATGCAGCCGATGGGTATGCGCTTTCATGTCGCCAGAGGCTCGGTGACCATTGGTGAATCGGCGGGCGGCCTGACCCCGGATGCCGTCGCTGAAGACGAAGCGGCCGTCTTGGTCGACTGTGAACGGGTCATTACCCGCTATCATGACCCATCCCCCGGCAGCTTTTTACAAGTAATCCTCGCCCCCTGCTCGCCCTACTCGGTGAGCGAGGATTTTATGCGGCAAACCGCTGATCTAGCGCGACGCCACGGGGTGCGATTGCACACCCATTTGGCCGAAGGCCATGATGAGCATGCCTGGTGTCTTGAGAATCTGGGCCAAACGCCACTCAGTCATATTGAATCACTGGGCTGGCTGGCTGAGGACGCCTGGTTTGCCCATATGATCACCCTGTCGGCACCTGAGATTGTGCGCCTTGGCATGAGTGGCGCCGGCGTTGCCCATTGCCCCTGCTCCAACATGCGCCTAGGCAATGGCATTGCACCGATTACCGCCATGCTATCCCGCGGTGTGCCGGTGGGCATCGGCGTGGATGGCGCCGCCTCAAATGACGCAGGCAACCTACTGGCGGAAACCCGCCAAGCCATGCTGCTGCAGCGGGTTAATCAGGGTGCCGCGGCCATGAGCGCTCAACAGGCCCTTGCCATGGCTACCCGCGGTGGCGCAGCGGTGCTGGGGCGCAAAGACATCGGCGAGCTGGCGCCTGGGATGTGCGCCGACATTGCCGGCTTTCGCCTGGATGCGCTGGAGATGGCCGGTGGCGCGGTGCATGACCCACTCGCAGCCCTGGCCTTTTGCCCGCCGCCACGTGCCGATTTGGTGGTCATTGGCGGCCATACACGGGTTCAGCACGGCGAGCTGCTCGGCCATGATCTGCCGGCTATGGTCGCCCACCACAACACCCTGGCCCGGGCACTGGTCAGCCACTGAAGTAATGGTATCTTTTAGACATTCCAAACCAATGAGCACAGAAGGCGTCACTGCATGAGCGATACTGTCAAGACTGTCCTGCCTGAAACCGACATCCCACGGCATTGGTACAACATCAACGCCGATCTCCCCTCGCCCATGGCACCGGTTCTGCACCCGGTCACTTTTGAGCCGGTGGGCCCGGATGATCTGGCTCCGCTGTTCCCCATGGCGGTGATTGAGCAGGAAATGAGCACCGAGCGTGAGATCGAAATCCCCGAGCCCGTGCGCGATGTCTATCGGCAGTGGCGGCCATCACCGCTGTACCGCGCGCGGCGGCTTGAAAAAGCGCTCAATACCCCTGCACGTATTTACTACAAATACGAGGGCATCAGTCCAGCCGGCAGCCACAAGCCCAATACGGCTATACCGCAGGCCTTCTACAACAAAGCCGAAGGCGTCAAACGCATCACCACCGAAACCGGTGCCGGGCAATGGGGCTCATCGCTATCGCTGGCAGGCGCCATGTTTGGGCTGGATATTGAAGTCTTCATGGTTAAGGTCAGCTTTAATCAAAAGCCCTATCGCCGGGCGTTTATGGAAAGCTTTGGTGCCACCTGTATCGCAAGCCCTAGCAACACCACGGCCGCCGGGCGTGCCGTACTTGCCGAGCATCCAGACTCCACCGGCAGCTTGGGAATTGCCATCAGTGAAGCGGTAGAGCTGGCCGCCCAGCGAGATGACACCAAATATGCCCTTGGCAGTGTGCTCAATCACGTGTTGCTGCACCAGACCGTGTCTGGGATTGAAGCCATGCGCCAGCTCGAGATGGTGGATGATTATCCGGATAAGGTGATCGGCTGCACCGGCGGTGGGTCCAACTTTGCCGGTATTGCTTTCCCATTTCTTGGCGCCCGGCTTCGTGGCGGACCGGAGACTGAGTTTATTGCTGTTGAGCCGGCCTCCTGTCCAACACTCACCAAAGGCAAATTCGCCTATGACTGGGGCGATACCGGGCATCTGACACCGCTGACTAAAATGCACACCCTGGGTTCGGGTTTTGTGCCGCCGGGCTTTCATGCCGGCGGGCTCCGCTACCACGGCATGGCGCCGCAGATCAGCCACCTGACCGAGCTGGGCTATATCAAACCACGGGCCTACGGGCAGTTAGAGTGTTTTGCCGCAGGGCTTGAGTTTGCCCGGGCCGAGGGCATCATCCCGGCGCCAGAGGCCAACCACGCGGTCAAGGCCACGATTGATGAGGCCATTGCCTGTCGCGAATCCGGGCAGTCCAAGGCGCTACTGTTTAACCTCTGCGGCCACGGCCACTTTGATATGCAGGCCTATACCGACTATCTGGCCGGCAAGCTCACCGACGATCAGGCCAGTGATGCCGAGCAGTCGATGGCGCTGGCGGGACTACCGGGGGTGTAGAGCAGAAGAGAGAAATGGCGTCCCCAACGGGATTCGAACCCGTGTCGCCACCTTGAAAGGGTGGTGTCCTAGGCCGGCTAGACGATGGGGACGCTGTCTAGATGACGCTGCGGATAATAGGCAGGCAAAGCGCGCACGTCAAGGCGACACCCATCGGTGCCGCCCTGATGGGATGCCTTTAGGCCGCGGCCTCCAGCTCGCCCATGCGGCGAGCAAGCTCTGGGAAGAGCCCCATGGAGATCAAATGGGCATAGATCCAGCCCATATAACCGGCGCGGAACAGCTCATCAACATGGGCGGTGGTCAGCTGCATCAGGGCCTGTTCATTAACGCTGAGAAACTGCCCCAAGACAACGGCTGACTCATCTTGACGCGTGACCCGGGCATTCATCTCGGTCAGCAAACCCAGCTCATCAAGCTTTTTGCCAAACTCAAGCGTCTGCAAAAACCGCTGATGATACTCGCGCATAAAACGCGTGGCATTCTGCAGATATTCCGTCTCCTGGCCCTCGTCATCGAACAGGGCATTGCCCTCGTCCTCATTTAGCGTCGACTGATCGATACAGACCAAAAACTGATCCTGATCATCAGGGCGGTTGGCCAAGACAAACGGGTAGCGACGCACGAATGCAGGGATATATCCGGCTTTCCACTGCCCTTCGGCATCGACAAAAAGATTCTCCTGATCACGCATACCCAGTACTGCCACCGGAATGATCTGATCGGCATTGCGGGTGAACACGATTGGGTAGTGACGCGAGGCCTCGGCAAATTCGATACCGGCCAAAACAACGGAATTGGTCTCGCGGGTAAAGCCAAAATCTTTTGGCGGGTTGACCTTCATGCCGCGGTGACTTTCACGGTTCAGTGCCACCGGCTCGCTGTAGAAAAGTAGTTCAGCCATTATCCATTCATCTCCATGCTATTCAGTTCCCCCTCCAGAAATTCACACCGAAGCCCTGAGGGGATTTCAAATTGTGGGTTAGGCATCTCAAGCCTGACCCTAAAGGTCCCGCTACGCGGGTCGATCACCCGATCAATGTTGACGATGCGCGCTGTAGCCGTGCGATCGATCTCGGGCAACCACATAATTTTTTCAGCGCCAATCTCTAGTGTGCCGAAATAACTCACCGGAAGCACCACCTCCACATGCAGTGGATCGAGTGCCATTAGCCGAAAAATCGGCTCGGCCGCCACCAGATCACCCTCGCCAAAAAGCCGCTCAACCACCACCCCATCGATGGGGCTGCGAATCTCACGCAAGCGCAGCTCCTCCCGCGCCCGCTCCAGCTCGCCCTGCGCCAGGACATAGTCGGTGCGGATTTCATCAATCTCCTGATCCGACATCATTCGCTGGGCGCCCAACTCCTCGGTCCGCTCCAAATGGCGCCGATTAAAGGCGACTCGAGTCTCCTGGACACGAATGGCAGCCCGCTCAATCCCATCATTCAGGCGCGCCAGCAGATCACCGCGGGACACCGTATCCGAGCGATCAACGGCCACCTCGACCAACACCCCTTCAGCGGGTGTGCCCAGCTCAACATCGCTAGAGGGCTCAAGAATGCAGCTATTGACCTGGGCGGCGGCCCCCATCGGCAACAGCATTAAAAACAACAGGATTAACGGCATGCTCTACTCCATGCGCCCGGTAAATGACAGCGAGCGGCGCAAACGATACTCGGTTCTTAGCAATTGTGCCCGCACTCGTCGATGTCGACGCTCCAAAGCCGCCTGGGCGAAGCGATACCAGGCATAACCGAGCAGCTGCCAAAAGCCGGACAGTTGGCCCTTGCGCGCGCGTGCAGCAATCCACTGCGCCGGCGCTGAGCCTGCAATCAAATCATCCTCTAAGGAGAGCATAATCTGGTAACTCCCGGGCTCCCCCTGACGCGCGCAACGCCCGATCAGCTGTCGGTCAATCCGACGACTTTCATGGCCCTCGGTCAGAATCACATGCAGCCCTCCGCGCTGGCGGACCTCCGGATGCAGCGCAATATCGGTGCCGCGGCCGGCCATATTGGTGGCAATGGTGATCTGCCCGGGTTGGCCTGCGCGCGCAATCACCGCCGCCTCCTCGGCATCCTGTCGGGCATGCAGCAGCTGAAAAGGAATGTCTCGCTCACTCATGCACTCCGCCAGCGCCTCGGCCGATTCAATACTGCGGGTGCCCACCAGAACTGCCCGGCCCTGCTCGAACAATGCTTGGCAGCGACTAGCCACAGCCTCCCACTTCTGTACCTGTCCGGGATAGACCACGCGCCCCTGAAAAACCCGTTGCGAGCGACGATGGGGCGGCACACGAACCACGGGCAGGCCGTAGTGGCCGATGAGCTCACGCGCGACCTCACGCGCCGTCCCGGACATCCCCGCTAAGTGCAAAAAGCGTTGAAAAAATAGCTGATAACTAATGCGTGCCAATGTCTGACGCCCAGCAGTAACTGGCACCCCCTCTTTGATTTCAATCAGCTGGTGCATTCCCGCCTCCCAGCTGCGATCAGGCATCACCCGCCCGGTCTGCTCATCGACAATGACCACCGCATCCTCATCGACGATGTAGTGCACATCACGACGAAATCCATACAGCGCCAACAACGCCCGGCAGACCGCATATTCTTGCGTTTGATGCCCCCATGCACCCGCGGCGCCCTCACACCAACCGGCTAGGCGGCGTCGTCCCTGCTCGGTCAGGTCATAGCCCTGCTGCTCACCGGCCTCAACAAAATCCTCCCCCTCAAGCAGCGCACGCGCTAACTCAATGGCCCGAGCATGGAAGTCGGTATCGGTCTCACCGCCAGCCGCGGCAATAATCAGTGGTGTGCGCGCCTCATCAATTAGAATGCTGTCAGCCTCATCAATCAGGGCAAACTGCAACCCGGGCAGGCGAATATTCCGCTGCCAGCGCCCGGTATAGCCATCCAGATCCATGGATAGCGCACCTAGGCGATCACCGAGCGCCATGCGGTCGCGCAAATAATCAAACGCTAGTGTTTTACCCGTGCAATAGCAGATATCCGCGGCAAAGCCTTGGTGGTGGGCCGGTTCGTCATCATCCTCACGCACCACGGCACAGCGCAGCCCAAGGCGTTCATAGATCTGCCCCAGCTGCTCGGCGTCTCTGGCGGCTAAGTAGTCATTCACAGTAATCACTTGCACCCGATATCCAGCGAGCGCCATCGCGGCCGCGGGCAGGGTTGCGGTCAGTGTCTTACCCTCACCGGTATCCATTTCCACCAGCAGCCCACGGGCCATGAGATAGCCGCCCCGAATCTGCACCGGATAGTGTGAGATGCCCAACGTGCGCTGGGCCTGAAGCCGAATATGGGCAAAGCACTCAGCCAGATGCCGATCGGTCACCCCGCTGCGGCGCAGTGCCAGGCGCAGCGCCTGCAATGCCGAGCGATAGGCCGACTCATCCAATGACTCCAGTCGGGACTGCGCGCCGAGAACGCGGGCAACAACACGATGCTGCCGCCAGCGGGCAGCGGCAAGTCGGCGATGCACCCGTGTGGCCATCACATCCCAAAGCCGATCAAGCCAGGGCCGCTCCTGCCATTCCAGGCGCTGCGGATACCGACTGCTGCGAAGCACCACCGAGGCCATCAGATCATGAACCGCTCAAGGAAAATATCGCGGATCACCCGATAGGTCTGAATGCCAAGCGGCTCGGGGGAGTGGCCAATGCGCACATGGGCACGCTGGCCGATCGCATCCGCTGAAAAGGCCTGATCCACTGGGGCCAATTCCAACAAAAACACCGGCTCTAGGGAGAGCGGCATGGACTGCTGGCGTGACTGCGGGTCAAGGCCAATATCCCCACCCCCCTCAAGCGACAAAACCAAGCATGGCAGCGCGCGCGTTGCCGCTGGAATCTCGCGTACCACCTGCATCAGGGGATCATGATGGGGTGCATCGGCCAAACGGACCGCCCCCGACTGCCGAGCGGCCGATCCCCGCGCGGCGTGACGCTGGGGGACGGCGGTCAGCACAGTCATGCGCCGATCATCAATGACGTATCCCAGTGTCTCACCACGGGCAAAATACCGGCCGATAAAATCCACCCGGGTATTGGGCACAAACCGCCCGGAGGCTGGACTGAGCACCACAAAGTCTTGCAGGCGCCGCTCCAAATCCACAATCGCCGACTCGATATAGGCCAGCTCCTGGCGGATGTTCTGCGCCAGCACCGTGTCTTGCCCCAACTTATCGGCCAGATCCGCCTGATATTGATCACGTTGCGCGCGAAGGCCTTTCAGCTCCCCGGCTAACAGCGGATCCTCGCAGCGCAGCAATGGCATACCGGCCACCACGGCACCAGGGCCAGCGAGCACCTCGGTGCCAAAACAGCCCAGCGGCGCGCTCACCTCTGCCCCCTCGGGCACCCCCACCACGCCATCCACTCGGGTCGCCGAAGGCACTGGGGCCAGGAAAAGCAACGCCAAAACACCGGCCACCACCGTTGCGGTCACTGCCACCAACCGCGGCCGCTTGGGGCTGATCGCGGGATCATGCCAGGCGGCATGTGCGGTTTTGGCAATCGGCAGCAGGATCATCATGTAAATGGCCCAGGCCGCCAAAATCACCCCGACAAAAAAAAGCTCACCGGCGACAAACAGCGTAATCACCGCAGCTAAAAACATGCGATAAAGAAATGACAGCACGGCATAACCCCATAGCCACGGGGCCTCACCGCGGGCTAGCGAAGGCACGGCCAAATGCCGGCGCACGCGCAGGACATAGCGTTTAATCGTATAGCCAAAATACTGATTGGCCCGCTGTCCTAAATTGGGGATTTCCAGCCAGTCAGACAGAATGTAGTAACCATCTAGGCGCAGCAGCGGATTGAGGTTAAATAAAAGCGCGCTGGCACCAGCGACAAGCACGATCTCCTGTAAAAATACCCTGAAAAGACCGGGATCTGCCTCTAACCACAGCATCAGAGCCAAGCTTGCTAGCCCAAGTTCGGTGATCATGCCGGCACTGGCCACCAGCATGCGCTGGAATTTGCTGCGAAACCCAGTGCTATGGCTGGCATCGACATAGGGGATGGGCATTAACACCAACAGCATCAAACCCATTTCAT
>CBFIIM010000033.1:0-14524 GCA_965662395.1 Spiribacter sp. | reverse complement strand
GTGTTACTCACCCGTCCGCCGCTCGCCAGCATCCCGAAGGACCTGCTGCCGCTCGACTTGCATGTGTTAGGCATGCCGCCAGCGTTCAATCTGAGCCAGGATCAAACTCTTCAGTTTCAAGAGTTTAGTCGGTTAAGCCGACAAATCTTAGCTCGACACATGGCGTACTCAATTTTTGAGCACTCAGAGTCGATATTTCTGTATCAACAGGAATTCCGACACGAGCACCCACACAAGTTGTCTGGTCCATCTTGTTAAAGAGCGCCTGACCTTTCGGCCGGCAGGGCTGCGCATTGTATAGCTGTGCAGCCTTGAGTCAAGCCCGAATTTTTCGAAGCCTGACAGAGGAGGAAACCTCCCCGCGGACCGCGCATTCAATTGAATTTGCGTGGCCCGGTCAACTTAGCCATTTAGGCTGAAAGGTGACCCCGCCGAAGCGAGACGAAGAAGTCTACAGCATCCGGATGGACTGTCAACGTTCTGTCATGTTTTTTTTTCAAGCCGCACTCGAGCAAACCGGCGCTTGCCCACCTGCAGCACATACTCCCCGCCGACAGGCAGTATCAGCTCCCGGTCTTCCACGCGCTCGCCATCTACACGCACGGCCTGTTGCTTGAGCATACGCAGGGCCTCGGAAGTGCTGGGCACCAAGGCAATTTCTTTGAGTAACGGCACCAGAGCCAGACCATTAGCGTCATCCACAGCTATAGCATGCTCCGGCATTTCGCTGGGCATGGCGCCGCGCTGGAATCGGGCAATAAACTCATCGCGGGCTGCGGCCGCCGCCTGTTGATCGTGGAATCGGGTGACCATCTCCATGGCGAGCTCAAATTTGACATCGCGCGGGTTACGTCCGTCATCCACCTCTTTAAAGAGTGCTTTAATCTCGCTGACAGGGCGAAAACTGAGTAACTCAAAATACCGCCACATCAAATCATCCGAGATGGACATGAGCTTGCCAAACATGGCATCTGCCGGTTCACGAATCCCCACATAGTTACCGAGCGATTTGGACATCTTTTGGACGCCATCCAACCCCTCGAGCACCGGAGTGGTCAGAATCACTTGCGGCGGCTGACCATATTCGCGCTGCAGCTCGCGCCCCACCAGCAAATTGAACTTCTGATCCGTGCCGCCCAACTCAACATCGGCTCGCAAAGCGACCGAGTCATATCCCTGCACCAATGGGTAGAGGAACTCATGAATGGCGATTGATTGATTACCGCGGTAGCGCTTTTGAAAGTCGTCTCGCTCAAGCATTCGGGCGACGGTGTAGCGTGAGGCCAACTGAATCAGGTCAGTGGCACTCATCTGCCCCATCCAAGTGGAGTTAAACGCTACCTCTGTGCGGTCGGGATCCAGAATACGGAAAATCTGCTCGCGATAGGTCTCGGCATTGCGCGCGACATCTTCCGGCGTCAGTGGCTGGCGGGTTTTATTCCGACCGGTCGGGTCACCGATCATCCCCGTGAAATCACCGATCAAAAAGACAACCTGGTGGCCCAGCTCCTGAAACTGACGCAGCTTGTTGATTAAAACGGTATGACCCAAATGCAGATCCGGTGCAGTAGGATCAAAGCCCGCCTTAATTCGCAACGGCCGGCCGCTGGCCAGACGCTCGCGCAGCTCGGCTTCCTGGATGATCTCATCTGCCCCACGGCGCAATTCCTCTAGCGCCGAGTCCACACTGTTCATGCCGCTCTCCTATCGCAGGCAAGGTTGATGCAAGCGCAAAATTCTAACCCATTAGTGGGACTTCCCGCGCGCAAACACGCATTGACCCTGGTCGAGGACCCCGCTATCGTTCGTGCGCATGAGTAAAACGGTTGAACTCCACCACGCAAAACCGCGGTTTAGCCGGTTTTTTTCGAATCGGCGAACGGCACGAAACAGCCTCTTAGCTGTTGGGTTCGGCCTGATTGTCGTCGGCCTTGCTTGGCCACCCTCGGATGCCACTATCGATGCTGGACCAGCGGACGCCCCAGTCAGCCTAGCGTTACCAACACCCAAAGGGGTCCCGGCGGATAGCCGCCCGGCAGATCAAACAGCACATCAGATTGATGCCAACGCTCTGCGCGAGCGCGCCGCACCGACGCCCGCGGTTGCTGAGCCCGTTGCGCCGATTGCCGAATGGCAAATTGAGACGGTGCGCAGCGGCGATAATCTGGCGGCCGTGTTCAATCGCGCCGGATTATCCGCGCGGGATGTCCACAACATCGTCACCACTGACGAGCGCACCAGCCAACTCACCCGAATCTTCCCTGGCGATCAGCTGCACCTGCTAATGACCGAGTCCGGCCAGCTTGAGGGCTTACGCTACGAGCTGGATGAAACGCGGACGCTGCACGTTGCCCGCGAGGGTGAGCAGGGATATCGCAGCGACATTGTGACCGTCCCGCTTGAGCGACGAGTGGCCGAGGCCGAAGGCCAAATCTCGAGCTCGCTCTATAACGCGGCCATCGATGCCGGTCTTGATGACCGGCTGGTCATGGAGCTTGCCGGCATTTTTGGCTGGGATATCGATTTCGCTTTGGATATTCGCCGCAATGACCGATTTGTTGTGATTTATGAAGAGCTGTATCGCGACGGTGAAAAAGTGCGTAACGGCAACATCCTAGCGGCTGAGTTCATCAACCGGGGCGAGCGCTTCCGCGCCCTTCGCTTTGAGACTGCCGAAGGGGAGAGCAACTACTTCACCCCCGATGGCCGCAGTATGCGCAAAGCATTCCTGCGCACCCCTACTGATTTCACACGCGTTAGCTCCGACTTCAACCCCAATCGTGTGCATCCGGTGCATGGCACCAAACGGCCCCATCGTGGCACCGACTACGCAGCCCCACCGGGCACCCCGATCAAAGCAGCCGGTGACGGCAAAATCATTGAACGCGGCTGGAAAGGGGGCTATGGCAACACGGTCGTCCTGCAACACGGTACGCGCTACACCACGCTGTATGCGCACATGCGCGGCTTTGCCAACGGACACAATGTCGGTGACCGGGTCCGCCAGGGCGAGATCATCGGGTATGTCGGCAGCACCGGATTATCGACCGGGCCCCATCTGCATTATGAGTTCCGGGTCGATGGTGTTCATCGCAACCCACGCACGGTGGACTTACCGGATGCCGAGCCGATTGCTGAGCGGTATCGGGTCGACTTCGAGCGCAGCACCGCTGATATTCTGGCGCGACTGGATGCCCTCAGCAACACCCGCCTCGCGCAGGCTGGCGACTGATTTCTATGCCCGCTCCGATGCATGTCATCGGTTTAATGTCAGGCACCAGCCTTGATGGAATTGATGCTGTCATCGTTGAATTTGATTCAGCCGGACAATCGCACTGCCAAGCGCATCACCATCAACACTTTCCCAAAGCACTAACTCAGCAGCTGCGCGCACTGAACGGTGAAGCGCCGTTGCACACCGTTTTGGCTGTCGATGCGCAATTGGCCGACGAATACGCCGGCGCTGTCCATACGCTGTTAAAGAAAAGCCAGATGACTCCGGCACAGGTCGCCGGCATCGGCCTGCACGGGCAGACCATTTGGCATGCCCCTCAAGCCACCCCCCCGGTTACCTGCCAGATTGGCGATCCCAGTCGACTAGCCGAGGCCACCGGTATCCAGGTAGTGGCCGATTTCCGTCAGCGCGATATGGCGGCCGGTGGCCAAGGCGCACCGCTTGCCCCGTATTTTCATGCCCAACTCTTTGGCACAGACCAGCCACGGGTTGTGCTCAATCTTGGGGGCATTGCCAATATCACCGTGCTAAACCGCAATGCCCAAGCCGTACGCGGCTTTGACTGCGGCCCCGCCAATACATTGCTGGACGCTTGGATTGCGCAGCAGCACGGAAACGCGTTCGATGACCAGGGAGCCTGGGCAGCGTCAGGCCAAGTCGATGAAACCCTGCTCCATGCCTTGCTGCAGGATCATTACTTTGAGCGCTTACCCCCCAAAAGCACCGGGCCCGAGTATTTCAATCTGGATTGGTTGGCCCGTCACTTCACGGACAATATTCAGGCACAGGATGTCCAAACCACGCTAGCGGAGCTTACGGCCCGAACCGTCGCGCAGAGTATTCAACGCTGGGGCGATAGGCCAGAGACGGTCATCGTCTGCGGCGGGGGCAGCCGCAATAAAGACCTAATCGAGCGGATAAAAAGCCAACTGATGCCGACACCGGTGATGATATCCGATCAGCTGGGATGGCCTGCCGAGCAGATCGAAGCCATCGGTTTTGCCTATTTAGCCCGAGCCACCCTGTTAGGTGAGGCGGTGGATCTGACTGCGATTACCGGCGCTAGGCGACCGGTAATCCTGGGCGGCATTTACTCAGCCTGACCCTGCCGCTAATCAGACCCCGAATGAGGAGCCACAGCCACAGGTTGTTGTAGCGTTAGGATTGCGGATCACAAACTGCGCGCCTTCAAGGCCCTCAACATAGTCAATCTCAGCACCTTCCAAATAGGCACTGCTCATCGGATCGACCAGCAAGGTTACCCCGCCGTTTTCAACCACTGCATCGCCGGGCTCTTCATTTTCATCGAACATAAACCCGTACTGAAATCCCGAGCACCCGCCACCAGTGATATACACCCGCAACTTAAGAGACTGATTGTCCTCCTGCTCAAGCAACTGACGCACCTTGGTCGCGGCACTGTCGGAAAACACCAGCAGATCGTCTTGTTCCATCACTGCGCTCATCATTCTTATCCTCTGGCCTTTCGGCCTTAACGTACTAGCATTCTAGGGAAGCACCGCCAGATCCCGCAAGCCATCAGTCTCTGGCAGGCCGAACATCAGATTCATATTCTGAATGGCTTGTCCGGCCGCGCCTTTAACCAAATTATCTTCAACAGCAAGGACCAGGGCCATATCGCTATCTGCCGGGCGATGCACGGCAATGCGGACCATATTGCTACCGCGTACTGTGCGCGTTTCAGGGTGACTGCCCGCCGGCATGACATCCACGAAAGGCTCGTCCGCGTAGCGCTCCTCATACAGAGCCTGCAAATCCAGCGATGGTTCCAATAGCCGAGCATACAGCGTGGCATGAATACCCCGAATCATCGGCAGCAGATGCGGAACAAACGTCAGCCCGACCGGATGACCGGCAGCTTCATCCAGTCCCTGGCGGATTTCGGGCAAATGCCGGTGCCCCGAGGCGCCATAAGCGTGGAAATTCTCGCCAGCCTCACATAACAGAGTGTGCTGCTGAGGCTGGCGTCCAGCACCACTAGCACCCGACTTAGCATCGGCGATTAGCTGGCTGTAATCCACCGCACCGGCCTCTAACAGCGGAATCAACCCCAGCTGAACCGCTGTGGGGTAACACCCTGGATTAGCAACCAGCCGAGCGCCCCGAATAGCCTCGCGATAACGCTCGGGCAATCCATAGACCGCCTCAGCCGCAACATCGGGGCAGGCATGAGTCATGCCGTACCACTTTGACCACACCTGCAGATCACGAATACGGAAATCCGCACCCAAATCGACGACGCGCGCGCCGCGCTCGAGTAATGCCGGGGCCATATTCATCGCCGTACCATTGGGCGTGGCAAAGAAAACAACATCACACTCACCCAACCGATTCACGTCAGGCTCGGTAAATGGCAACTCAACCCGGCCTCGCAGGTTGGGGAAAAGGGCGCTAACTGACGTGCCCGCCTGCCCCCGCGAGGTAATCACCTGCAACGAGACGCCCGGGTGCCCTGCCAGCAGCCGCAACAGCTCAACGCCGGTGTAACCGGTTCCACCCACAATGGCGGCGGTAATCATTGGCACGATCCTCCAAACCTTTTCACTGATCCGCACTATCATGCCAGATGCGCCGGGCGTTGCTACACTGCTAGCTGAAAACCAGACAGCAGGAGGTCCATAACGATGCGCAAAGAATGGTTGGCTGGTGCCCTGGCATTGCTAGTGGTGGCGGCGGTCGGTTATGTCTGGATGGCACCGCCTGCCCGTGAACCCGCCCCAGATGTCAGCTTGCCACTGCTTGACGGTGCCCGCTCAGAGTTGGCGGCCTATCAAGGCCAGCCGGTCATGGTGGTGTTCTGGGCCACTAGCTGCCCAACCTGCATCGATGAAATGCCGCAAATCGTCGAGCTCTATGAGGCCCTCGGCCAGGATGGTTTTAAAGTCCTGGGTGTGGCCATGGACTATGACCCGGTTGATCGGGTCCGGGCGCTGGTGGCGCGCAAACAACTGCCGTATACCATTGTGCTGGATGAAGGTGGCCACATTGCCCGGGCTTTTAATAATGTGCGTGTCACACCAACCACCGTACTCATCGATCCGGAAGGCGGTGTCGTTTGGCAGCGCATCGGGCATCTGAATTTCCCAGCGATACGCGAGCAGATCAGCGATATGTTGTCTAAGGAACAGTCGGCATGACCGCGCTGTGGATCAAGTCCTTTCATATTATTAGCGTGGTGACGTGGTTTGCCGCGCTGTTCTATCTGCCCAGGCTCTTTGTCTACCATGCCATGGCAGAGGATGAGCCCAGCCGGGAGCGCTTTAAAGTCATGGAGCGCAAGCTCTACCGCGGTATTATGAACCCCAGCGCAGTGGTAGCTGTTGGCTTGGGCATTACCCTGATCATCATCCAGCCCTTTTGGCTTCAGCAGGGCTGGCTGCACTTGAAAATACTGCTTGTGGTGGCGCTGATCGTCTATCATTTGTACTGCGGGCGGTTGCTACGAGCCTTTGCCGAGGACCGCAACCCGCACGGCCATGTCTGGTATCGCTGGTTCAATGAGCTGCCCGTATTTGTGCTGATCGGTGCGGTTTTACTGGTTGAGCTCAAGCCCTGGGCGACGGGATTTTGACGTGTCTGAGTTTCATGTTATGTTAATTCGTACTAAAAAGGTCCTGAATAGGTCAACTGAATGAACGCGCAAGCCACGACAACCCGTCACGATGATTATCTGCGTGATCTACTGCAGAATGCCGGGCTACGTGCGACTCGTCAGCGCCTAGGCTTAGCGGCGCTGATTTTTGGTCAGGGCGAGCGGCATCTAACCGCCGAAGAGCTCTATGGCGAAGCTATTCAGGCCGGTATGCGACTGTCGCAGACGACGGTTTACAACACCCTGCATCAGTTCACCGAAGCGGGCCTACTACGCGAGATTTTGGCCGACCCGCGGCGGATTTACTTTGATACCAATGTCGATCCTCACCATCACTTTCTTGATGAAGACACCGGTGAGATGGAAGACATCCCGGTCGACAGCGTCTCGGTCATGGGTTTACCAACGCCACCGCCGGGCAAGATGATCGAAGGGGTGGATGTCATCGTACGGGTACGCCGTCCGGCAGCCGTCAGCTAAGCCACGGAATCAATCTCTAATCAGTGGCGACCTGCGCGGATCAATCCGCCAAGGCCGTGACGGTCCATAGCGGCGTTCACCAGTGCCCTGACCTGAGCCGGCGTCTCACACACCAGCGCCTGTTCCAGCATCTGTAGTGACTCGGCATAGCTAATGGTGCGAATCACCCACTTAACCCGTAATAAGCGACCACTGCTCATTGACAGCCCCTCCAGCCCCATCGCCAACAGCAATGGCGCAATGGCCGGCTCACCCGCCATACTCCCGCACACCGAGACAGGTTTACCCAAGCGCTTACCCACCGCCGCCACATCGCTCACCGCTTTTAGAACGGCGGGATGCAACTCATCATACAGCGATGCGACTCGACTGTTGTTACGATCCACGGCCAACAAATACTGCGCCAAGTCATTACTGCCAATCGAGAGAAAATCAAGGCGTCGGGCCAGACTCTCGGCCTGATACACCGCAGCGGGCACCTCAATCATGGCGCCAACCAAAGGCTTTGCCGTCTGGAGACCCTCATCGGCCAGCTCCTCACGGGCACGCTCAACCAACGCCGCCGCCTGCTCGGCCTCCTCCACCCGAGTCACCATCGGAAACATCAACTGCAGATTATTGAGCCCGACTGAGGCCCGGAGCATGGCACGCAATTGCGTGAGGAAGATCTCGGGATGATCCAGCGTCATGCGCAGCCCGCGCCAGCCCAAAAAGGGATTCTCATCCTGGGTGGGGAAATAGGGCAGCGGCTTATCACCGCCGACATCCAGCGTGCGCAGCGTCACCGGCAGCGGCGCGAAGGCTTCCAACACCTCTCGATACATCACCGCCTGCTCCTCCTCGCCCGGGAAGCGGTCACGAATCATAAAGGGAAATTCGGTGCGATGAAGCCCCACACCGGCGCAGCCCAGTTCCAGGGCTCGGTCCATCTCCGCCGCCAGCCCCGTATTGACGTATAGCTGAATAGAGTGGCCATCGGAGGTCTCGGCAGGCTCGCTCGATAATGCCGAGAGCTCCGCGGTAAGTTCTTCTTCCTCGCGTTGCAGCCGCTCGTACTCAGCCCGCAGCGGCGGGGCGGCGTCCACCTCCACTCGCCCGCGATAGCCATCGACAATTAGCTCACGGCCATGCAATCCATGGACGGGCAAATCCCGAACACCCATGACCGCCGGCACACCCAATGCCCTGGCCAGAATAGCGATATGCGAATTGGCCGAGCCGCCGGCACTGACTACCGCCACCAAACGCTCGGGCGGAATCTCGGCAAGCTGGGAGGCGCTAACTTCCTCATCCACCAGCACTACCTGTTCCGGTAACGGATGAGACTGTTCATCCAGCGCCAGCAATCGGGCCAACACACGGCGTCCAACATCGCGCAGATCACTGGCCCGCTCGCGCAGATAGTCATCGTCCATCGACTCAAAACGCCGGGCATGCTCGGCAATGGTCTGGCGCAGCGCAAAGGCCGCCCAATGGCCTTCACGAATCCGCTCAATCACACGCTCACTCAAGCTATCGCCATCAAGCATCTGCAAATAGACATCAAACAGCAGCTGCTCAGAGGGCGGAAGCTGATCACGCATCCGCTCGGCCAGCGCCTGCAAATCCGATCGCACATCAGCCAGAGCCGAGCGAAATTCCGCAATCTCAGCCTCGGGATTATCTACCCGCCGATCAGGCACGCTCTCAAGCCGAATCTGACGGGGGCTGACATACCCCTGCCCCATCGCCACACCGCTCGAACCAGCAATACCCATCAATGCCAACGTCGGCGCCTCTGGCGTACCCTCAAGTCCTGACAACTCGCCACGCACTCGGGCATGGGCAATCACACCCGCCAACTGAGCGGCCATCGTCACCAAGAAGGCTACTTCGGCGTCGTTAAATCGCTCTCGCGACTGACGCTGCACCACCAGGACACCCAGCCGGCTTTGGTAGTGGATGATAGGAACACCCAAAAACGAGTGAAAATGCTCTTCGCCAGTTTCAGGAAAGTAGCGAAATCGCGGGTGCTGATCAGCATTCTCCAGGTTGACTGACTCCTGGCGCTCGGCAACCAAACCAACCAAACCCTCACTGACGCTCAGCCGCACCTCACCCACAGCATCGGGGTTCAGACCATGGGTCGCCATCAATCGCAGGTGCGCGCTATCGGCCTCCAGCAGATAGACCGAGCAGACATCAGCCTGAGTGGCATCGGCCACCTCATCAACGATGATATCCAGTGCTTCGCGGAAATTGCCGGCTGCATTGACGCTCTGGACAACACGGTGGAGCGTCTCAAGCATGCTGCTACCGCCCCCCCTGTCCCGGCTGCGCCAGTGGGGGGCGGCCAGGGCCTAAATTCTCAGGCCGGACCGGTGGCCCGTTCGGGAACAATAACGGGGCCAATTGCTCCAGTGCGCGTTCATAAACATCGCGTTTAAATGACACCACCTCGGCCAGCGGATGCCAATACGGCACCCAGCTCCAGTCATCAAACTCGGGCTGATCAGTAGCATCAAAGCGCACTCGCGACTCCTCACCGACTAAACGGAGCAAAAACCACACCTGTTTCTGACCGATGCAGGTAGGTTTCTGACGGCGCCGAATCAAATGGGGTGGCAAGCGGTAATGCAACCAACCGCGGGTTGACCCCAGCACCGCCACATCACTGGGCTCCAGCCCTACCTCTTCATTGAGCTCGCGATAAAGGGCCGCCTCGGGACTTTCATTGCGCTGGATACCCCCCTGAGGAAACTGCCAGGCATTCTGACCAATGCGGCGTGCCCAGAGCAGCTCACCGATATCATTGGCCAGAATAATCCCGACATTCGGGCGAAATCCTTTTGAATCAATCACCTAGCACACCAGGCTGTTAACTTTCTTGTTGTTCATTCTTCCACATAGGACAATCAACCGGCAACGCAGCATTTGAGGTTTACCGGTGCAACTGGCCATTTTCGATCTGGATAACACCCTGTTGGGCGGAGACAGCGATTACCTTTGGGGGCAATTCCTCATTGAATGCGGAGCGGTCTCACGCCAGCACTACGAGCAAGAAAATGACCGATTTATGCGCGACTACGAGACAGGACAGCTAGATATTGCTGCCTATCTTGAATTCGCGCTGGGCCCACTGGCAGCCAATGACCTCGATACCCTGCATGCCTGGCGGGATACATTTATCCGCCAACACATTCAGCCACGGGTCCTACCGGCCGCAAAGGCCGTCATCGAAGGCCATCGCCGCGAAGGCCATAGCCTGATGATCATCACCGCCACCAATCGGTTTGTTACCGAGCCGATTGCCAGGATTTTTGAAATCCCCATCCTGCTGGCCACCGAGCTCGAGGTCGTGGATGGCCGCTACACCGGACGTCATACCGGCATACCCACTTTTCGCGAAGGAAAAATCACCGCCCTCGAGCAATGGCTGCAGGCCGAAGGCGCACTGGTCGATGCCATCCATTTCTACAGCGACTCCCACAACGACCTGCCGCTGCTGGAAAGGGTCGACCATCCCGTCGCCATCGACCCCGATCCCGTGCTGGAGTCCGAAGCGCGAGCCCGCGACTGGCCCATCTTTACCCTGCGCGAAGGCGATATGCCCAAGCGAATATAGCCCACAATTCGCTATACTGAGGGCAGAAATAAGGAGATTTAGCCATGCCCTCAACCCGCCTCCACCAGCGCCTTCATCGTCCCTTCCAGTGGATGCTCGCAGTCCTGCTGCTAGCAGGCTCAACAGTTGCCATCGCCGAAGTCACCGTCGAAGGCGCCTGGTCGCGCGCCACCCCGCCGGGACACCCCACCGGAGCGGCTTATTTTCAGATCACCAATCACAGCACACGCGGTGATCAGCTGATTGGCGTCACCACCGACCGGGCACCCCGCGTTGAACTGCACCAGACCATCGAAGAAGGCGGTAATGCGCGCATGGTCCACACCCCACAAGTACGGCTACCTGCCGGCGAAACACTCAGCTTCGAACCCGGCGGGCGACATGTGATGTTAATGGGGCTAACCGAAGCACTCGCCGAGGGTGAGGTCTACGAAATCACCCTGCAACTCGAACAGGCCGGAGACCTGACCTTCCAGGTCGAAGTCCGCGCAGCGACGGCCATGGGTGGCTCCCACAATCACGGCGGGATGGGCCACTAAGAGGATCGGAAGCGGCCGGCCCACACCAGAAACAGCCATAGAGCAGTTCCGAGACAACCCAACGGCCGACTCCTGCCGTCTTCCTCGGGCTCATACGATCCGCCGGCAGCTTCACGATCGGACAGCATTCCGAAGGGCGGATCAAAATCCCCCGAGAAAGCCAGCAGGATCCAGCAGCACAGGCCGATTTCGATGGCTTTTACGCGGGATTTTGATCAGCCCATCGGGATGACTGCGCACCCGGGCCGCCACGCTGATCGTATGAGCGCGGAAAAGGGATCGGAAGCGGCCGGCCCATCCTAAAGCGGCCAGCCCGCGGAAGGGGTTAGATCACCCGCGAAAACCGCCGCTCCCCCCGCGCCTCAGCCAAATACGCATCAAACGGCATAGCGACATTACGCAGAAAAAACCACCCACGGTCAGTCACCGTCAATGACTCCCGGCCAATCTCGACTAAGCCGTCATCCACCAACGGCATCAACTCGACCAACGCCGAACCAAAATACTGCCGGAACATAATGCCGTGACGCTCTTCGACAGCGGCAAAATCCACACGCCCCTGACACATCACCGCCTGGATCACATCGCGTCGCAGGCGGTCATCCGCCGACAACTCCACACCCCGCCAGATCGGCAAACGCCCAGCCGCTACAGCCTCGGCATGACCCTCCGGATCACGTTTGTTCTGGCAGTAGGCATCCCCAATCTGACCGATGGATGAGGCGCCAAGGCCAATCAGATCCAAATCAGGCCGCGTAGCATAGCCCTGAAAGTTACGGTGCAGCGTGCCGTTGTTGGCGGCCTGCGCCAGCTCATCAGTCGGCAGGGCAAAATGATCCATACCAATATACTGATAGCCATTGGCTGACAACCGTTCCATGGCCTCAATCAACAGCGAGAGCTTGGTATCGGCGCTGGGCAAGCTGTCATCATTAATTTGGCGCTGAATGCGGAACATATGCGGCATGTGCGCATAGTTATAGAGCGCAATCCGGTCCGGGCGGATCTGCATCACCGCATCTAGCGTGCGCGCCAGGCGCTCCGGTGTCTGATACGGCAGTCCGTACATCAAATCCAGATTAATGGAATGGAATCCCTGGCGACGGGCTTCATCCACCACGGCAGCCGTATCCTCAACGCTTTGAATACGGTTGATGGCCTTTTGCACGTCAGGATCAAAATCCTGCACCCCAAGACTCAGCCGGTTAAAACCAAGCTGGGCGAGGCCGGCGATACGATCACGGTCCACCGTGCGCGGATCCACCTCAATAGAAAACTCCCGCTCTGGGCCTTCAGCGACCGGAAAGCGATCCGTAATGGCCTGAATCAGGGTGGCTAAATCCTGATCGGTGAAATACGTAGGCGTGCCACCACCTAGATGCAACTGCTCGACCGGGCGGTCGTCATCAAACAGTGCGGCCTGCAAATCCAGCTCTTCGATCAACCGGCCCAGATAGCGTTCGGCCCGCCGATAATTAGCGGTAATCACCTTGTTACAGGCGCAGTAAAAACACACCGTGCGACAAAAAGGCACATGCACATACAACGAGAGCGGCCGCGGCATCGGGTCCTCATTGCTCCAAGCCACGCGCTGGCGGTATCGCTGGGCATCAAAGACCTCGGTAAACTGCGCGGCAGTCGGGTATGAGGTATAACGTGGACCGGTCACGTCGTAGCGACGCAGCAGCTCCCGGTCGAGCATCAGGTTGTCGGCCATGCTCGCCAACCTCCATAGACATTCAGTAGCGCTACGATAACGGGCATTAAGCATCAGGTGATTGACGTGGATCACCCCGCAAGGAGAACGCTGCGATTGAACGACGAAAATCGCGACAATGACAGCGGCCTAGACCAAACCCTCCATGCGCCTCCACAGACGCTGGGGGAGGCCATCAAACGCAGGCTCTGGTTGGCACTGGGACTGTTTTTTGTCGGCCTGGGCAGCGTGGGGGCGGTGCTGCCGCTGTTGCCCACCACACCCTTTCTACTGCTGGCTGTCTATTGCGCCTCGCGCAGCTCACCGGCGCTGCATGCCTGGCTTTACAGCCATCCACGCTTCGGTCCGCTGCTGCGCGACTGGCGCGATCACCGGGCCATACGCCCACGCGCCAAGGCCACCGCACTGGTTTTGGTGGCCGCGAGTTGGATTTGGATGTGGATCAGCGTCGAACCGCTTTATGCCCGATTATCGGCCAGCGCGGTTATGACATGCGTGGTGATCTTTCTGGCGACCCGACCGAACGGCCCTCGCCCATCGGGCGACACATCAGGCCAGCGCAGCGGCGATAAATAGCCCGATCACACTAAAAAAGGCACCCGTCCAAAAAAGCGTACGGATCGTTGGCCGGTCGGCAATATACGCCGCGCCATATCCAATACGAAATAGCACAAACAAGACTGCTAACACATCAACGGGCGTCTGTGCGGCCCCGGTCTGATGGGCAATGATGACCGCCGCGGCAAACGGCGCGAATGCCTCAAAAGTATTCAACTGCGCCCAGTGCGAGCGCTGCCGCCAGCCATCCAGCTGCTCAAGCCAGACCCGCGGCCGAGCATTGTCGAAACGACCTGCACTCTTGGCCAAACCGGCAAAGACAATAGGCAGAAAAATCGCAATCAGCACACACCAATAGGCCAGGGTCATGACAGATCCTCATTTAAGTGCGCATTCACTGCCCGATAGCCGATATCTGAGCGCATAAACATACCATCCCAGCTGATTCGGGCGGCCAGATCATAGGCGGCTTTTTGTGCCGCAACGATATCGGCACCCAGTGCACAGGCACACAGCACTCGGCCACCGGCCGTTACCACACGGCCCTCATCATCCAAGGCGGTACCGGCATGGAACACCTTGCAATCGGCCTGATCGGCGCCGGACAGCCCCTCGATCACATGACCTCGGTCATAAGTGCCCGGATAGCCCCCGGCGGCCAATACAACACCCAGACACGGGCGGCTGTCCCAATCAACTCTCTGCTCGGCAAGCTGCCCGTCGAGCGTTGCCTTAAACAATGTCACCGGATTCGTGGCAAGACGCATCAATATCGGCT
>CBFIIM010000032.1:0-14815 GCA_965662395.1 Spiribacter sp. | reverse complement strand
ATGCCGGGTGACAATGTTCAGATGGTGGTGACGCTGATTGCGCCGATTGCCATGGAAGAGGGTCTGCGGTTTGCGGTGCGCGAGGGCGGCCGTACTGTGGGCGCCGGCGTCGTCGCCAAAATCCTCGAGTAATCGGTAATTGCTAGAACGCAAGACGCGGGGCTTCCATTGCTCCGCGTCTTTGCGTAGACTGCCGAGTTCGCCGTTTGACGGCCAGTCGGGGCGATATTAGGCCAGTAGCTCAATTGGCAGAGCAACGGTCTCCAAAACCGTAGGTTGGGGGTTCGAGTCCCTCCTGGCCTGCCATTTTATTCGGCCATCAACACAGCGTTACGAGTTCATGAGCGCAAACGAACAAGTCACCACAACGTCGACGGACAAGGCAAAGCTGGCCCTGGCGGCGGGAGTCTTCTTGGCCGGTGTGGTTGGGTTTTATCTGCTCGAAGGGCAGTCTGACCTGATTCGGGTGCTGGGCATGGTGGCGGTTGCCGCTTTGGCCATTGCGATCGCCATGACCAGTCAGCCCGGAAAGAACGCCTGGGCATTTGCGCAGGAGGCGCGGCAGGAGCTGCGCCGTGTGGTGTGGCCCACCCGGCAGGAATCGATTCAGACCACGCTGATTGTGTTGGTCATGGTGTTCTTGGTCGCGGTGTTGTTGTGGCTGATGGATATGTTTTTCATGTGGGGCGTTGGCGCCCTGGTACGGCCTGGAGGCTGATCTCTCATGTCGAAACGTTGGTACGTCGTGCATGCGTACTCCGGTTTTGAAAACCAGGTTAAAAAAGCGCTCGAAGAGCGCATTAAACGTGCCGACATGGAAGATGATTTTGGCGACATTCTTGTGCCCACCGAAGAAGTGGTGGAGATGAAAGAAGGTCAGCAGCGTCGCAGTGAGCGCAAATTCTTCCCCGGCTACGTGCTGGTGCAGATGGAGCTGACTGATGACACCTGGCATTTGGTCAAGGAAGTGCCCCGGGTAATGGGCTTTATCGGCCCATCGCGGGGGCGGCCGACGCCGATCTCCGATGCCGAAGCAGACCAAATTCTGAATCGGGTGCGCGAGGGTGTCGAGAAACCCCGGCCCAAGGTGCTGTTTGAAGTGGGTGAAGTGGTGCGCGTCACTGACGGCCCATTTAACGACTTCAACGGCGTGGTCGAGGAAGTGAACTACGAAAAAAGCCGGCTACGTGTGGCCGTGCTCATATTTGGACGCTCCACTCCGGTGGAGCTCGATTTCAGTCAGGTCGAGAAGGCCTAAAAAGGCGGCTAGCCGCCCACGGGGAGCTAGGGTGAAAGCCCCTAGCGCTATGACCCACTAAAGGAGTCCATTGTAATGGCAAGAAAAGTCGACGCTTATATCAAGCTGCAGGTCCCAGCCGGGGCCGCCAATCCGAGCCCGCCCGTGGGCCCGGCACTGGGTCAGCATGGCGTGAACATCATGGAGTTCTGTAAGGCGTTTAACGCCCAGACTCAGGAGATGGAGAACGGCCTGCCGATTCCGGTGGTGATTACCGTCTATTCCGATCGTAGCTTTACGTTTGTCACCAAGACCCCGCCGGCCTCGGTGCTGCTCAAGAAAGCGGTTGGTATCAAGTCGGGCAGCGGTACGCCGAATACCAAAAAGGTGGGCACCGTTAAGCGTGACCAGCTCGAAGAAATTGCCAAGACCAAGTGGCCTGATTTGAACGCCGCCGATATGGATGCGGCTGTGCGCATCATCGCTGGCTCTGCCCGCAGTATGGGCCTTGAAGTGGAGGGGGTCTGACATCATGGCCAAACTCACCAAGCGCCAGAAACTGTTTGCTGAAAAAGTGGATAAAGAACGTCTCTACAGCGCTGAAGAAGCCTTCGCGCTGCTCAAAGAGCTTGCTACCGCCAAGTTCACCGAATCGGTGGATGTGTCTGTGAATCTGGGTATCGATCCGCGTAAAGGCGATCAGATGGTCCGTGGTTCAACGGTGCTGCCGCATGGCACGGGTAAAACCGTGCGGGTGGCGGTGTTTGCGCAAGGGGCAAATGCCGATGCCGCGCAGGCGGCCGGTGCTGATGTCGTAGGTATGGATGATCTTGCCGAGCGCATGCAGGGCGGCGAGCTGGATTACGATGTCGTTATCGCCAGTCCTGATGCGATGGGTGTTGTGGGTAAGCTAGGGCGTGTGCTCGGCCCGCGCGGTTTGATGCCAAACCCGCGTGTGGGAACGGTCACCGCTGACGTTGCCGAAGCCGTGAACAACGCCAAGGCCGGACAGGTGCGGTATCGCGCCGATAAAGGCGGACTGATTCATTGCAGTCTGGGCAAAGTGGACTTTGAACCTAAAGCGCTTGCCGAGAACCTGCAGGCATTAATTAGTGACCTTCAGAAAGTCAAACCGGCTTCTTCGAAGGGGATTTATTTAAAACGCGCCACGGTCTCAACGACCATGGGACCGGGTGTGTCAGTAGATTTGAGCGCCCTCGCCTAAGGCGTGAGTGCTTGATGGAGTGGTCGTCCCTGCGGATGACCACCGGCTGTCGTTAAGACGGCCGTCGAAGACCGTTTGGTGCGGTGTACCGCATAAATGCTGCAAGGCAGCCAACGGTAGACGGTGTGGCCAAGACAGGATGGGTTTCCTGCACGGGTTCACCGTATGAAGGGGGTAGAGAAAGCTGTTGAGCTTTTTCTGCCGTAGCCAACCGCCGTTCCAGGAGGCAATTGGATGGGCGTAAGTCTGGAACAGAAAAAGCGGGTGGTGCAGGAAGTCGCTGAAGTGGCCAGTGGGGCTCACTCCGCACTTGCGGCGGAGTATAGAGGCCTTACAGCCGGTGATATGGATAACCTGCGTGTGCAGGCCCGCGAAGCGGGTGTCTACGTGCGCGTGGTCAAGAATTCTTTGGCCAAGCGTGCTGTAGAAGGCACCGAGTTTGAGTGCATGAGCGAAGGGCTTCAGGGCCCCTTGCTGTTGGCATTCTCGCAGGAAGATCCCGGCTCGGCCGCGCGTGTTCTAAAGGGTTTTTCCAAAGAGCACGAGCAGCTGGTAGTGAAGATGCTGGCCGTTGGCGGGACGACTTATCCCGGCTCGGAAATTGACCGGCTTGCCTCACTGCCGACCTACGAGGAAGGCTTGAGCATCCTCATGGCGACCATGCGCGCACCGGTACAGAAACTTGCCACCACCTTCAACGAGGTGCCAAGCAAGTTGGTCCGTACCCTTGCCGCTGTCAAGGACGCCAAGCAGTAGGGCCGCTGCGACTACTGTCGCTGCCGCAGAGTTTGACCAGTTAACGATTTGATTCAGGAGACCATAACGATGGCCGTTTCCAAGGAAGATATTCTCGAGACTATTTCCAACATGAGCGTCATGGAGGTTGTTGACCTCATCGAAGCCATGGAAGAGAAATTTGGTGTGACCGCTGCCGCTGCTGTCGCTGCCGCGCCAGCCGCTGCCGGTGGTGGTGATGGCGCCGCTGCCGAAGAGAAGACCGAGTTTGACGTGGTTCTCGCCAGCTTCGGCGACAACAAAGTGGGCGTCATCAAGGCGGTCCGCGGTGCAACCGGCCTTGGCCTGAAAGAGGCCAAAGAGCTGGTGGAAGGTGCCCCGGCACCGGTCAAGGAAGGTGCCTCGAAGGACGAGGCCGAAGAGCTCAAGAAGCAGCTCGAAGAGGCAGGTGCCACGGTCGAGCTCAAGTAAGGGCTCGATGGCGACAACGTCTGTATTGGCGTTGCCGGGGCTGGTGGCTATTTGGCCGCCGGCCCCTTGCCGTTTGTCGGTGCACGTGTCCAAGTCTGCGGGCGTTTACCCGGTGGTAAGCTCCCGAAGCCTTGCACACGGCGGAACCCAACCTGGTTGAGGACCCTCGATGGCCTATACGTTTACTGAAAAAAAGCGCATCCGCAACGACTTTGGCAAACAGCCTAAGATTCTGGATGTCCCCTATCTACTTGCCTCGCAGATCGAGTCCTATCGGGATTTCCTGCAGCTTGACCAGGACCCGGATCGGCGTGAGGGCAAAGGCCTGCACGCGGCATTCGATTCGGTCTTCCCGATCGAGAGCTACTCTGGCAGCGCGCGACTTGAGTACGTGCGTTATCGCCTAGGTGAGCCGGCATTCGATGTTAAAGAATGTCAGCTGCGTGGCCTGACCTATGCAGCACCGTTGCGCGTGCTGGTGCGCCTTGTCATTAACGACAAGGACACTCGCACCGTTAAGGACATTCGCGAGCAGGAAGTCTACATGGGCGAAATGCCGCTCATGACCCGCAACGGTACCTTTGTAGTCAACGGCACCGAGCGTGTCATTGTCCAGCAGCTCCACCGCTCGCCGGGTGTCTTCTTTGATCACGACAAAGGCAAGACCCATAGCTCAGGCAAGCTGCTGTTCTCGGCAAGGATTATTCCGTACCGGGGCTCTTGGCTGGACTTTGAGTTTGATCCCAAAGACGCGATCTATGTGCGTATTGACCGTCGGCGCAAGCTGCCGGCGACGATACTGCTGCGGGCGCTGGGATATGACAATCAGCAGATCATCGATCTGTTTTTTGAGAAGAACACCTACCACCTGCGCAAAAAAGGCGCGGATCTCGACCTGGTGCCGGAGCGCCTGCGGGGAGAGACAGCCAGCTTTGACATTAAAGACGCTGATGGTAAGGCCATTGTTGAGGCCGGCCGGCGCATCACTGCTCGGCATATTCGGCAGATGGAACAGGCCAAGCTGAAGAAGCTGCAGGTCCCGGATGATTATCTGGTCGGCAAGATGCTGGGCGAAGACATCATCGAGAAGTCGACTGGTGAGCTCCTGGCTGCCGCTAACACCGAGATCACCGAAGAGTTGGTGCAGAGTCTGCGTGATGCCGGCATCAAGACCTTCCAGGTGCTCTATATCAACGACCTTGATCAGGGCCCCTATATCTCGAATACGCTGGCGATCGATACGACGACCACTCAGCTTGAGGCGCTTGTCGAGATCTATCGGATGATGCGCCCCGGCGAGCCGCCGACCAAGGACGCAGCCGAGAATCTGTTCAGTAATCTGTTCTTTAGCGAAGATCGCTACGACCTCTCTGCTGTGGGTCGGATGAAGTTCAACCTGCGTGTCGGCCGCGATGAGGTCGAAGGCAGTGGGGTGCTTGATAACGACGATATCCTCGCGGTGATGTACGAGCTCATCAACATCCGTAATGGCAAAGGGACGGTGGATGATATCGATCATCTCGGTAACCGTCGTGTCCGTTGTGTGGGTGAGATGGCCGAGAACGTTTTCCGGGTTGGATTGGTGCGTGTCGAGCGCGCTGTGCGTGAGCGCCTGAGCCTGGCTGAAAGTGAGGGGCTGATGCCCCAGGAGCTGATTAATGCCAAGCCGGTGGCCGCCGCGATTAAGGAGTTTTTTGGCTCCTCGCAGCTCTCGCAGTTTATGGATCAGAACAACCCGCTCTCAGAGATCACGCACAAACGTCGTGTCTCAGCGCTTGGCCCGGGCGGGCTGACGCGTGAGCGTGCCGGCTTTGAGGTCCGCGACGTGCATCCGACCCACTATGGTCGCGTGTGCCCGATCGAGACACCGGAAGGCCCGAACATCGGCCTGATCAGCTCACTGGCTTGTTATGCACGGCTGAATAGCTACGGCTTCCTTGAGACGCCGTACCGCAAGGTCGTCGATGGTCGCGTGACCGACCAGGTCGAATATCTCTCTGCCATTGAAGAGAGCCGCTACATCATTGCCCAGGCGAATGCCCGGCTGGATGAAAAAGGCAACCTGGTTGATTCACTGATTTCGATCCGTCATCAGAACGAATTTGGCATGTCCTCGCCGGATAAGGTCCAGTACATGGACGTTTCACCGAAGCAGATTGTTTCGGTGGCCGCCTCACTGGTGCCGTTCCTGGAGCATGACGATGCCAACCGCGCATTGATGGGTTCCAACATGCAGCGCCAGGCTGTGCCGACGCTGCGGGCCGAAAAGCCGCTGGTCGGCACCGGTATGGAGCGTGCAGTGGCCATCGACTCCGGTGTCACGGTCATTGCCGACCGCGGGGGCGTGGTGGATCAGGTGGATGCCGCCCGTATTGTGGTGCGAGTGAATGATGACGAGGCCCAGGCCGGTGAGCCGGGCGTCGATATCTATAATCTGACCAAGTACACCCGTTCCAACCAGAACACCTGTCAGAACCAGAAGCCTCTGGTACGTCCGGGAGACCAAGTGGCTCGCGGTGATGTGCTGGCCGACGGCCCCTCCACCGACTTGGGTGAGCTGGCGCTGGGTCAGAACATGCGTGTCGCGTTCATGCCCTGGAACGGCTACAACTTCGAGGACTCGATCCTGCTCTCTGAGAAGGTGGTCGAGGAAGATCGTTACACGACGATCCATATCGAAGAGCTGACAGCGGTTGCTCGGGATACCAAGCTGGGGCCGGAAGAAATTACCGCTGATATCCCCAACGTGGGCGAGAGCGCACTAGCCAAGCTGGATGAGTCGGGCATCGTTTACGTCGGCGCTGAGGTCAAGGCCGGTGACATCCTAGTCGGCAAGGTCACACCTAAGGGTGAGACGCAGCTGACGCCTGAGGAAAAACTGCTTCGCGCTATTTTTGGCGATAAGGCCTCGGATGTTAAAGACACCTCGCAGCGCGTGCCATCGGGCATGGACGGGACGGTCGTCGATGTGCAGGTCTTCACCCGTGATGGTGTCGAGAAGGACGCCCGGGCACTGTCCATCGAGGCCGACCAGCTGGCGGATGTCAAAAAGGATCTCGATGATCAGTATCGAATCTTTGAAAACGACGCCTTCCTGCGGCTTGAGCAGGCACTGATCGGCAAAGTAGCCGATGGCGGCCCAGATAAGCTGAAGGCCGGCAGCAAAATTACTGCTGAGTACTTGAGCGGAGTCGAGCGTCAGCGCTGGTTTGAGATTCGTTTGCGCGATGATGCGGCCATGGCCCAGCTTGAGGCTGTCCAGGCTCAGCTGAAAGCGCAGCGTGAGGCCTTTGACGAGCGCTTTGATGAGAAGCGCTCTAAGATCACCGCAGGCGATGATCTGGCCCCTGGCGTGCTCAAGATGGTCAAGGTCTACCTAGCCGTGAAGCGTCGTATTCAGGCCGGTGACAAGCTGGCGGGTCGTCACGGCAACAAGGGTGTTATTTCCCGTGTCGTGCCGGTCGAGGACATGCCGTTCTCCGCGGATGGCGAGCCGGTTGACGTGGTGCTTTCACCCCTTGGCGTGCCTTCGCGCATGAACATCGGTCAGGTCCTTGAAGTGCATCTGGGTTGGGCAGCCAAGGGCCTTGGCCGACGCATCGCTGAGATGCTCGACGCCAAGCGTAAGGTGGCTGACCTGCGTAAATTCCTGGCCGAGATCTACAACGGTAGCGGTAACCAGGAAGACCTGGATTCGTTAAGCGACGAGGAAATCGTTGAGCTCTGCTCTAACCTGCGTGAGGGCGTGCCAATGGCCTCGCCGGTGTTCGACGGCGCTGATGAAGGCGAGATTAAGCGCATGCTTCGTCTGGCTCAGCTGCCTGAGACTGGGCAGGCACAGCTCTATGACGGTCGCACGGGTGATGCCTTTGATCGTCCGGTGACCGTGGGCTACATGCATATCCTGAAACTCAACCATTTGGTTGATGACAAGATGCACTCCCGCTCGACTGGGCCTTACAGCCTGGTGACCCAGCAGCCGCTGGGTGGTAAGGCGCAGTTCGGTGGACAGCGCTTTGGTGAGATGGAGGTCTGGGCACTGGAAGCCTATGGTGCGGCCTACACGCTCCAGGAAATGCTAACGGTCAAATCCGACGACGTCGCCGGCCGGACCAAGATGTACAAAAACATCGTCGATGGCGAGCACCAGATGGAGGCGGGCATGCCCGAATCCTTCAACGTGCTGGTCAAAGAGATTCGCTCCCTCGGTATTGATATCGAGCTCGAGCAGGACTAATGGGTAGCTGATATGAAAGACCTACTGAATCTGTTCAAGCAGCCGGGCGCCCAGCTCGACGATTTTGACGGCATCCGCATTGGACTGGCCTCGCCGGAGAAAATCCGCTCGTGGTCGTTTGGTGAGGTGAAAAAGCCTGAGACGATTAACTACCGGACATTCAAGCCGGAGCGTGACGGCCTTTTCTGCGCCAAGATTTTTGGCCCGGTTAAGGATTATGAGTGCCTGTGCGGTAAGTACAAGCGGCTCAAGCACCGTGGCGTTGTCTGTGAGAAATGCGGTGTAGAAGTCACTCTGGCCAAGGTGCGTCGTGAGCGCATGGGTCACATCGAGTTGGCCAGTCCCGCTGCGCATATTTGGTTTTTGAAATCGCTGCCGTCGCGCATCGGGCTGTTGCTCGACATGACGCTGCGCGATATTGAGCGCATTCTTTACTTTGAAGCGTTTGTGGTCATCGAACCCAATATGACCCCGCTGAAAAAGGGGCAGCTGCTCTCTGACGATCAGTATTTAGAAGCGATGGAGCAGTACGGCGATGAATTCGACGCCCGCATGGGTGCCGAGGCCATTTATCACCTGCTCAAGAACATCGATCTGAAAGAAGAGACTGGCAGTCTGCGTGAGCAGATGGAGGCCACCAACTCTGAGACGAAGATCAAGCGTCTGGCCAAGCGCCTGAAGCTGGTTGAGTCATTCCTGGAGTCGGGTAACCGACCCGAGTGGATGATTATGACCGTGCTGCCGGTGCTGCCGCCGGATTTGCGCCCGCTGGTGCCACTTGATGGGGGACGTTTTGCGACCTCCGATCTCAATGATCTCTACCGCCGAGTGATCAACCGCAACAATCGCCTGCGCCGTCTGCTGGATCTTTCAGCGCCGGATATTATCGTGCGTAACGAAAAGCGCATGTTGCAGGAATCCGTTGATGCGCTACTCGACAACGGCCGTCGCGGTCGGGCAATCACGGGCACCAACAAACGCCCGCTGAAGTCGCTGGCCGATATGATCAAGGGCAAGCAGGGGCGTTTCCGTCAGAACCTGCTGGGTAAGCGCGTGGATTATTCGGGCCGCTCGGTCATCGTGGTGGGCCCGACGCTGCGACTGCATCAGTGTGGTCTGCCAAAGCGCATGGCGCTTGAGCTGTTTAAACCGTTCATCTTCTCCAAGCTGCAGCGTCTGGGTCTAGCCACGACAATTAAAGCGGCCAAGAAGATGGTCGAGCGTGAGACGCCGGAAGTCTGGGATATCCTTGAGGATGTCATTCGTGAGCATCCGGTCATGCTGAACCGTGCTCCGACGCTGCATCGTCTCGGTATCCAGGCGTTTGAGCCGGTGCTGATCGAAGGTAAGGCCATTCAGCTTCACCCGCTGGTTTGCCCAGCCTTCAACGCCGACTTTGACGGCGACCAGATGGCGGTGCACGTACCCCTGTCGCTCGAGGCACAGCTTGAGGCCCGGGCGTTGATGATGGCCACCAATAACGTGCTTTCACCGGCATCCGGTGAGCCGATTATTGGTGCCTCGCAGGACGTGGTGCTGGGTCTGTATTACATGTCGCTGGCGCTGGAAAATCGCCGTGGCGAGGGCATGCAGTTTGCCGATATTAACGAAGTGCGCCGCGCCTATGAGAGTGGCTCGGTGGACTTGCAGGCGCGGGCCAGCGTGCGTATCCACGAAGTGGTTGTCGATGATGAGGGCAATCGCAGCGAAGCGACACGCCGGTTCGAGACCACCGTCGGCCGCGCGCTGATCTACGATATTGTCCCCGAAGGCCTGCCATTTGAGCTGGTCGATCGCGACATGACCAAAAAGGCCATCTCGGTGCTGATCGATCAGTGCTACCGCCGCTTGGGTTTGAAGGCAACGGTGATTTTTGCCGACCAGATTATGTATCTGGGCTTCCGCATGTCGACGCGCGCCTCGGTCTCCATCGGTATGGAAGACATGGTGGTGCCCGATGAGAAAGAGCGGATTCTGGCCGAGGCCGAGGCCGAGGTGAAGGACATCGAGGAGCAGTATGCCTCGGGTCTGGTCACCAACGGCGAGCGCTACAACAAAGTGGTCGACATTTGGTCACGGACCAATGATGAAGTGGCGACCGCCATGATGGACAAGCTGGGTAAGGAGACGGTGAAAGACCGTGAGGGCAAGTCGATTGTCCAGAAGTCAACCAACTCGATCTTTATGATGGCCGATTCTGGCGCCCGTGGCTCCCCAGCACAGATTCGCCAGCTGGCCGGTATGCGCGGTCTGATGGCTAAACCTGACGGTTCGATCATTGAGACGCCGATCACGGCCAACTTCCGCGAAGGCCTGAACGTGCTGCAGTACTTCATCTCCACCCATGGCGCGCGAAAGGGTCTTGCTGACACCGCGCTTAAGACCGCCAACTCAGGTTACCTGACACGACGTCTGGTTGATGTCTCGCAGGATCTCGTGGTGGTGGATCAGGATTGTGGTACCCATCGCGGTCTGCGTATGGCACCGCTGATCGAAGGTGGCGATGTGGTTGAGCCCCTTGGTGAGCGCGTGCTGGGCCGTGTTGTCGCCCAAGACGTGGTGCAGCCGGGCACCGGAGAGATCCTAGTTAACCAGGGAACCCTGCTGGATGAGCGTCTGGTCGAGACGGTGGAAAGCGAGGGCGTCGATGAAATTTGGGTGCGCTCGCCCATCACCTGTGAAACTCGTCACGGAGTGTGCTCAGCCTGCTACGGGCGTGATCTGGCCCGCGGTCATCGTGTGAATGTCGGTGAGGCGGTCGGTGTTATCGCTGCCCAGTCCATCGGTGAGCCGGGCACCCAGCTGACCATGCGGACCTTCCACATTGGTGGTGCGGCATCACGTGCCGCGGCGGTCAGCAATGTTCAGGTTAAGGGCGCCGGCAAGGTTCGGTTGCACAACCTCAAGACGGTGGCTCACCATTCCGGTAATTTGGTGGCCGTTTCTCGCTCTGGTGAGATTACGGTCATGGATGAGGCCGGCCGTGAGCGTGAGCGCTACAAGGTTCCCTATGGTGCCACCATTGCGGTGGCTGAGGATGAGGCAGTGGATGCCGGGCAGATCGTTGCCACGTGGGATCCGCATACCCACCCGATCATCACCGAGGTGAAGGGCCGCCTGAAGTTCTTTGACTTTGTCGAAGGCGTCACGGTGAATCGTGAGACCGACGAGGTCACGGGGCTCAGCAGTCTGGTGGTGACTGATCCTAAAACCCGCGGCAACGGCGAGCATACTCGTCGGAGCACGGGTGAGAAGGTTGCCTTTAAGGATCTGCGTCCCTTGATCAAATTGGTGGATGCCAAGGGTAATGACCTGAATCTGGCGGGTACTGACATTCCCGCCAATTACTTCCTGCCGGCTGGCGCGATCGTCAGCGTGGAAGACAATGCTGAGGTGGATGTGGGTGATGTTATCGCCCGTATTCCGCAGGAATCCTCCAAGACGCGTGACATTACCGGTGGTCTGCCGCGGGTTGCTGACCTCTTTGAAGCGCGTAAGCCTAAAGAGCCAGCGATCCTCGCCGAGGTCTCCGGTACGGTGTCATTTGGTAAAGACACCAAGGGCAAGCAGCGTCTGGTAATTACCACGCCGGATGGCGAGCACTACGAGGAACTGATTCCGAAGTGGCGCAACGTCACCGTGTTTGAAGGTGAGCATGTTGAGAAGGGTGAAGTGATCGCCGATGGCGAGCCGAACCCGCACGACATCCTGCGATTGCTGGGTGTTGCCGAGCTTGCCGCCTACATGGTCAAAGAGATCCAGGACGTCTACCGTCTGCAGGGCGTGAAAATCAATGACAAGCACATTGAGGTCATTTCACGGCAGATGCTGCGCAAGGTCGAGATTAAGGCCGCCGGTGACAGCCGCTATCTGCGCGGAGAGCAGGCAGACTGGGCGCGTGTCGAGGAAGACAACGAGGCACTGATTGAGCAGGGCAAGGAGCCAGCTCGGTACGAGCGTCTGCTCTTGGGTATCACCAAGGCATCGTTGGCGACCGATTCGTTCATCTCCGCGGCCTCCTTCCAGGAGACCACCCGCGTGCTGACGGATGCTGCCACGCGTGGCGCTAGGGATGATCTGCGCGGGCTCAAGGAGAACGTTATTGTCGGTCGTCTGATCCCGGCAGGGACGGGCTATGCCTACCATCAGGATCGTCAGCGCAAGCGCCGCGAGGGGCCTGCGCCAATGATTCCGATGGCGCCACAGTTTGGTTTAGGCGGCCCGGTGCCTGCACCTGACAGCGCGGATCTGTCTGAAAACTAAAAGGGGCGGGGCTTTTGGTTGACACCCGAAAGCCCCGATTCTACACTTAACGGCTTTCCTCAGGCCGGTCTGACCGGCCTGAAGTGTGTTATAGGACTGGAGTCAAACTCGATGGCCACGATCAATCAGCTGGTGCGCAAGCCTCGCAAACGGCCGCACGAGAAGAGCAACGTGCCGGCGCTTGAGGCCTGCCCGCAGCGTCGCGGGGTATGCACCCGTGTCTACACAACCACCCCGAAGAAGCCGAACTCGGCCCTTCGTAAAGTCGCCCGTGTGCGTCTAACGAATGGTTATGAGGTTTCCAGCTATATCGGCGGTGAAGGGCATAACCTGCAGGAGCACTCAGTGGTGCTGATTCGCGGCGGGCGTGTCAAAGATTTGCCGGGTGTGCGCTACCACGTGGTGCGCGGCTCGCTCGACACCGCCGGCGTACAAAACCGCCGCCAGGGTCGTTCTAAGTACGGCGCCAAGCGGCCCAAGGGATAAGCGGATAATCAGTTATGCCCAGAAGAAGAGAAGTTCCCAAGCGTAAGGTTCTTGCTGATCCCAAGTACAACAGCGAGATGCTGACGCGCTTTGTCAACATGATTATGCGTGACGGCAAGCGCGCCGTTGCTGAAAAGATTGTCTATGGCGCACTTGATCGCATCGCCGAGAAGAATACCGGCGACCCGATGGAGGTGCTTGAGACGGCACTGGAGAATGTGCGCCCGGTCGTCGAGGTCAAATCCCGTCGTGTGGGTGGCGCAACCTATCAGGTGCCGGTTGAGGTTCGTCCTCAGCGGCGCAATACGCTGGGCATGCGCTGGGTGATCGAAGCAGCCCGCAAGCGCAGCGAGGCCACAATGGGGCATCGTCTGGGCAATGAGCTGCTCGAAGCCGCAGAGGGCCGCGGTAGCGCGGTCAAAAAGCGCGAAGACACGCACCGTATGGCGGAGGCCAACAAGGCCTTCTCGCATTTCCGCTGGTAAGCAATTCCGTTAGGGGTATTTCGTTTTGGCACGCAAGACACCGATTGAGCGCTATCGCAATATAGGCATCATGGCGCACATCGACGCCGGCAAGACCACGGTTACCGAGCGTATCCTGTTCTACACCGGCATCTCCCACAAAATGGGTGAGACGCATGAGGGTGCCTCGGTCATGGACTGGATGGAGCAGGAGCAGGAGCGTGGCATCACGATCACCTCTGCTGCCACCACGACGTTCTGGCGTGGCATGGACCAGCAGTACCCTGAGACGCGCATCAACATCATTGACACCCCTGGGCACGTCGACTTCACCATCGAGGTCGAGCGCTCATTGCGGGTGCTCGACGGTGCCGTGTGTGTGCTCGATGCCAACGCTGGTGTTGAGCCACAGACTGAGACGGTCTGGCGTCAGGCTGACCGCTACGGTGTGCCGCGCATGGTGTTCGTCAACAAGATGGATAAGCTGGGCGCTGACTTCTTCCGTTGTGTCGAGATGGTGCGTAAGCGTCTCGGCTGCAACGCAGTGCCTGTCCAGTTGCCGATTGGCGCTGAGGATGATTTTGCCGGCGTGGTCGATCTGATTCGTCAGAAGGCCATTTATTGGACCGAAGACGATATGGGTGCGACCTACAAAGAGGTCGATATCCCTGCTGAGCTGGTGGATCAAGCCGCCACTTACCGCGAAAGCCTGATTGAGGCCGCGGCAGAGGCCAGCGAAGCGCTGATGGATAAATACATTGGTGGCGAAACGCTGACCAATGATGAAATTAACGAAGGCCTGCGGGTGCAGACCATCGCTGGCGATGTTGTGCCGGTGTTATGTGGTTCGGCCTTTAAGAACAAGGGCGTGCAGGCAATGCTCGACGCCGTTGTTGAGTACATGCCATCACCGGTTGACGTGCCAGCCATTGAAGGCGAGCTCGAAGACGGAAGCGCCACCACTCGCAACCCGACTGACGAGGAGCCGTTTGCGGCGCTGGCATTTAAGATCGCCACCGACCCCTATGTCGGTACGCTGACCTTCTTCCGCGTCTACTCCGGTGTGGTGAAGACCGGCGACACGATCTTCAATCCAGTGAAGGGCAAAAAAGAGCGTCTGGGGCGTATCGTGCAGATGCACTCCAAAGAGCGTAAAGAGATTGACGAGGTCCGCGCTGGTGACATCGCCGCCGCTATCGGTCTTAAGGATGTCACCACCGGTGACTCGCTCTGCGACCTCAACAATAAGGTCACGCTTGAGCGCATGGACTTCCCGGATCCTGTGATTTCCGTGGCGGTTGAGCCTAAGACCAAGGGCGACCAGGAGAAAATGGGGATCGCGCTGCAGAAGCTGGCGCAGGAAGACCCGTCTTTCCAGGTGCGCACTGACGAAGAATCTGGCCAGACCATCATCTCCGGCATGGGCGAGCTGCATCTTGAGATCATTGTTGATCGCATGAAGCGTGAGTTTAAGGTCGAGGCTAACGTCGGTCAGCCGCAGGTGGCTTACCGTGAGGCTATCCGCAAGCCGGTTGAGGTTGAGGGTAAATTCGTCCGTCAGTCCGGCGGTCGCGGTCAGTACGGCCACGTTTGGATTCGTATGCGTCCGCGGGAGCGTGGCGAGGGATACGAGTTTATCAACAAGATTGTGGGTGGCGTCGTCCCGCGTGAGTACATCCCCTCAGTCGACAAGGGTA
>CBFIIM010000031.1:0-14830 GCA_965662395.1 Spiribacter sp. | reverse complement strand
GCGCCTCGATAATCTCAGTGCCCGGGCGCAACATCAGATGAAAAGTGTTACCCAGCAGAATTTGGGCCCCAGAGTCAGCGACCTCTTCCGGGGTCACTCCCTTTACCGTGCCATAGGTCCCCACCGGCATGAAGGCCGGCGTATCGACCACACCACGATCAAAATGCAGCCTGCCGCGTCGGGCGAGTCCATCGCTACCCAATGATTCAAATCGCAGACTCATGCCCCACCCCGTTCAGCGCCCGGCATGATCAGCATGGCGTCCCCATAGCTAAAAAATCGATAACGCTCGGCCACCGCATGCTGATACGCCTTTAAGACGGGTTCGCGTCCAGCGAGTGCGCTGACTAGCATCACCAAGGTCGATCCAGGCAGGTGAAAATTAGTAATCAGCGCATCAATCACCCGAAATTCGAACCCTGGATAGATAAAGATGTCAGTCTCACCCTCAAACGGCGCCGGACCCGCCGTGTCGCTCGCCGCAGCGGCCGCTTCCAGCGACCGCACCACGGTCGTACCCACCGCGACCACCCGACCACCACGGGCACGCGTCCGCTCGATAGCCTCACAGACAGAGGCCGGCACGGACAGCCATTCAGTGTGCATCCGATGGTCTTCAATATGCTCACTTCGAATAGGCTGAAATGTGCCTGCGCCAACATGCAGAGTGAGCATTGCCGTCTCAACCCCTTGCTTGCGCAGAGCAGCCAGCAGCGGCTGGTCAAAATGCAAACCCGCCGTCGGTGCGGCGACCGCACCTGGTTTATCGGCATAGACAGTTTGATAACGCTCGCGATCTGCCGGGGTATCTTCCCGCTTGATATAGGGGGGCAAAGGCATGTGGCCGTGCTGCTCAAGAATTTGCGGCAAGGGGGGTGAAGCTGGGAAGCGCAGCCGATAGAAATCGTCTTCGCGGCCCAACACTTCGACTCGCACCCCACCTTCGAGAACAATCTGTCCACCCGGTTTAGGGGACTTACTGGATCTGAGTTGGGCAATCACCTCTTGGCCACCACTTAAGCGCTCGAGCAGAATTTCTACCGCCCCACCGGTTGTTTTATGCCCATAGAGTCTTGCCGGAAGGACGCGGGTGTCATTGAACACCAGCAAATCACCTGGGCGCAGATACTCGCCGATCTGCGCAAATCGCGCATCGGTAATATCTGTTGAATCAGGGTCCAACACCAGCAGACGGCTGTCTGTGCGGTTGGGCAAGGGCGCCGAGGCAATCAATTCCTCGGGCAACTCATAATCAAAATCGCTGACTTTCATTCAGTCCTGCTATACTGGTCAAAATCGCCGGGGTGGCGGAACTGGTAGACGCGCCGGATTCAAAATCCGGTTCTCGAAAGAGAGTGCGGGTTCGATTCCCGCCCCCGGCACCACTTCATTATTTTGAGTGCCCAGTTCAGTCGTTACGATCGGCCGTATTCTCGATTACACGACCCGCTGCCTGAATATCCTTTCCTAGCCCTTCCATCGTGTTGCAGCCCAGCAAAGGGACAGCGACCAGGGCAAGAAAAACAACACGGCCCAAAAAACGCGAAATGCGATAGTGCATGATGCTGGCTCTCCACGGTTTGCCATTGTGCAGGCATCATAACAACACGGCTTGCCAATGTGGCACCGCGATGTTGCATGATGATAAACTCAGCGGCGATTTTTAATGGGGCCGTAGCTCAGTTGGGAGAGCGCTAGAATCGCACTCTAGAGGTCAGGGGTTCGATTCCCCTCGGCTCCACCATTTCTCACGCTATCGATCCAGCCCGCAGCACGATCACTGAACGCCCCGGTAGCTCAGCCGGATAGAGCGATCGCCTCCTAAGCGATAGGTCGCAGGTTCGAATCCTGCTCGGGGCACCATTTCAGCCCGCTTGTTCCTAATGGGTCTGTCCATCCGACGGTTGTGCAGCCGCCTGCCCTGACACCATCCACCCCATGGGCAAATCAAGTTTCCACTCCGCCTGCTCGGCATTCGCCGCCATCAGCCGAAGTATTTCATGCGCATGTGGCCTGGTCAGCGCAAGACCCGCCACCGGAGCGGGTTCAAAGCGCTTATCCGGCTCACCGGGCAGCGGCTGCCCCATCACGGCCACCACAATCCCCTCTCCTTGGGCTTCGACCCGCGCCTCGGTAATCAGATAGTGCGTCCAGCTGGTCGGCGGGGGCACGGCAGGATCTTCGCCCTCGGCCTGGGCCGATTGCTCTTGGCCTCGTTGTGCCGCCACCTGAGAGCGCGCACCGATATGCTCAAGTGCCATAACCATGTCATGCGCTTCCTGGCCCTCACCGGCCGGATGGCTTTTTTTAAGAACCGTATTGATGTGCTGCATTAGCCCTGTCAGCGCTCGGCGCGACAGCCACGCCACCCGACCCTCGCCGGAGACCATCGTCAGCATGATGGCCATACGGTCTTCAAGCCCAGAGTAAGCAAATCGAATCTGATGTACGCGGGGAAAGGTCAGTCCACTCATTACTTCCATCAAGCCCTATTTACGATGCCGCCGAATCATTCGCTCGCGCTTTCGCTGCTGCCGGGGAGTGAGTTTATTGCGCCGGCCGGCAAAGGGATTATCTCCCGTGCGCAATTCAAGGCGAACGGGCGTTCCCCACAAAGAGAACTCACGCCGAAAACGATTAACCAAATAGCGTTTGTACGCACCCGGCAAGGATGAGGTTTGGTTGCCATGCACCACGATTGTCGGCGGATTGCGACCACCCTGATGAGCATAACGAAGTTTTATGCGCCGACCACGGACCAATGGCGGCTGATGCGCCTCCACCGCCTCGGAGAGCACCTGATTCAGCGCGGAGGTTGGCAATGTCTTGCGGGCGGCGGCATAAACTTGCACGACCTCTTCTAGCAATCGCCCGACGCCAGTGCCATGCAATGCCGAAATAAACCGAGGACGAGCAAAATCCAAAAAACCCAGTTTCACATCAAGCTCACGTCGAATACGCTCGCGCGCTGATGGCTCAAGCCCGTCCCATTTATTAACGGCCAACACGAGGCCGCGCCCGGCTTGGATTACATGTCCAATCAGATGCGCATCCTGCTCGGAGATCTCAAGCCGTGCATCCAGCACCATAATCACCACCTGCGCCGATTCAATGGCCTGCAGGGTTTTCACGATGCTGAATTTTTCGATGGTTTCTTTCACTCGCGCACGCCGGCGCACTCCAGCGGTATCAATCAACGTAAAGGCCTGGCCATCCCGCTCAAATGGCACCCGAATGGCATCTCGGGTGGTGCCGGGCATGTCATACACCAATACCCGTTCTTCACCGATCAACCGATTAACGAGGGTTGATTTGCCAACATTGGGCCGGCCGACAATCGCCACAGCAATCGGCTGACCGATCCAGTCCGTTGACTCCGCCCCCAGATCATCATCCGAACCCGTCGCCGATTCCCCTGCCAGGTCATCATCCGCAGAGACATCCTCTGCGATTGCCGTTTCATTCAGCGCCTCCAGTATCGAGGCAGGCAGCAGCTCTGATAACACGGTATCCATGAGCTGGCGCACCCCCCGCCCCTGCCTGGCCGCAATGGGGATAGGGGTATCGAGACCCAAGGAGTGAAAGTCGGCCGCCGCCACGTCCGGGTCAACGCCATCGACCTTATTCATCACCAGCCAAACCCGCTTACCGCGTTGTCGCAGCTGATGGGTCAGTGCTTCATCGCCAGGCGTCACGCCGGCATGCGCATCCACCCGAAATAGAATGGCATCGGCCTCATCCAGCGCCCTAATGGCCTGACGCTGCATGTGGTGATAGGTCACATCATCCGGCTCGCCTAGCCCGCCAGTGTCTACAACGACATAGGGGGCCGGCCCAATGCGGCCCATGCCGTACTGTCGGTCACGTGTCAGCCCGGGAAAGTCAGCAACCAGCGCATCCCGCGTCCGGGTGAGGCGATTGAATAAGGTTGATTTGCCGACGTTGGGTCGACCGACCAGAGCAATGACAGGCTGTTCCATGGCGCGATGATAGCAGCTGAAAGGGGATGCTGCGCTCAGCTTGTCTCTAGAGCCGCGCTTAAAAGCCGCTGGGTATAGGGATGCTGCGGATGGGAGAAGATGGCCTCGGCAGAGCCCGTCTCCACTACCCTGCCCGCTTGCATCACCATCACCCGATGACTCATGGCACGAACCACCTTGAGATCATGACTGATAAAAAGATAAGCAAGACCGTGACGTGACTGCAGCGTGCGTAACAAATCAATCAGTTGTGACTGCACTGAGCGATCCAGCGCTGAGGTTGGTTCATCCAGCACGATCAGCTTGGGCTTGAGCACCAGCGCCCGAGCCACCGCAATGCGCTGACGCTGCCCGCCGGAGAGCTCATGGGGAAAGCGCTCGGCCAATGATGCTTCCAGCCCCACTTCCTCCAATGCCGCGTGCACGAGTGCACTGCGTGCTGAGGCATCGGCGCCGATGCGATGAACATCAAGGCCTTCACCGATTATTTGCTCAACCGACATGCGCGGACTAAGGCTGCCGAATGGGTCTTGAAAAACCACCTGCAGCTCGCGCCTTAAAGGCCGCAACGCCTTTTTATCCATGCGGGCGATATCACGACCGTCAAATTCAATCTCGCCGCTGGCCGCCTGCAACCGCAGTAGTGCCATGCCCAGGGTGGTCTTACCCGAGCCACTCTCACCCACCACACCCAATGTCTCGCCCGGACGCACCGTAAGATCAACATCCTGCACCGCCCAGTGATGATCCACGACCCGCCGGAACAATCCGCCACGACGCGGAAAGTCCACGGACAAACGGCTGGTCTGCATCAATGCAGTCGATTGCGCGACGGGCGCAGGCTGTCCACTGGGCTCAGCTGCGAGCAACATGCGGGTGTAATCATGCTGGGGATGATCAAAAACGGATGTTAGAGTCCCCTGCTCCACCACCTGACCATGTTGCATGACCGCCACCCGATCGGCGATTCGCCGCACGACATTCAAGTCATGGCTGATAAAGAGCATGGCCATGCCAAGCCTTTCTTTTAAATCACCCAGCAGCGAGAGAATCTCGGCTTGAATCGTGACATCCAACGCTGTGGTGGGTTCATCAGCGATCAGCAGCCGCGGATTATTGGCAATGGCCATCGCAATCATGACTCGCTGGCGCTGGCCACCGGAGAGCTGATGTGGGAAAGCGCCGAGCCGTGAGCCGGCTTCTGGCAGACGTACCAGCTCAAGCAACTCAACAATCCGCTCGCGAGCCGCTTCGGCACTCATCCCCTGATGAATTCGCAGGGTCTCACCGATCTGCTTTTCAATGGTGTGCAAAGGGTTTAGCGAGGTCATCGGCTCCTGGAAGATCATCCCGAGCGTACTACCCCGTAACGCGCGCAACCGAGCAGCTGGCGCATTAATCAACTCCTCATCCTCCAGCTTGATGCTGCCATGGGTATGACGGGCCAGCGGATAGGGCAACAACTGCGGAATCGAGAGCGCCGTAACGGATTTACCCGACCCACTCTCGCCCACCAATGCCAGGGTCTGCCCCCGTTCAAGCACCAAGTTGACGCCGCGCACCGCTTGAACGGCCTGATCACCCTGACCAAAACTCACACCCAGATCGCGGATATCAAGCAATGGCCCGCCCATCACCCTCGGCCTCCAAAGGTTTTTCTTGGGTCAAAGGCATCCCGAGCGGCCTCACCGATGAACACCAGCAGCGAGAGCATGATGGCCAGCGTAAAAAAGGCCGTTAACCCCAGCCAGGGTGCCTGAAGGTTGGCTTTGCCCTGTGCCAACAACTCACCCAATGAGGGTGACCCCGGCGGCAAACCAAAACCTAAGAAATCAAGCGATGTCAGGGTGGTAATGGAGCCGGTGAGAATAAACGGCATAAAAGTCACCGTAGCCACCATGGCATTGGGCAGGGCATGCCGGACAATGATCGTGGTATCCGATACCCCCAGCGCCTTGGCGGCTTTCACGTAGTCAAAATTACGCACCCGCAGGAACTCAGCACGCACCACACCGACCAGTTGTGTCCAACTAAAAAGCAACATAATGCCTAGCAGCAACCAAAAACTTGGCTGCACAAATCCGGCCATAATTATCAGCAGGTAAAGTACCGGTAGCCCCGCCCATACCTCGATGAAACGCTGGCCAAGCAGATCGGCCCGCCCGCCGAAGTACCCCTGCATGGCCCCTACCGCAACACCAATCACCGAACTGGCAATGGTCAGGGCAAGGCCAAAGAGCACCGATATCCGAAAGCCATAAATGAGCCGTGCCAATACATCCCGAGCCTGGTCATCCGTACCCAGCCAATTTTCAGCGGACGGCGGCGCCGGGGCGGCTGCCTCACTGTCATAGTTAATGGTTCGGTAGTGATAGCGAATGGGCGGCCAGATCATCCAGCCTTTCTCTTTAATCAGCTCCGCAACAAAAGGATCCCGATACTCAGCCTCTGTTGGGAAATCGCCGCCAAAGGTGGTCTCCGGGTAGGTCACCAACACCGGGACGTACCAATCACCATCGTAGTGCACGAGCAATGGACGTTCATTGGCGATGAGTTCGGCAAAAAGCGACAGCCCAAAGAGCAACAGAAATAGCCACAACGACCACCATCCCCGTCGATTGGCTTTGAATTGCGCCCAGCGGCGCGCGTTAATCGGGTTGAGGGTGATCACTGCCGGTCAGCCCTCCCGCGACTCAAAATCAATTCGCGGGTCAACAATCACATACATCAAATCCCCGATCAGATTCAGCAAAAGACCGATCACGGTAAAAATAAAAAGACTGCCAAAAACCACCGGATAATCCCGATTGACCACTGACTGAAAGCCCAGCAAACCCAGCCCGTCGAGCGAGAAAATCACCTCGATGAGCAACGCACCGGTGAACAACACCCCAACAAAAGCGGCTGGGAAGCCAGCGATCACAATCAGCATGGCGTTACGGAAGACATGCCCGTAGAGCACCCGCTTTTCGCTGACGCCCTTGGCTCTTGCTGTGATGACGTATTGTTTGTTGATTTCTTCGAGAAATGAATTTTTGGTGAGCATGGTCAGCCCGGCAAAGCCACCAATGACCATCGCCAATACCGGTAACACCAAATGCCAGAGATAGTCGACAATCCGCATCGGCCAGCTGAGCGTTTCCCAGTTGTCCGAGACCAGCCCCCGCAGCGGAAACCAATCGAAATAGCTGCCGCCAGCAAAAACCACAATCAGCAGAATGGCAAACAGAAAGCCAGGAATGGCATAGCCGACAATCACCACTGCCGAGGTCCAGACGTCAAAAGCTGAGCCATCGCGCACCGCTTTGCGAATGCCCAGCGGAATCGAGATCAGATACGTAAAAAGCAGTGTCCACAGACCCAGCGATATGGAGACGGGCAGCTTATCGGCGATCAGCTCAATCACCGTCTGATCGCGATAAAAGCTCTCGCCAAAATCCAAACGTGCATAGTCGGCCAGCATTTTAAAAAACCGCTCATGGGCCGGGCGATCAAAACCGAACTGCGCCTCAAGCTCTGCCACAAACTCAGGATCCAACCCGCGGGAGCCGCGACTTTCACTGGCCACCTCATCGGCTGCAGCCCCGGTAAAGCGAGTGGTTGAGAGATCGGCCGTGCCCTGCATCTGCGCCATGATCTGCTCAACCGGGCCGCCCGGTGCGAACTGCACAATGGCAAAGTTGATCAGCAACACCCCGATTAGGGTGGGGATCATCAACAATAGACGACGGGCAATGTAGGCGTACAAAAAGCCTCTCCGGTCAAAAGCGCTTAGGGGGCATTAGCGATTATCGACCCGTTCGGCGCGCGCCGGTTCCACCCACCAAGTATCCAGCGCCAATCCATACGGCGGATTCTCCGCGGGCCTGCCAAAACGGTCCCAATAGGCAACTCGGAACTGATCGATATACCAGTTGGGAATGCTATAAAACCCCCATTGCAACACTCGATCAAGTGCCCGGGTGCGGGTGATAAGGCTCTCACGGTCCGGTGCGTCAATAATCTGCTCAATGAGTGCATCGACAACCGGATCACAGACACCCGCCACATTACGGCTGCCCTCAATCTCCGCCGCCTCGCAGCTCCAGAAATCACGCTGCTCATTACCCGGTGAAAGTGACTGGGCGGCCACATAGACCGTCATATCAAAGTCGAAGGCCTGCAAGCGGTTTTGATACTGCGTGGGGTCAACGGTGCGCACCGACACATCAATCCCCAGCCGCTCAAGGTTACGCTGCATGGGCAGAACCACACGCTCAAACGACGGGCTGACCAGCAAAATTTCAAAGCGCATGGGTTGGCCGGTCTCGGTGTGAGTCAGCACCCCGTCTTCTACCGCCCAACCTGCTTCACCCAGCAGCCGAAGGGCTTGACGAAGATTACCCCGAAGGTTGCCATCCTGCGTACTCGGAGGCGCGTAGGCTTTGGTAAAAACCCGTTCGGGCAACTGCTCGCGAAATGGCTCAAGCACGGCCAGTTCGGCCTGCGAAGGCAGACCGGTTGCTGCAAGCTCGGAGTTTTCAAAATAACTATGGGTGCGCCGATAGGCCCCATAGAACAGATTTTGATTGGTCCACTCAAAATCAAACGCATAGGCCAGTGCCTCACGCACCCGGGGATCGGCAAAAACCGCTCTGCGCGTATTAAAGAAAAACCCCTGCATGCCGGCCGGCCGGCTATGCGGAATCTCCTCAAGGCGCAACAGGCCGTTGGCTACCGCGGGCGTGTCATAGGCCGTTGCCCAATTGCGTGCGACATTCTCCTGGCGCAAGTGATACTCGCCAGATTTCAGCGCCTGCAACGCCACCGTGCCATCACGATAGTAGTCGTAGCTGATCCGATCCATGTTATGCCGGCCGCGTTTTACCGGCAGATCCGCCGCCCAGTAATCAGGCACCCGTTCGTACACCACGCGCCGGCCCTGCTCAATCTCGGCAACCCGATAAGGACCACTTCCTAGGGGCGGCTCAAGCGTAGTGGCTGCAAAATCCCGATTTTCCCAGTAATGCTGTGGAAGCACCGGCAACTGCCCAATAATCAGTGGCAGCTCCGCATTGCCCGCATTGGCAAAATGAAAAACGACCTCGTGGGACCCAAGCACTTCAACTCGATCGATGTCCCGGTAGTAGGCTCGATACTGCGGATGCCCTTGCTCACGCAGCATGCGGAATGTCCAGGCCACATCGTCAGCGGTAATGGGTTGGCCATCATGGAATCGAGCCTCAGCTCGCAACGTAAAGCGGGCATAGGTGTTGCCCTCACCCACTTCGACCTGCTTGGCAATCAGGCCGTATTCGGTAAACGCCTCATCCAGTGAACTCTCCATCAGCGTGTCATAGATAAGCCCAATGCCATCAGCTGACCGCCCACGCAGAATAAAGGGATGGAGACTGTCAAAGGTATCCGCCGCCACATTGGCCAGTTTGAGCGTGCCACCTTTGGGGGCATCCGGGTTCACGTAGTCAAAATGCGTAAAGCCCGGGCCGTACTTAGGCTCACCGTGCAGGGTCAGCGCGTGTTCGGCTGCCTGAACGCCGGCCATTGTCACCCCGCAAAACACCAACACAAGCAGGTGCCTCATCCCAAACCGGACCACTTCTTGGGTCATTCCTGTATTCCTCCGCTTGGCCATTGCAGCGCTTTTCAGTAACGTACTCGGGATTCAACTAAGGGGCAAAGGGGTTCCTATGGGTTTTCTCTCCAATCGCAAGGCACTCATTGTCGGTGTCGCCAGTAATCGCTCGATCGCTTGGGGCATCGCCGAGGCCATGCACCGTGAAGGCGCCGAGATCGCGCTGACCTATCAGACCGAAAAACTCAAAAGCCGTGTCGAGCAGTGCTCCGAGGTCTGCGGCGGCGGGCCGGTGATGCCATTGGATGTCACCGATGATGCACAGATTGATGCGGTTTTTGAACAGCTGCAAAAAACCTGGGGTCATCTGGACATTGTGGTTCATGCCGTGGGTTTTGCACCCCGCGAAGAACTAGAGGGGTCATTTGTCGACAATACGACTCGTGGCGGCTTTGCCATGGCCCATGACATCAGCGCTTATAGCTTTGTCGCGCTAGCCCGAGGTGCCCGGCCACTGATGCAGGGGCGCAACGGCAGCCTGCTGACGCTGTCCTACCTGGGCGGGGAACGTGCCCTACCCAACTACAACGTGATGGGCCCAGCCAAGGCAAGCCTAGAGGCCTCCGTGCGCTACATGGCGCACGATTTGGGCCCGGAAGGCATTCGCGTGAATGCCATATCCGCAGGGCCCATCCGAACTCTGGCAGCCTCCGGCATCGGAGATTTCCGAAAAATGCTGGATTACAACGCAGCATCGGCACCGCTGCGCCGTAACGTCGGCATCGAGGAGGTGGGCAATGCCAGCGCATTCCTGTGCTCCGATCTTGCCTCAGGCATCACTGGTGAGCTGATTCACGTCGATGCGGGCTTCCATGCCATCGCCCTGTCTGGCAGTGCGCTCGAGTCGGAATAACCGTCTAGAGGTTATCCTCATAGACGCGAATAGTTGCTCGCTCCCGTAGGGCTGCGAGCAACGCATCAACACTGGCTTGTCCATCCAGATTATTGACTGATGCCCGCAGCTGTGACCGGGTGTCCTGATCGACAGCTGACGGATCACCATCCTCCACGGCCAACAGCGTTACCGCTGCCCAGCCGTCTGGGGTGCGAACCACCGAAACAGGAGTAGATGCAGCCCGCTCCGGTGCCGGCAGCCTAAATCCCGCCTCGCGTACTGCCGCAGGCGCGCTGCGATCATTGCGCGTTAGCCATTGCGGGGTTTCCAGCACAGCCGCACTGAATACGGCGGCGGCCACGTCAATGCGATCTCCACTTTCAATGGCCTGTGCAATGGCTTGCGCATCCTGTTGTGCGGCCTGTGCGGCCTGCTCACGTTGATATTGAGCCTGAACATCATCACGAACCGCTTCAAATTCCTCGATCCGCGCAGCCCGATAGTCATCGACCCTGGCGACGACATAGGCGCCGGACGCAAGCTCAATCAAATCGGTATTTTCACGCGCGCCCAGCGATGATTCGCTAAACACTGCTTCTAACAATGCAGGATCATCAAGCACCGAATCGTCGCCAGCGCTCGGTCCGCCCGGCGCAATCCAATCACTGGTCTGAATGGTTAAATCCGCGGCACGCGCTGCAGGCTCCAGCGTGGTCGGGTTTTCAAAAGCCAATTGATCGACCTGATTACCCAGATCAAACAATTCGCGCTCGGCCCGCTCCAAGGCAATCTCATCGCGCAGCTGCTCTCGTATGGCATCAAACTCAGGCATTTCAGCAGCCTGGACGTCGGTGACTTCAATCAAATGCCAACCAAATTCTGTTCGTACTGGATCACTAATCTGTCCCACCTCGAGCGCCCAGGCAGCATCCGCAAACGCTGGCACAAGGTCCGCTGGCCGCAGCATACCCAATGCACCGCCCTGACTAGCGGAACCGGGATCATCTGAGATGTCCTCGGCCACATCCGCAAATGTTTCACCCGCAGTGATGCGGGCCCGTGCCGCTTCTAACGCCTCACGAGCGCTGGCATCGTCCTCAGCGGAGGCTTCAGGAGCCAACGCAATTAAAATGTGACGAATCTCACGATCGGATTCGGAGGCCACCTGAGCGGCACGCGCTTCATAGGCTGCTTCAATGGCATCAGCCTCTACTTCGATCGTCTCAGCGATCTCGGCTGGATCCAACAGCAAATAGCGCAACCTCACCTGCTCAGGCAACTGATAACGGGATGCATTTTCCTGGTACCAATCACGCAGTGACTGCTCGTCAACCATTACGCTATCGGCGTAAGCATCCGTTGGGACCGTTGCCCAAACCAACTCCCGCCGCTGATTCTGAAGCGCCAGGATCCGATCTAGCTCACGATCTGAGGTGATCGTGGTTTGTAGGATCGAGCGCTCAAGCAGGTCAATCGATAGATCCTGGCGAAGCTGGGCCTCGTAACGCTCAGGCGTCAGTCTGTTTTGCTCAAGGATGCTGCGATAGCGCTCGAGTGAAAACTCCCCGTCCACCTGAAAAATCGGCTGCGATCGTACTGCTATCGCGACATCCGCATCCGATGCCTGCAATCCCTCGGTGATCGCGTAATTCAGCATCACGCGCCGGTCAATCAGCTGCTGAAGTGTCTCGCGACGTAGCTGGTTGGCATCGATAATTGACGGGTCGAACGAGGCACCGAGAAGCTGCCTGAGCTCGGCCTGACGACGTTGATAGGCCTGATCAAGCTCTACCCGGGAGATATCCTCGCCGTTGACCGAGGCAACAGTCTGCGGTCCACCGCCGCCCCCTACATAGCCATAGAGGCTTGAGATCACAAAGGGGACTACCAGCAGGGCCAAGACGGCCAGCGGGAGGCCTATTCCAGTTCGCTCACGTATTGATTGCAGCATAGGATTCTAATTTCACCAGAAACCAAAAAGGCGCCACGGGCGCCTTCCTGATGATGGGATTAGCTGGCGGAGCGGACGGGACTTGAACCCGCGACCTCCGGCGTGACAGGCCGGCATTCTAACCAGCTGAACTACCGCTCCGTGTTCTATTTGGTGGGTGGTGAGGGGCTCGAACCCCCGACCCTCGCCTTGTAAGGGCGACGCTCTCCCAACTGAGCTAACCACCCTCCTGGAAAGCGGACGCTAGTTTACGGCATCCTTGAGCGCCTTACCAGCCTTGAAGCCCGGAACTTTCGACGCAGGAATGTTAATCGTGGCACCCGTGCGCGGGTTACGACCCGTGCGAGCAGCGCGATCACGGACAGTGAAAGTACCAAAGCCCACCAGTGTCACCTGGTCACCCTTTTTAAGAGCACCCGTGACGGATGAGGCGAAAGCGTCAACCGCTTTGGTGGCATCAGCTTTGGACAGACCAGCCGCATTGGCGACGGCGTCGATTAGTTCAGATTTGTTCATCAATCGATCCCCTTGAAAAATTTCTCATTGACATCGTCGTTCCCGACGAATTCGTTGCATGCTATCGCCTGATTGACCTGTCGACAATCCTTTTATTACCGGTGCCCGGCAAACGATCGTTTTGGCCGCGTGCATGACGATCAACGGTATAGCAACGTCTGCTAATGCCTGTCAAACAACAAAGTCCGGCATTTTCCGATTAATGTGCCCGTACGGCCGGCTTGGGCTTTTTACTGTCATCACTCGTCTTACCCAGACTTTCGCTATCCCCCGTTAACGGCACGGGTTGCGAGATCAGCGCTGCCTCCAGCACCTCATCAATCCACTGGACAGGACGGATATCGAGCGGGCCTTTAATATCACGGCTGATTTCGGCGAGATCCTTTTCATTTTCTTTAGGAATCAACACCGTACGAATACCGCCACGCAGCGCCGCCAACAGTTTTTCTTTCAACCCGCCGATGGGCAACACCTCACCACGCAGGGTGATTTCGCCGGTCATTGCCACACTAGCGGCTACCGGTATTTGGGTAAGGCTGGATACCAACGCGGTACACATTCCAATGCCGGCACTCGGCCCATCTTTGGGGATCGCACCCTCGGGCACATGGATGTGAATGTCATGTGATTGATGGAATTCCGGATCGATTCCTAGCGCCTGCGCACGGCTTCGCACGACGGTGAGGGCGGCATGGATAGACTCTTTCATCACATCCCCCAACTGTCCGGTATTCTGTAGCCGACCCTTACCCGGGACAATGGCGCTCTCGATAGTCAGCAGCTCCCCGCCCACTTCCGTCCAAGCTAGACCGGTTACCCGGCCGATCTGGTCATCGGTCTCGGCCATTCCATAGCGGTGACGACGGACACCAAGGTACTTATCGAGGTTGCGTGCGCTGACCTGGACCGCACTGTTTCTCGGTTTGAGCAAGACATCTTTAACAACCCGCCGGGCGATTTTGGCAATCTCACGCTCTAGGCTACGGACCCCGGCCTCACGGGTGTAGTAACGCACGACATCACGCAGGGCGTTGTCGCTGACCTCCAGTTCACCCGGTTTTAATCCGTTGGCCTTGATCTGCTTAGGCAGCAAATAATTGCGCGCGATATTGATTTTCTCTTCTTCGGTGTATCCCGACAGACGAATCACTTCCATCCGATCCAGTAACGGCCCTGGTATATTCATGGTATTGGCTGTACACACAAACATGATGTCTGAGAGATCAATGTCGACCTCTAGGTAGTGATCGTTAAAGCTGGCATTTTGCTCAGGATCTAGTACCTCAAGCAGAGCGGAGGCCGGATCCCCACGGAAATCCATCGCCATTTTGTCGATTTCATCGAGCAGAAACAGTGGATTACGGGTACCCGCTTTGGCCAGTTTTTGGACGATCTTGCCCGGCAACGAGCCGATATAAGTGCGGCGATGGCCGCGAATTTCGGCCTCATCCCGAACCCCGCCCAGTGACATGCGAACAAACTTGCGGTTGATCGAGCGGGCAATCGATTCGCCCAGAGACGTTTTACCGACACCCGGAGGACCCACTAGACAGAGGATCGGGCCTTTGAGCTTGCGTACCCGCTGCTGCACCGCCAAATACTCAAGGATGCGCTCTTTGACCTTCTCAAGGCCGTAATGATCGGTATCCAGAATGGATTCGGCATGTGCCAAATCGTGACGCACCCGGGTGCGTTTTTTCCATGGTAGGGCGAGCAGCCATTCCAGATAGTTACGCACAACCGTGGCTTCGGCTGACATCGGCGACATCATTCGCAGCTTGCCAAGCTCCTGGTCGGCCTTCTCCCGAGCCTCTTTGGACATGCCGGCCGCTTCAATTTTCTGCTCGAGGTCCTCAATTTCATTGGGCACATCCTCAAGCTCACCCAGCTCTTTTTGGATAGCCTTCATCTGCTCA
>CBFIIM010000030.1:0-15121 GCA_965662395.1 Spiribacter sp. | reverse complement strand
AGCGGAAGGGCTGGGCCAGGCGCCACTGCGGCAGGGTGTTGGTCGAGAAACGCTGATGGAAGACTGCCAGTGAGGTCTCAAGGCCCGGGTCCTGCAGGTCCTGATAGAACACAGCCAGGTTCTCTGGCATCACCAGGCCTTTGTAGGACAGTACGCGTGCCGACAGGCTGGGGATGTAGAAATCCTCGTCTTGGCCCTCGAGTGCTTTTTCGGCTCGGCGCCGGGCCATGAAAAGGCGGCGCTCGAATTCCGGCTCTGCCATGTCGGTCGGGCGATTGACAAAAACCTGCGCCACTGCAGGTAGCGTGGCCATTGCCTGCTCGCCGCAGGCGCTAGTGTCAACCGGTACATCGCGCCAGCCGGCGGCGGGCAGCTCGTAATAGGTCAGCGCCTCTTCAAGAACTCGGCGGGCTTCAGTGGCCGTCGCCGAGTCTTGAGACAGAAAGACACAACCGGCCGCGAATTGATCAGCCAGCGACAGGCCGGCCTCGTCGGCGACGCGGCGTAAAAAGCCGATGGGGGGTTTGATCAGCAGTCCGCAGCCATCACCGCTTTTGCCGTCAGCCGCTACCGCCCCGCGGTGGGTCAGTCGGGCCAAGGCCGAGATGGCGGTCTCAAGCAGCCAGTGGCTGGGTTGACCATCCATATGGGCAATCAAGCCAAATCCGCAATTGTCGCGTTCAAATTCTGGCCGATAAAGCGTCGGGCCGGTAAACGGTAACTGCCTCACGCGTGCTGCCTCTCTTTTAAGTTTGCGGGGAGCGGGTCGCGCCAGACACCCGTTGCAATGAAAGCAACGTGCTCTCCTTATGCTTCGGGGTGTCGGGGATGGCGCAGTCGTTTGCCGACCGGCTCCCGTTTTCACTGGGCAAATGGCCGCCTAATATAGCGCGCAGACTGCTTTCCAGCAACTTCAGGTGAGCTGTTTTGGACAGGTCAGCCGTTCGTGTTCATCTAAAGCGAAGCGATCGGTCATCCCGGCGATGTAATCAGCCACCGCGCGCGCCTGGCCACGCTCACCCCGCACCGCGGCACGCCGCTCGGCCGCCTCACGCGACTGCGTGGGGAGCAGGTGAATATCGTTCATAAAAATATCAAACAGAGCCTTGATGACGATAGCCGCTTTGGTCGTCATGCGGTGCACCCGGTAGTGACGATAGAGATTTTCGTGCAGAAAAGCTTTCAGTGCACGATGGCGCTCGTGCATGGATTTGCTGAATCCAATCAGGGGGCGCTCAAGCTGGCGCGCATCATCGGCATTGTCCGGCGCGGCCGCCTCGATACGCTCGGCACTGGTGGCTAGCAGGTCGTTAACCTGATAGGCGATTAAGTCCCGCACAATCCGATAAACAAGCCGTCTTCCATTGAGGCCCGGGTAGTCGTCAAGGATTCTGGCATGCACTTCGGCCACCCAGGGGACGGTGAGCAGTTGTTCAATTTCGATCAGCCCTGAGCGCAGACCGTCATCCACATCATGACTGTTGTAGGCGATTTCATCGGCAATGTTGGTCAGCTGGGCCTCTAGCGATGGCTGCGTTCCCTCCAGAAACCGCCGACCGACATCACCCAGTCGCTCGGCTTGATCGAGCGGGCAACGCTTGACCAGTCCTTCCCGGGTCTCAAAGGTCAGGTTTAGACCATCAAAGTCTGGATAACGGACTTCCAGCACATCGACTACGCGCAGCGACTGCAGATTGTGCTCAAACCCGCCATAGGGCTTCATGCAGGCATTCAGGGCTTCTTGTCCGGCATGGCCGAATGGGGTGTGGCCCAGATCATGAGCGAGGGCGATCGCCTCGGTCAGGTCCTCATTCAACCGCATGCCGCGAGCGATGGTGCGCGCAATTTGGGCCACTTCGAGGCTATGCGTGAGTCGGGTGCGAAAGAGATCACCCTCATGATTGACGAAAACCTGGGTTTTGTATTCCAGACGACGAAATGCTGAGCTGTGAATGATTCGGTCGCGATCGCGCTGAAACCGATTGCGCAAATCCATACGATCATCGGCATAGCGGCGGCCTCGGCTTTGTGACGGGCGCGAGGCATAGGGGGCCAGTCCAAGCGGATCGCCGCCGATCTCAGTCATCAGTGCGCTCCTCCAGCGTAGCCATCAACGCCGCCGGGTCGTAGTCGGGCGTGACGATGGCATTGCCTAGGCCTTTAAGCAGTACCAGATGCAATTGGCCGGTCCGGTTTTTTTTATCCCGCGCCATGAACTCAAGAAACCGCTCGGGAGTGATTTCTGCAGGCGGCGATGTCGGTAGTCCAGCGCTAGCTATCAATGCCACGGCGCGCTGACAGTCCGCCTGACTGATCCAGCCAAGGCGTGCGGACATGCGGGCGGCCATGCACATGCCAGCGGCAATGGCCTCACCATGTAGCCAGTCGCCGTAACCGCGTGCCGCCTCAATGGCGTGACCAAAGGTATGGCCTAAGTTGAGCAGCGCTCGTTGCCCGGACTCTCGCTCATCGGCGGCGACGATCGCGGCTTTGTTCTGACAGCAGCGCTCGACAATGCTGGCTAGCGTTTCGGTATCGCCATTGAGGGCGGATGGCAGGTGCTGCTCGAGCCAGCCGATAAACGGCGCATCCCCAAGCAGAGCATATTTAATGACTTCGGCCATTCCCGCGCGCAATTCACGCTCCGGAAGGGTACTCAGGACGTCCAAATCAGCAATGACCGCGCGTGGCTGATGAAATGCCCCGATCATGTTCTTGCCGCGCGGATGGTTGACACCGGTCTTGCCGCCCACGGATGAGTCGACCATGGCAAGCAGCGTGGTGGGGATCTGCACAAATGCCACGCCGCGCTGATAGGTTGCAGCCACAAAACCGGCTAGATCACCGATGACTCCGCCACCCAATGCGATGACCTGACAGTCACGGCCAAAACCGTTAGCCAGCATCGTGTCGAATACCGGCAGCATGGATTCAAGACGCTTTTCCTGTTCGCCATCGGGCAGTATCGACACGGCAATCCGTCGGTCTCCCAGTGCCTGTTTCAGACCGGAGAGGTAAAGCGGTGCGATCGACTCATTAGTCACGATGATGACGGTGTCCGCGGTCACGGCATCATTCAGTAATGCGGGGTCGTTGATCAGCCCTTCCCCGATATGGATCGGGTAGCTACGATCATCCAGCGCCACCCTCACGCATCGCGTCTCCCTGCTCATGATTCGCTTCCCGGTTGTTGTATCCGCTCGGCCAATATTCTGGAAATCTTCTCCGGATTGCCATCTTCCGTGTCGATGGTGATGTCGGCAAGCTCCTCATAGACGGGTGCTCGCTGGTCGTGCAGATCGCGGAGGCGTTGCTCTGGGTCATCACCCTGGATCATGGGACGGGAGCTGTTGCGGGTGCGGGCAAGCTGGGTGGCGATAGAGGCGCGCAGGTAGACCACAACGCCCCGGGCACCTAGATGACGCTGGCTGTCCGGATCCATCGCAGCTCCTCCGCCGGTGGCCAGCACAATGCCGCTTAGCTGGCTAAGCTCATCAAGCAGTGTTGCCTCGCGGCGGCGAAATCCGGCTTCGCCCTCGATATCAAAGATACGCGGGATATCGACGCCGGTTCGCTCCTCGATCGCGGTATCGAGATCAATGAATTCAAGCCCGAGCTGTTGGGCCAGACGTCTACCGATGGTGCTTTTACCAGCGCCCATGGGTCCAATGAGGAAAATCCGATCAATACGATTCATTCCATGGATTCTAGCGCGTTTGTTGGTGCCTCCGGCGCATCGAGGATACGTGGGGTGACAAAAACCAGCAGTTCGCTGCGATCATCTACCCGCGAGCGCTGCTCAAATAGTCCACCGACAATGGGCAAATCCGCCATCACGGGCACCCGGCGAAGCCCTGTCTGCTGGGTATGCTCAAAGACACCGCCAAGGACGACGGTCTCCCCGTCGGCCACTAGGACATTGGTTTTGACTGATTGGGTGTTAATGGCCGGGCCTTCGGGGGTTTCCTCGCCACGGCTGTCCTGATTAACAGCCAGTGCCAGCTGGACCTGATTATCGGGAGTGATTTGCGGGGTAACCACCAGCCCTAAGACAGCCTCACGAAATGCAATGCTGGTAGCGCCGCTGGAGGTGGCCTGCTCAAAAGGGATTTGTACACCCTGCTTGATTTCGGCTTGCTGGTGGCTGGCAGTGACCACGCGCGGGCTGGAGATAATTTCGCCGCGGTTTTCACTCTCCATGGCGGATAGCTCGAGCTGCAACAGATAACTGCCGACCTTGCCAATGGCCAGCCCAGCGGATCCTGCGGCATTGCCGACCGGCAGATCCACCATTAGCCCGCTGTCATCGAGTCCGCCGCCGCTGACAATGACGGTGTCTCCGGCCTGATTGCGTCGCTGCATACCGAATTGCACACCGATTTCATCGCTGAAGTCTTCTCGCGCGATCACAATTCGGGCCTCGATTAATACCTGTCGAACCGGTACATCAAGGCGTGCCAGCAGGGCTTTTGTCTGCGCGATTGACTGTGGATCTGCGGTGATGATTAGGGTGTTGGTGCGCTCATCGACCCGGACGGAAGGCGCATCAATCAGTGCCGCTAAATCGACGGCCCGGGCATACCGAATCGGCAGAAAGTGGGTTTGTACCGGTTCGGGCTCAGGCGCGGACGATGCCAAGTTCGGTTCGGCTCCGGCAGCTGAGGTCTGCAAAGGCGCAGGCGCTGGCTGGGCCGAGGTTGGTGGCCTTGACGAGGAGGCCAGGGTGGCTGGCCTTAGAAAAGGGTTTCGCATCAGGCCTGGGGCGATTTCGCTGCGGCCGGTCAGTGCCGGGCTTTGGGTCGCCATGGCTTGCGGATGATGGTGAGCAATTAAATGCAGGTCCAATTCAACCGGCGACTGACGGGTATCGGCTTCAATATCCACCGGTTGTAGAGCCAGACTATTGATACTCATTAAACGGGGCATGGTCGAGAGGGCGTGAGTAAATCGCATCATGCTGGGCCAGTCGCCGGCGACGGCCAGACGCAGTTCGGTCGTGGTGAGCCCCGTTGCAGCCTCGGGATCTGGTGAGATTGAGCGAATCTCAGCGCCACTCTCTGCAGCACTGCGGGTGATTGAGGCCATTAGTCCGGTCATCTCTGATGTCGCTGGCAGGATGAATGGCTCGGCTTTGATGGCGCGCTCAAGTCGAGCAACATGCCGCTCAAGATCATCCAGCGATTGCAGCGTCCCCTGCCGCGCCGTCAGTGCAGTCTGCAGTCGATGCGCATTTTCTGTGCTCTGCTGCAGGGCTTCAAAGGACGGGCGCAGGCTGAGCAATAGACCGATTAAAAAACCGGTGATTGCCGCGAGTAATAGACGCAGTGTGAACGGCCACCGATTCATGGCGTCAGGCTCCGAGCCATGATTTCAAAACGCACCCTCGGGCCATCGGTTTGCTCGCCATCGGGGTCAACACGCTGGATGACTGGGTCGGCAAACAGGCGGCTTTGATGCAGGGCGTTCATAAATCTTGGCAGCAGATCGGCATTGCGGGTACGCCCGACTACCCGCCACTGCGGTTGCCCTGTCTCAAGGCGCAGAAGCTGGATGCCCGGAGGGATGACGGCATTGAATGCGGCAAGGCGTTGGGGAAGGCTTTCCTGGATTTCAGATAATTGCTGAATCAGATGTAGCTGGGCATGCCGGTGGCGCTCGGTTTGGCGCAGTGTCTGTAGCCGCTCCGCCTGTTCATTCAGAGCGGCTAATGCACTTTGCCGTTGATCCGCTAGATTTTGCTTTTGTGCCGTTGCCGTCTGAACCCATACCGAAGCCGCCAGTGTCAGCGCCAATCCAGTCATAAAAGCCGCTAGCAGATGGAGTCGCTGACGACGTTTTCGAGCGTGCGCCATGGTCTCGCGCCAGGGCAGGAGATTAACGCCAATGGGCATCGCTGGCTCCTGCATGCATCGCTAGTCCAAGGGCGATTAATAAACGTGGCAGGCAGTCGGCAATGTCTTCAGTGGCTGGTGTGGCAACCCAGTCAACGGGCAGCGCCGTGGCAAGACAGCGGGTCGGGACACCGGCCTGCAGGGTCACCGCTTCGGCCAAGCGGGTGCTGGCTCGACCGCCCAGCAGTTCGATGACGCTTGGGGCATCAGCCTGTTGGCCTTCTTGATAAATCGCGATGGCCTGAGTGATGGCATCGGCCATATCGGAGTGACTTTCGCCTTCGGCAAGACGCTCGCTGCGGCTGTAAACAATCCGCTGACCATCCAGAATGGATAAATGCAGCCTTACTCCGACATCGACGATCGCGGTGATGCCAGAGGCATGGGGATACGCCAGTCGGGTCACGCGGGCAGCGGCATGGGGTTCAACATCGACCAACGGGCAGTCCAGGTTGGCTGCTTTAAGGTGGTCACAAGCTGCTTCAATGGTTTCGCGGCGTGCGGCAGTCAGTTGCAGCAAAGTCTGATCGGGTGCGTGCGCGCTCTGCGGGCAATACCGCCAGTCATAGCGAAGCTCGGCGGGGGATTGCTGCATCTGCTCATCAATAAACAGGGCAACCCGGGCGGCCGTGGCGGATTCGCTAAGGCCTGTGGGGAGGGGGATTTCACGGATCAGCACGGCGTCAGCGCCAATGGCAACGGCAGCCGAGTGACAGGACGGCGCTGCTCGGTGGGCAGCTTGACGAATCCCGGCGGCCAGTACGGCCGGTTCAACGCCTGATGTGCCAGATGCTGGAGGTAGTGTGGCCAAGCCATAACCCTGAATGGTGACCTGGCTCTGATCACTGTGCAGCGCGACGGCTTTAATGGCGCTGGTGCCGATATCAATGCCCAGCGTGGGCTGAGAAGTTTGGGTGGTTCGAGGGAACTCTTTGCCCCGAGTGATATACTGATACCAAGTCGCCTTCCTAATCGATCGGGGTGTCATGTCAGGCATCATCAAGCGTTTCCTGCAAATGTTGGCCGGCCTTGCCGCAGCGGGCCTGCTGGCCGTTGCGGGTTTGGTCATTGCCTACATCGTGCTTGCTCCTGGGCTGCCAAGTGTTGAGGCAGTTCGCAATGTCGAGCTTCAGGTCCCATTGCGTGTCTTTACTGCCGATGCTGAGCTGATTGATGAATTTGGTGAGATGCGGCGCACCCCAGTTAGCTTGGGCCAGGTCCCCCGGTCTTTGCAGGAGGCGTTTATTGCCGCTGAAGACCGTCGCTTCTACGAGCACCCCGGGGTGGATTATCAGGGGTTGATGCGGGCGGTCTGGTATCTAGTTCGCACCGGTGAGAAGGGGCCGGGTGGCAGTACGATCACCATGCAGCTGGCGCGTAATCTTTTTCTAAGCTCTGAGCGGACTTATCTGCGCAAGTTGCGTGAGATATTGCTGTCGCTGCGTATTGAACGTGAGCTGGATAAGGACACCATCCTTGAGCTGTACCTGAACAAAATTTATTTAGGCCAGCGTGCCTATGGCGTCGCCGCGGCCGCGCAGGTCTATTACGGGTTAGAGCTGAGTGAACTGACCCTCGCCCAGCAGGCCATGATTGCTGGGCTGCCGAAAGCCCCGTCGGCTTGGAATCCCATTGCTAACCCTGATCGAGCCCTTCAGCGCAGGGCCTATGTATTGGCGCGGATGCTGGAGCGTGGGTTTATCACCCAGCAAGCCCATGACCAGGCACTGGCCGCACCCATTACCGCGCAACGCCATGAGCGACGGCGTGCGGTGAATGCACCGTATATTGCTGAAATGGCTAGGGCGTGGATGGTCGAGCGCTTCGGTGCTGAGGCGGCCTATACCGATGGCTATTCGGTCTACACCACTATTCGCGCGTCCGATCAGCGCGAGGCTCGGCAGGCGGTGCGCGAGGGGTTGCACAGCTATGATGAGCGTCATGGTTATCGTGGGCCCATCGATACAGTCGCTATCGAACGATTGGAAGATGACCCAACGGCGCTCGTCGAACAGCTCGAGGAGTACACCGCGCCGGGTGATCTACGGGTTGGCATGGTGACCGATGTGGCGGATCGCTCGGCCACCCTGATTAACGCCGCCGGTGATACGGTGACTCTAGAGTGGGCCGGGATGTCCTGGGCGCGGCCACAGCTTGGACGTAACGCCATGGGGCCCAATCCCGAGCAGGCATCCGATGTGCTGGCGCCCGGTGATGTGGTTTATCTGCGTGAGACGGCGGGTGGCTGGCGGTTGGCTCAGCGGCCTGAGCCCCAAGCGGCACTGGTGGCGTTATCGCCGGCGGATGGCCGCCTGTTGGCTTTGGTCGGTGGTTATGACTTCACGCTGAGTAAGTTTAATCGGGTCGTGCAAGCTGCCCGTCAGCCCGGCTCGTCATTTAAACCCCTTATCTACTCCGCGGCCCTGGCCAACGGCTTTACCCCGGCTACGCTGGTGAATGATGCCCCGGTGGTGTTTGAAGACAGCTCGCTGGAGGATGTCTGGCGACCGGAAAACTACAGCGGTCGTGTATTTGGCCCAACACGCCTGCGCGAGGCGCTGACGTATTCGCGGAACCTGGTTTCGATTCGCGTGTTGCGCCGGATGGGGGTCGGCACGGCGATCGATCATATTGGCCGGTTTGGCCTGCCCTCTGATCGTCTGCCCCGTAACCTGTCGCTTGCGCTGGGGGCGGCTGAAGTGACACCGCTTGAGCTGGCTCGTGCCTATGCAGTGTTTGCCAATGGCGGCTACAAAGTTGAGCCCTATTGGATTGACCGGGTAGTGGACGATGCCGGAGTGACGGTCTTTGAGGCCTGGCCTAGGGCAGCGATTGAGGCTCGAGAGATTACTCCAGCGGCACCCGGGGCCGAAGGGCCGCAGCGCCCCGCTGTAAGGCCGGCTGAACGGGCGGTCACCGCTCAGAATGCCTGGTTGATGCGCTCTATGCTCCAGGATGTTGTGCGCTCCGGCACAGCGCGTTCAGCGCGCAGCCTTGGGCGAGATGATCTGGCCGGTAAGACCGGTACCACCAATGATCAAAAGGATGCCTGGTTTGCCGGTTTTAATGGCGATGTGGTCGCCACGGCCTGGGTCGGGTTTGACGAACTCCAATCACTGGGGCGTTATGAAACGGGTGGACGTGCTGCCCTGCCGATCTGGATGGCTTATATGCGTGAAGCACTGCGCGGCCGGCCTGAGTCACAATGGCCACGTCCAAATGGTTTGATCACTGTGCGTATCGATCCGGCGACCGGGCTTTTAAGCAGCGCGGATGATCCGGATGCCATCTTTGAGACTTTTTATGAAGGTGATCTGCCTGAGGCAATGAATCCAGCGGCAGCAGGCGCCGGTGATGCTGATGACAGTGCGGGGATGCGCTCGATTTTCTAATGTCTGACGAGGTCGGCGGACATGGCCAAGGCGAAAGCAAAGATGTCACGTGACGGCAGGATGCGCGAGCGCCTGATTCAGGAAGCCGCCCGCATCATGGCGGTTGAAGGCGTGCGGGATTTCTCGCATGCCAAACGCAAGGCAGCACTGCATTTAGGTGCACCCACCACCACCAATCTGCCGCAGAACCGCGAGATACAGGCAGCGCTGCATGACTATCAGCGCCTGTTCGGTGGCGAGCGCCAGCAATCAGCCCTGCGCACGATGCGTGAGGCGGCGCTGGAGGCTATGGGTTTCTTTGCCGCCTTTCGGCCAAAGCTGGTGGGCGCTGTATTGGACGGAACGGCGGGTGCCGATGGCGCGGTCGACCTGCACTGCTTTGCTGATACGCCCGAAGAGGTGGTGTTGTTTTTACTTGAGCAGGGAATCCCGTTTGATACAGAAGAGCGGCGGGTGCGCTTTGATGAAGACTATGTTTTTGTTCCGATGCACCGGTTTGTCGCCGATGAAATTCCGTTTAATTTGACCGTTTTTACCGGCCAGGGGCGTCGTCAGGCACCCCGTAGTCCGGTTGACGGCAAGCCCATGCGGCGAGCAGGAAGAGACGAAGTGGCGGCGCTCATAGCTGAGGCCGCCACTAGCTGATGCGGTCGGTTTAGCGCCGACGGTGTAGCGGGACGTAATTGCGCTTGGCGGCACCGGTGTAGAGCTGGCGCGGACGACCGATGCGCTGTTCTGGGTCGGCAAGCAGCTCCATCCACTGGGCAATCCAGCCCGGGGTACGGCCGATGGCAAACAAAACGGTAAAGAACTCTGTCGGAATACCTAGGGCGCGATAAATGATGCCCGAGTAGAAGTCGACATTAGGGTAGAGCTTGCGCTCGATAAAGTAATCATCGGCCAGCGCAATCTCTTCAAGCCGCATCGCTAGCTCAAGCTGCGGGTCATTCCCCACGCCTAGCTCATCCAGCACCTCATGACAGGTCTTGCGGATAATCGTGGCGCGCGGATCATAATTTTTGTAGACCCGATGGCCAAAGCCCATCAGACGGAAGGGGTCATCCTTGTCCTTGGCCTTTTCAATAAACTTCGGCACAGCCTCGACGGTGCCGATTTCGCTGAGCATATTCAGCACGGCTTCGTTAGCACCCCCGTGGGCTGGTCCCCAAAGCGCGGCACAGCCCGAGGCAATCGCTGCAAATGGGTTGGTGCCGGTGCTGCCCGCCATGCGGACTGTCGAGGTGCTGGCATTCTGCTCATGATCGGCATGCAGAATCAGCAGCTGATCGAGTGCTTTTTCTGCCACCGGATTGATCTGATAGTCCTCACTGGGGCGGGCAAACAGCATATTCAGCAGATTGCCTGTGTAAGAGAGGCGATTCAGCGGATGCACGAACGGCTCACCAACCATGTGTTTGAACACGGCTGCAGCAATCGTTGGCATCTTGGCAATAATCCGGTGGGCGCAGAGCATGCGGTTTTCCGGGTCATTGATATCAATGGTGTCGTGATAGAAGGCCGACAGTGAGCCGACTACGCCGGTGAGCATTGCCATGGGATGGGCGTTGTGATGAAAGCCATTAAAGAAGATGCGCAGGCTTTCATTGACCATCGTATGACGGGTAATAGAGTCTTCAAACTCACCCAGCTCTTTTTTGGTGGGTAGCTCTCCGTAGAGCAACAGCCGCGAGACCTCAAGGAATGAGCTCTGCTCGGCAAGCTGCTCGATGGGGTAGCCGCGATACAGCAGCACCCCCTGATCACCGTCGATAAAGGTGATATCGCTCAAGCAGCAGCCGGTGACGCTGTAGCCCGGGTCGTAGGTGAAATAACCTAGTTCGCTCTGGAGGCCTCGAATATCAATCAGATCTGGCCCGTGTGTGCCGCTGCGAACGGGCGCTTCCATCTGCTTGCCAGTGGCATTGTCGGTGATGGTAACGGTCTTCTCTGACATGCTTCGATTCCTCCTAGTGCGACTTAGCTGCGACCACCTTTGGCCATCGCACCATAGCGACGACGGAACTGGTCAACACGGCCGCCACTCGACAGAACACGCTGCTTGCCGGTGTAGAACGGATGGCTGGCGCTTGAGATTTCCACCTTGACCAGCGGGTATTCGTTGCCGTCTTCCCACTGAATGGTGTCCTTCGTCTGAACCGTTGAACGGGTCTTGAAGGAGAAATCCGAAGAGATGTCTTGAAACACCACTTCACGGTATTCGGGATGAATGTCTTTTTTCATGGCGCTACTCGAGACGCTAGGTTTACAGAGCGCGGTATCTTAGGCGCTTGGCGCCGCGGGTACAAGTCAGATGTTGCACTGCATGCACGGTGGGCGCGTCTGAAATGCTGGCGGGTGTGGGGGGCAACCGGTACTATCCGGGGCTGATCTCTGCGATTTTTTTAAACGGAAACAAACACTATGTATGTCGGACTGAAGCATCTGCACACCACCATCGTCGCGCTGAGCCTCGTGATGTTTCTGCTTCGCGGCGCCTGGCTGATGTACGGCTCGGCGTTGGCGAACAATCGCGGGGTAAAAATCGCCACCCATGCAATCAATGGCTTGCTGCTGGTTAGCGCATTCGGCGTCGCCTGGGTGGGGTGGAATTATCCGGTTGTTATGCATGGCTGGATTACGGCCAAGATTATCGGGCTGTTGGTCTATATCGGGTTTGGCATCGTTGCCTTTAAAGGACGCGACGATAAAGCTGTCCGTCTGGATGCCTTTTTGGTGGCGATCGGTGCCTATGCCTACATCGTACTGGTGGCGCTAACCAAATCCCCGACGATCATCTAAAAACGCATGGTCCATCCGGCGGGGGCGGTTATTCGTCATCCCGCCGGGTGATCAGTAACGGTCCGGTCGTTGTGAGTGTCAGCTCCAGCTCAATGGGTCGGCAACACACCGTACAATCCTCAATGTAGCGCTGATCCCCCGCTGAGCAGTCCACCAAAGTGGTGAAGGACTCACCGCAATATGGACAGGTAATTTCCAGTTCTTCCAGCACCGCCGCGTCTCCTTAATCCGCTAAAAATAATCCCAGCAGGTCGTTGAGGAATTGCTGGCCCAACGGGGTCGGAGCCAATCGATTGGGGTCATCGACCATCCAAGCACGTTGGCGGGCCTGACTCAGGCCGGGTTCAAAATCCGCTGCATCAAGGCCAGTACGCTCAAGCGCCTCGGTCAGCGGTGCCCCTTCGCGCAGTCTGAGGGTGTTCATAAGGTATTCAATGACGCGTTCTGCTGGTGCGACTTGACGCTCCTCAGCGATCGCCTCCTGCAAGCCGGCAAGTTGTTGATACAGCCGCGGCATGCGGACTTTGCTGTATCGCAGTATATGGCTATCGGCCGTGGTGATCTTGCCGTGACCACCTGCGCCGATGGCCAAATAGTCACCAAAGCGCCAGTAATTTAAGTTATGACGGCATTCCTGCCCGGGGACCGACCAGGCGGAAATTTCGTAGCGGGAAAACCCCTGCTTCTCCAGCCGATGGTGGGTCTGCGCTTCAATATCACCCAGCGCATCGTCATCCGGCAGTTTCGGTGGTCGGGTGAAAAACGGGGTGCCGGGTTCGAGCGTCAGCTGGTAATGAGACAAGTGCTGGATGCCGTGGGTCAGTGCTTGCTCGATGTCTGCTACTGCCTGTTGGCCGCTTTGCCCCGGCAGGCCATGCATCAAATCGACGTTTATTCGGGAAAAGCCTGCCGTCTGCGCAGACTCAATGGCTCGGTGCGCTTCGGTGCCGCCGTGAATGCGGCCGAGTTGCTGAAGGGCTTGGTCATTGAAGCTTTGCACCCCGATGGATAATCGATTGATGCCAGCGGCGCGAAAACCCTCAAACCGTCCGGCCTCAAGTGTGCCCGGGTTGGCCTCCAGTGTGATCTCGGCGTCTTCGGGGATGTTCAGCCGGTTGCGCAGCCCGCGGAGCAGGGTGTCGATTGCGTGTTCACTAAACAAACTGGGTGTGCCGCCGCCAATAAAAATGGTCTCAATGCGCCGGTCATTAGCCCGGGCAGCTTCCACATCGGCATCACGCAGCAGGGCATTGATGTAGTCCGTCTCGGGCAGATCGCCGCGAAGGGCATGGGAGTTAAAATCGCAATAGGGGCATTTCTGCACGCACCAGGGCAGGTGTATGTAAAGGCCCAGCGGTGGAGGGGTTAGTGGTGTGCCCATTCCGCTTTGAGCTGTTCAACCAGTCGGCCAAGCGCTTGGCCGCGATGGCTGATTCGGTTTTTGGTGTCTGCTGGCAGTTCGGCGGCTGTACAGCCCAGATCAGGCAGATAAAAATGCGGGTCATAGCCAAACCCGTCGCTGCCGCGTGCCGGGGCGATGACGCGTCCGTGCCAGGCCCCTTCGGCGATGAGCGGCGCGGGATCATTCGCGTGGCGCATGTACACCAGCACACATCGATAGCTGGCAGCGCATTCGTGTTCAGCTAAATCGATCAGGGCATCTTCAAGACAGGCGTTGTTTGCGGCATCGTCAGCGTCATCGCCCGCCCAGCGCGCCGAGCGGACACCCGGGGCACCATCCAGCCCGGCAATTTCTAGGCCGGAATCATCCGCAATCGCCGGCAGTCCAGTCAGCGCTGCGGCGTTGCGGGCCTTAATAATCGCGTTTTCAATAAAGGTTGTGCCGGTTTCTTCGGCCTCCGGCACAAAGTAAAAGGACTGCGGCACAATGCTGACATTCAGGTCGCTGAGCAGTGCTTCAAGCTCGCGGAGCTTGCCGGCATTGCCGCTGGCCAGTACCAGTTTGTCAACGACCGCCATCGCTACCCCTCCAACGCCTTGCGTTGAGCGGCGATCAGCTGATCGATGCCGTCGCCAGCTAGGTCCAGCATGGTGTTTAACTCAGCGCGTCGAAACGCATGGCCCTCTGCGGTGCCCTGAACCTCGATAAAATGCCCGGCGTCGTTCATTACCACGTTCATATCGGTTTCGGCTTCTGAATCCTCGGCATAGTCAAGGTCCAACACAGGCATGCCTTGATAGATCCCCACCGATACGGCGGCCACCTGACCATGCAGCGGGTTGCGGCGGACTTTGCCGGCCTTCATCAGCGTTGCAACGGCATCGGCAAGTGCGACATAGCCACCAGTAATCGAGGCCGTCCGTGTGCCGCCATCCGCCTGCAGGACATCGCAATCAATGACTACCCGGCGCTCACCCAAGGCCTCCAAGTCGACCACGGCACGCAGTGCGCGGCCAATCAGGCGTTGGATCTCAACAGTACGTCCCTGCTGGCGGCCGCGGGCAGCCTCGCGGTCAGTCCGGCTGCCGGTTGCCCGCGGCAGCATGCCGTATTCAGCCGTGACCCAGCCTTTATTGCTGTTGCGCAGCCACGGCGGAACCCGCTCCTCGACAGTGGCTGTACAGAGAACGCGGGTGTCACCAAACTCCACGAGCACGGAGCCCTCGGCATGGCGGGTAAACCCCCGGGTCAGGCGAATGTCGCGGAGTTGGTTGGCGGCACGGCCGCTGGGGCGCATCGTATTCTGCTGCATGGGACCCTTTAAATCGGTGCGAAAAATGGCCGATCAGGGTAGCATTAAAGGAATGAATACGGGCATCGACAAGGCCGTGAAAGGCACGCTTTATATTGTTTCTGCTGCTTCAGGGGCGGGCAAGACCTCGTTGCTGCGCGCACTAATGGCTCAGGATGCCGGGTTGGTGATCTCGGTCTCGCATACCACGCGTGCACCTCGCCCCGGCGAGGAGGAGGGCCGTGATTATTACTTTGTCGATGAAGCGGAATTTGTTCGTTTAATTGATGAAGGCGCGTTTCTTGAGCATGCCCATGTGTTTGATCGGCGCTATGGCACAACGCAT
>CBFIIM010000029.1:0-15723 GCA_965662395.1 Spiribacter sp. | reverse complement strand
GCTGGCCATCGGCATCGGTGACGTAGAGATTATCGGCATCCGCTGCCAGCCCGCCAATCACTGAAAGGTCGCGCGTCCAGCCAATCTGCCCACTGGCAAGGGCAATACCAGCCACCCGCCCCTGATAACCGCCGACGAATAGATCACCGCCAATCACCAGCGGGTCGGCATCAATATCAACCATCCGCTCAAGATCCGTACGCCCCTGCGGGATTGACACCGTTGCCTCCCAGGCAGGGTTGCCGCTGGCTAAATCAAGTGCGCTAAGACGGCCGTTGTCAAAACCGGCGACTACGCCATCCGGCACCAGCACGGGAGCGGAATGACCACGAAGACTCAGCACCGGCACGGTTCGGCTATACAGCCACTGCCTAGCCCCAGTTTCCGCCGACAGGGAGAAAACACGACCATCTGCTGTACGCAGCACCACTGATCCCTGCCCCACTACGGGCGGCGCTAGTACCTCGCTACTGACACTGGCTCGCCATTCAGGCGCGCCAGTGCGGGCATCCAGCGCAATAACCTGACCGTCGGGCGTGGCGACAACCACGATTGATGCATCGGCTCCTACACCCGCAGAGACAGCCACATCCAGATCTTGCTCCCAGACAAGCTGGCCGTCATCAAGACGTCTGGCTGACACCTCACCCTTTGCATCAACGGCATAGACCCGGCCGTTCACCGTGGCGAGCTCTAGCCGGTGATAGTCATGTTCGGCCCTGCCCACCCGCTCAGACCAAACCTCAATGATCTCAAGCGACCCGACCACCGTCTCCTCGGGTTTATCTTGATCGTTATCCCTGCTACCCCAGCCACCGAGGCTGCCGCAACCGCTGATTAAGCTGAGAAGAACCCCTAGGATTGCTAGTCGCTGCCATTGCCTATTCATGATGCCGGCATGCCTCCCAGATCAAGCAGTTTGACTTCCACCAAGGCCCGCCGCTGTCCGGTAGTTTGGGACAACGCCTCACGATAGGCAGTAATGGCCGCTTCGGCATCGCCCTGTGCTGCCAGAAGATCACCCCGTAGTTCCAGCAATCGTGACTGAAGGGCCGTTGTCTGCGGTACCGCATCCAGCACGGCCAATGCCTGTTGATCTTCACCCGCTGCTGCCAAGGCCTCAGCGCGCCGCAATCCGGCTATCGGCCGCATTGGGCTATCTGCCTGCTCCACCTCTAACCAGGCCAGCGTCTGAGCCGCGTCTAGGGCTCGCCCATCAGCCAACTCAGCCGCGGCGACGGCAAGCGTTGCCATACCAGCATAGGGACTGTCGGCATGTTGACTCTGGAGGATTTCCAACCGGTTGAGCGCCGCTTCGCTTGCCGATTCATTCAATGCTGCCAACACCGCGGTGTAATCCGATGCCGCTGCGGCTGCTTGACGGGCCTGCCAAGCATTCCATTGCTGGTAACCAACAACCACCGCCAGCGCCGTGGCAACACCAATCAGCAGCAGTTTGCCGTGACGTTGCCACCACCCTCTGATGGCCTCGAGTTGTTCTTCGTCGTCGTATGCCACGCCTGTTATCCGTCCTATTTATTGGGTCATCATCTCGCAGAGTACCGTCGGAACGGCATCCAGGGCCACTGCCTGCTGTTCTCGATCGCCCCGCAGGTCTTTTACTGTTACCTCACCGGCCTGGGCCTCAGCCTGGCCTCGGATGACCGCCAGCTGCGCGCCACTGCGATCCGCTCGGCGCAATTGGCTTTTCATTGAGCCTCCGCCCATGTGCAGCTGTATGTAGGTCTCGGGGAGCGCATCACGCCAGCGCTCAACCAGCGCGAGCGTCTCGGTCTGCAACTCAGGCTCACCAACAATCACATAGGCATGGGGTGTCGCGGGCGCAGGTGCGCTGCCGGCTGCCTCAACCAATGAGACCAGTCGCTCAATACCCGCAGCAAACCCTATAGCAGGTGTGGCCGGACCGCCAATCATCTCAATCAATGCGTCATATCGGCCACCAGCCAACACGGTGCCTTGAGCCCCCAAATCATCACTGATCCACTCAAAAACCGATCCGCCATAGTAATCAAGGCCACGGACTAGACGCGGATTGACGGTGTAGGGCTGACCGGCCGCGTCCAGCATCGCGCAAAGCAAGGAGAAATGCGCTCGCGCCGAATCACCCAGAAAGTCCGGCAAATGAGGCGCCGTATCGACCACTTCGCGCATATTGGGGTTTTTGGTATCAAGAATCCGCAGCGGGTTACTGTGCAGGCGACGCTTTGCATCGTCATCCAACCGGTCGGCATGGGCCTCGAAATGGGCAATCAACGCGGCCCGGTAACCGGCGCGATCCTCGCTGCTACCCAAATTGTTGATTTCAAGACGCAAACCACTGATACCCAGCCGGCGCAGAATTCGGCCGGAGAGTAGCATCAGCTCAGCGTCCTGCTCTGGATCCCCCACACCAAAAGCTTCGGCTCCTATCTGATGAAACTGCCGATAACGGCCTTTTTGGGGGCGCTCGTGACGGAACATGGGTCCGGCATACCAGAGCCTGGGTTTTGCGTTATGCAAAAGCCCATTTTGCAGCGCTGCCCGAACACAACCGGCCGTACCTTCAGGGCGAAGCGTCAGGCTGTCGCCATTGCGATCGGTAAATGTGTACATCTCTTTTTCGACAATATCGGTGACTTCGCCGATCGAGCGTGAGAAAAGCTCGGTTTTCTCAACAATCGGCAGGCGCACCTCGGCAAACCCGTAGCGCTCAAGCTCTTCACGAAAAGTCTGCTCAACAAAGCGCCAGGCCGGCCCCTGCGGCGGCAATATGTCGCTGAAGCCACGAATACTCTGTATCGAGATGCTCACTGTTATTCCGATATCTGCTGGAGTGGAGACAATCAGGAGTCGCCAAGCGTAAAGCGTGCCACCTTGTTACGCGCGAGCGCGCCCAGATCAACCCGTTCGTCCCGAAACTCGAGCGTCACATTATCCGTATTACCAATGACGATCGAAAAGGGGGGCTCACCGACCAGGCGTTCCTCGCCATCACTCATCATGCCAAAGAGCAAACGCTCTCCGCGATTGTCGGAAACCTCCATCCACGAGTCACCAGAGAAGCCGAAGCGCAGTTCTTCAAGCCCCTCCGTGGAGGCGATGGGCGGTGTAATCTGTTCCGTAGGTGCCGGTTGCTGTTCTGCTGCTGCTTCGGCTACAGGCCGTGAGTCTGAGGTCGTTTCAGCAGTAGATTGAGGCTCATCCATGGGCGCTGGATCACTCAGCGCTTCTGCGGCCGGCTCACTGGCTGGAGCCGTCTGAGTCGGCGACTCGGTGGCTGGCTCACCGGCGGGATCAGTCTGAATCGGCGCCTCGGTGGCTGACTCACTGCCTAGACTAGGCTGATTCGACGATCCAGTGACAGCGTCGGTCTCAGGCGGCACTGATTCCTCAACAACGGGATCCTGTTCAATAGCGGTAGCCTGATCAGCCAACCCCTCACTGCCTGAGTTCTCTTGCGTAAACCACCAGCCACCGGCAACGAGTATAGCGATTAACAGAGCAAGGCCGGCTGCCAGCATGGGGATACCCGGGGCGCGACGATAGCCACCACGACTGAAGCGATGACCGAATCCACCCGCGCTCGCCGTTGGTGCAAGCGGGCTTTCGGGGTCTTTGCCGGCCACCTCGGCCAATCGGGCCAATACGGGCTCTGGTGGCAACTCAAGAATCTGGCAGTAAGCCCGAAGATAACCCTGGACAAATGTCATAGGCGGGAGGGCCTGAAAATCGTCGGCCTCAAGCCGATTGATCGTTGCGCGATCCAAATGGAGTGCCTCAGCCACTTGTTCGATGGTCATATCGCGACGCAGCCTTGCATCACGTACCAGCGAACCCGGTCCTTCACGCTCTCCTGGATTACCGATATCGGCAGTCTTAGAATCCTGATCGGTCATGGTGATTGTTACTCTGTCAGCTGGGCAGCTTGCTTCGAGGCTGGATACTGCGCCCTGAGCTGTTGAGCCCATCGCGCTTCTCGCTCGCCATCGTCAGCGGCCCTGGCCACTCTTACCCCCAGCCAAAGCATAGCCGGCGTCCGTCTTGAAACCGCAGTGTAGCGCGAAAACCATTGATTTGCGGCATCAATCTTATTATCCCGTAATTTCGCTTCAGTCATACCCAATAACGCCGGCGCATAATCTGGATGCTCGGCTAATACTTCCCGCCAATAGCGCTCTGCCGCAGCCCAACGCCCGGCATCAGCGAGGCAGCGCCCAGCATTGCTCAGCGCCATCCAACGACCGGCGTATAGGGGGTCACGGGCCGCCAGCCGATAGAGGTCAAGCGCCCGATCAGTGCTCGATTGACGGCAGAGGAAACCGGCATAGTTATTGAGCGCGGCGCCACTGTCAGAATCAATCTCAAGCGCGGTTTGGTAATGATGCTCAGCCCGCTCGGGCTGATTCAAACGGTCATGGAGCTCGGCCGCGACCAGATGCGCCTCGGCTAGATCCGGTGCCTGAGAGAGTGCTCGCTCGACTTTCTCAAGCGCCGCCGGCAGTGACCCGTTGCGAAGATGGTGGGCGGCGATTTCGGCGTTGGCCTTGGCCGCTCGCTGTCGCTCATCAGCCCCCAAAGGCCCGTGAGACTGCATCGCGCAACCGCTTAGCAGCAAAAGCGTGCAGCATAACCACAACAAACGGGACATTAGTCCGCCGCAGCATCACCGCGCTTGCCGCGGTTACGTCGATTAATCACCTGCCCCACTAACTGCCCACAAGCACCATCGATATCCTGACCGCGCGTCCGGCGGATGGTGGTGATAAATCCTGCGCGCTGCAATGTGTCCGCAAAGCGCATAATCCGATCACGTGGTGAAGAACGATAACCGCCGCCGGGGAAAGGGTTAAACGGTATCAAATTGATTTTGGAGGGAATCCCTTTAAGCAGATCACGCAACTCCCGAGCATGCGCAGGCTGGTCGTTGACGCCGTCAAGCATCACATACTCCCAGTAAATGCAGCGATGCGGTGTCTTATCAATGTAATTCTCACAGGCGGGAATCAGTTCTCGGAGCGGGTATTTCTTGTTAATCGGCACGATCTGGTCGCGCAGTGCATCATTGGGGGCATGCAATGACACAGCCAGACTAATATTGCTATGTTCGGCAAGACGATAGAGTGCCGGCACCAAACCAACCGTTGACAGCGTCACCCGTCGACGAGAAAGCCCCCATGCATAGGGATCGACCATTAGGTTGGTGGCCGCAACCACATTGCGAAAATTAGCCAGCGGCTCACCCATCCCCATCATGACGACATTGGTCACTCGGCGCCCGCGCCCCTCCGCCTCTAATGCCTCGGTGGCATAGTGGAGCTGGCCGATAATCTCAGCGGCATCCAAATTGCGGTTAAAGCCCTGCTTGCCGGTTGAGCAGAAACTACAATCTAGTGCACAACCCACTTGTGAGGAGACGCAAAGCGTGCCGCGATCGCGCTCAGGGATATACACCGTCTCAACAGCATTCCCCGTCTCAAGCGCGAGCAGCCACTTTCGCGTGCCGTCGGCAGATTCGCGATCGAATACCGCCGTTGGCAATTCAGGCTGCCCCATCTGCTCTAGGCGTTCGCGAAAACCTTTGGCCAGATCGGTCATCTCGGCAAAATCGAATATCCGGCGTTGATGCAGCCACTGTCGGAGCTGCTTGCTGCGAAATGGCTTTTCACCGAGCTCTGAGAGCAGCTCTCGCAGCCCAGCCTCATCCAGGCCAAGCACATTCACTCGGCCTGTCGAGACGGATGCCTGAGAATTAACGACGGCTGTGGAGCTCATCGTCGGCAAAGAAGTAGGCGATTTCATCGCGTGCCGTCTCCGGCGCGTCAGAGCCATGCACTGCATTGGCATCAATGCTGTCGGCAAGGTCGTGACGGATGGTACCCGCAGCCGCCTCAGCAGGGTTCGTTGCCCCCATGATTTCGCGGTTTTTGCGGATGGCGTCCTCACCTTCCAGCACCTGAACGACCACTGGACCAGAAGTCATGAATTTGACCAAATCACCAAAAAACGGGCGCTCACGATGGACCGCATAGAAGCCCTCGGCCTGCTCCTGACTCAGATGCATCATCCGTGCAGCGATAATATCGAGACCCGCGGTCTCAAAACGGCGATAGATTTCGCCGACTTTGTTCTTGGCCACGGCGTCGGGCTTGATAATGGAAAGCGTACGCTCCACGGGCATTGAGAAAACTCCTTACAGTGCCCCGAAAAACCTTCGGGATTAAGAAAAAACAAAACCCACCGGCAAAGGCGCAGTGGGCCCAATTCAACTGCCGCTAGTCTAGCGACCCTGTCAGAGAGCGGCAATCACTGCACCGCAAAGCTTTCACCGCAACCACACTCCGCGGTCACATTCGGGTTGCGAAAGCTAAACCGCTGATTGAGCCCCTCGCGGATGTAATCGACCTCCATGCCGTCGAGAAACGGCAAACTCTTGCGATCAATCACCACCGAAACACCATGTTGTTCGACGAGCAGATCGTCGTCTTTCACTTCATCGGCATAGTCGACCACATACATAAACCCTGAACAGCCTGAGGTCTTTACGCCAAGCCGCAGGCCCACACCACCACCATGCTGGGCGATCGCGTCGCGGATATGATCGGCGGCGCGTTGGGTAAGCTCGATTGTCATGATCTGCAATCCCTCCGTGCTGTCATTGTGCAAGCGCAAAAGCCGCTCGCAGCGCGTCTTCGATGACCAAGGCCTCATGCCGGGACTCATCTGGCAAACCGGTCATTTCTGCAAGCCAAAACCCTGTCATTGCCAACACCGACTGAGCCTCACGACCCTGTGACCAGTCCGCAAACCAGGCCGCTGCATGACAGGCGGAAAGGCTTGCAAACATTTCAAATCTCAACGATTTGACCTGCCCTGATGGCCCGAGTTGCAGCCAGCACTCGACTTGAACCCCGTCTGCTGCCCGCCCAGCCGACGCATGCAGCCAGCCGGTTGGATCCTCAGGCGCACCCAAAGCCATTAATGCTTGATGCTGTTCCATTGGCTCCATCATTTCAAGCCACCGGCAGTGGGGTTGTGACACCGTAGACATCTTCTAGTGCGCGCCCTTCGCATATTTCCCGCCATAGCGGAGAGATGCGCCGCAATGCCTCGACAACCGGCACAATTTGCGCCGAAGCGGTATCGATATCCCCCTGATCGGTAAATCGCCCCAAACTAATCCTGAGCGAAGCATGTGCCAGAATGTCGGGCCGACCCATGGCTCGGAGCACATGAGATGGCCCGCCCGTGCTATTGCAGGCGGAGCCAAAACCCACGGCCAAGTCATTCAGCGCCGAGCGCAATGCCCCACCGTGCACGCCGGCAAAAGAGACATTCAAGATATGCGGCGATCCAGCCTGCGGACTATTCATTACCACACCGCCCAGCGCGCCAAGTGCCCCAAGCAAACGGTCCCGCAACTGATACTGGCGCTGAGCCTCCTCGGCGCTATCGACAGACGACAAGGCCTCACCCATCCCCACAATCAGCGGCACCGGCAAGGTGCCAGAGCGAAGCCCGCCCTGCTGACCTCCGCCATGCATCAACGGCTCAAGACGAATGTCGGGGCGATAACACAGCGCACCGACCCCCATGGGACCGTAAAATTTATGGGCCGATACCACCAGCAGATCCGCCCGGGCGAAGCCGGTTGACGGCGGCAAACGCCCGGCCGCCTGCGCCGCATCCACATGTAATAGAGCGCCGGCTGCATGGACCGCATCCGCTACGGGTTCGATGGGTTGAATCACGCCGGTTTCATTGTTGACCAACCCAACGCTCACTAGGGCCACATCGTCATCAAGTAAAGATTGCAATGCAGCGATATCGATCATGCCTTTGGCATCGACCGGCACCATTTCGATCGTAAACCCATGCGCGGTCGCGGCTCTGGCCGCAGCCAGTACGGCTGAATGCTCGATGGCCAGGACTAAAATCCTGCGGCGGGGACTTTTCCTAACCTCTAGCGCCCTAGCAAGCCCCAGAATAGCGAGGTTGTCTGCCTCCGTGGCACCGCTGGTCCACACTAATTCGTAATCAGGCACTCCAATGGCCTGCAACACCTGTTTGCCGGCCGCGTCCACGCGATCTGCCGCCGCGCGCCCTGGCGGATGCTGACTCGAGGCGTTGGCGTAGCGCATCGGCTGGCTCTGAACCTCGGCCATCACCGCTACAACGCGAGGGTCGAGCGGCGTTGTTGCCGCATAATCCAAATACGGGCTGGTCATCAGCGACTACTGCTTGGCCGGGGAATCCGCTCTACCCGATCGCTCATCATCGATACCGCAGTCTTCGATGTTGGGAATGCGGCTATCATTGACACTGGCACCAAGTCCTCGAAGGGCTGTGCACATTTCCTGCAACCGGGCATCGGTGTGATGCACATGATCAAGAATGGCGTTAATGGCATTGGCTACCGGATCGGGCATATCGCGCGTGGAGCCATACGCCTCAAAGCCAATGCGGCGTGCCGTCTCGGCCCGACGCTGATCGGCCTCGCTCATCGGCTGTGACTCAGCTGCAATCCGCGCCACTCGTGCTGGAATACCCACCATGGTCGCGTTTTCCGGCACATCTTTAACGACAACGGCATTCGAACCGATTCGCGCCCCTTTCCCGATATGGATCGGGCCAAGCACCTTCGCGCCCGCTCCAACCACGACATCATCACCCAATGTTGGATGGCGCTTACCCGCCTCCCAGGAAGTCCCGCCCAGGGTCACCCCCTGATAGAGCGTGCAGTCATCGCCCACCTCGGCCGTTTCACCAATGACCACACCCAACCCGTGGTCGATAAAAAACCGCCGACCGATACGGGCCCCGGGATGAATCTCAATACCCGTAAACCAGCGCGCGAGCTGCGAGAGAAAGCGCGCCAGCCAACGCGCCCCAAGACGCCAGAGCCAATGATTTATCCGATGCATAATCAGAGCGTGAACGCCGGGATAGCTGGTCAGCACCTCAAGCCGATTCCGCGCGGCCGGGTCGCGATCAAAAACACAACGGACATCTTCTCTGAGACGCTCAAACATGACTGCCATCCGCCATCATCAGGAGTGAATTTTCTTCAGGACCGCTCAGTATACGCTCGGCTAGCGAAGGATGCGTTTAAGAACACCGCGCAGCAGATCCACTTCATCAACACTAGGCCTTGCCCGATTAATCAGGTTGCGAAGGCGTCGCAGCATAACCTCGTGCGGGGCGCGTGCGGCATAACCACTTTGCACCACCAGTGCCTCAAGCTGTTGATGCAGGCCCTCTAGATGAGCACCAGTGGCCGGCAACATCTCAGTGGGCTGCGCCAGCAATGCATGCTGAGGGTCGTGAGCCGCTGCCAAGAACACTTCATAGGCCATAATCTGCACCGCTGCCGCCAAATTGAGCGCGGGATAATCCGGATTGGCCGGGATGTGCACAAGGCGATGGCAGCTGGAGAGTTCCTCATTGGTAAGCCCGGTCCGTTCACGACCAAAAAGCACCGAGACCATCCCTGATTCGGACGCCATCATGGCGGCGGCCTCACGCGGAGTCAGCGCAGGCACGCCGTCACGTCGCGGCCGTGCGGTCAGGCCAAGCACTAGGGTGCTGTCGGCCACCGCAGACGGCAGATCTGCAAATGACCGAGCACGCTCAAGCACATCACCCGCATTGGCTGCCATCGCCTCGGCCTGCGCATCAATCAGGCATTCCGGCGCGACTAGGTCCAGCCCAGCCAGCGCCATTGTCTTCATAGCTCGAGCCGTTGCCCCCAAGTTGCCCGAATGACTGGTGCCTACCAGTACAAATCGGATTTCAGCTCTATCCGCGTTGACCACACAGCAACCTCTTCAGTGTCAGAAGCTGGTATGCTACCGCATTGTTGTATCCCCGATCTCAGGTATCCAGCCCATGCATCCAATGGTGAACGTCGCCGTTCGCGCCGCAAGAAGCGCCGGCAATATCATCGTCCGTAACATCGATCGCCTTGAGCGCATTCAGGTCGAGTCCAAGGGCCTTAACGACTTTGTCAGCGATGTTGACCGAATGGCCGAAGATGAAATCTGCGCCATTCTCTCCCAGGCCTATCCCGACCATGCCATCGTGGCCGAGGAGCGCGGCGGCGAAGAAAACGCCGAGTACGTGTGGCTTATTGACCCGCTGGATGGCACGCATAACTACCTGCGCGGCTTTCCCCACTACGCTATATCGATCGCGCTGAAATACCGCGGGGCGTTGGAAGCCGGAGTCATCTATGACCCCATTCGGCAGGAACTGTGGACTGCCCGACGCGGGGGTGGCTGTAATTTTGAAGGCCGCCGCATGCGGATTGAACCGCGTCAAAGCATTGATAATGCCCTGATCGGCACCGGGTTTCCGCTACGAAGCCGCGATTACCACGACGCGTATCTGGGTATGTTTGGTGATGTTTTCCGACGGGCTGCCGATTTGCGCCGTGCAGGATCGGCAGCCTTGGATCTGGCCTATGTCGCCTGCGGGCGCCTTGATGGGTTTTGGGAGGTTGGACTGAAACCCTGGGACATGGGCGCCGGGGCACTCATGATCCGAGAATCTGGTGGTATTGTTGGCGACTTTGCCGGCGGCGATCGCTATCTGGAAACCGGCAATATCGTTGCCGGTAGCCCTAAGCTGTTTGCTGATTTGGTACGCACCATCGCACCGCACCGCGTCGAAGGCATCAGGGCCTAAATAAGGCCCTTTTTAAGCGACTTGTTGCTGCTCAATGGCCTCGCTTGAGGCCTTAATCGTTTCACGCACTTCAATCCCGCGTAGCAACTCAAGCTGCCCACTGCGTGATTCGCAAAGCGCTGTACAACTCTCCACCCAATCCCCGTCATTGCAATAGAGTACACCGCTGCGATCCGTGACTTCAGCATGATGAATATGCCCGCAGACAAGACCGTCTACACCCGCTGTCTTGGCTTCATGCACCAAGGCTTCTTCGTAATTGGCAATGTACTGCATGACATTTTTGGTGCGGTGCTTAAGATGCGCCGCCAGCGACCAATAGGGACGATTAAAGGCCTGACGGATCCGATTGACCCAGTGGTTAGCACGAATGAGCCAGGCGTACATTCGATTACCCAGCATGGCAACCAAGCGACTGCACTGCACTACGGTGTCAAACTCATCACCATGCAACACCAAAAGCCGTCTGCCATCGGCACACTCATGGATCGCCCTGAGCTCAATACTGACCCCTTCGACGGTCATCCCCGCATAGTCGCGCATCATTTCATCGTGATTACCGGGGATATAAATGACCCGAGTACCGTTGCGCGCGCGCTTTAAGATGTTTTGAACGACCGCATTGTGTGATTCCGGCCAACGCAGCCCTTTGCGGCGCATCTCCCAAAAATCAACAATATCGCCCACCAGATAGAGCGTGTCGCATTCCACCGATTCTAGGAAATCCAACAGATCATCGGCACGTGCGCCGCGAAAACCCAAGTGGGTGTCAGAGATAAAAATGCTGCGATAGCGAAGCGGTTTGAACAGCTGGACGTCGCTCATTTTCGACTTCCGTTGGCCAGGTTTCTCCAAAGGCTACCGATCGATTATGAAAGCGTGATGACGATGAGCGCCCCATTACGGACGCTCGCCTTCCAGATCCTCACCTTCCTTCGGTGGTGGAATCAGGTCCTCTTTGCTGACCCCAAGCGCCAGCGCCGCGGAGCTTGCCACAAAGATCGATGAGTACGTACCCACCACCACACCGATAATCAGTGCGAGGGCAAAGCCACGGATAAGTTCCCCGCCCAGGAGAAAAAGTGCCAACAACACCAGCAGCGTCGTCAGACTGGTCACCAGTGTCCGAGGCAGCATTTGATTAATGGAGCGGTTGGTCACTTCAATAGCGGTGCCCTTGCGCAGCCGGATGAAGTTCTCACGAATGCGGTCAAAAACAACGATGGTGTCATTCAAGGAATAACCGATCACCGCCAGCAGGGCCGCCAGAACGGTTAAATCAAACTCAAGCCCGATGCCAGCGAAGATGCCGATGGTGACCACCACATCATGAACTACCGCCGCCACAGCCCCGATCGCAAAGCGATATTCAAACCGAAAGGCAATGTAGATCAGAATGCCGGCAAGCGCATAAAGCAGTGCAAGACCGCCTTTCTCGGCAAGCTCTTCGCCCACCTGAGGGCCGACAAATTCCACCCGGCGCAACTGCGCTTCGGGTTGTTCAGCGCGCAGGGTATCCAGCACAGCATTGCTGAGAGCGTCGCCATCACCAGCGTCCGGCGCCAGTCGGATGAGGATATCGCGCGCCGTGCCAAACGTTTGTACGACTGCACCGTCAAACCCGCCAGCGTTCAGTGTTTCACGGACTTCTGTTAGATCAACGGCTTGAGGGTAACCCACCTCGACCAGTGTGCCGCCGGTAAAGTCGAGCCCGAGATCAAGCCCCCGAAAGAGCAAAAAGCCAATGGCGGCAAACACCAGCACAGCGGTTAAAAAAGCCGCCCGCAGGCGATGGGCCATAAAGTCGATTTTGGTCTCGCGCTTGAAGAAATCCACCAAAGTCTCCTAGATGGCCAGACGAGCGCCGCGGCGCCCCCCGTAGATAAGATTGACGATGGCCCGAGTGCCGAAGATTGCCGTAAACATTGAGCTGACAATGCCAATCGACAACGTCACCGCAAACCCTTTAATCGGGCCCGTGCCAAAGGCAAACAACACCAACGCGGCAATCAGCGTCGTGATATTGGCATCGGCAATGGTTGAAAATGCCTTGCCATAGCCACCCTCTATAGCCTGCTGGGTGCTGCTGCCTGCGCGCAGTTCCTCACGGATACGCTCATAGATTAGTACGTTGGCGTCCACCGCCATACCAACAGTCAGCACAATCCCAGCAATACCGGGAAGTGTTAGCGTCGCTTGCAGCAGCGATAGCACGGCCACCAACAACACCAGGTTGGTCAACAGCGCCAAGTTGGCGATTAGACCAAAGACCTTGTAGTACACCGCCATAAAGATCACCACCAAAGCAAAGCCGGCGATAACCGCTGCAAGACCCTGATCGATGTTCTCCTGGCCCAGGCTGGGGCCAATGGTGCGCTCTTCGACAATCTGCATCGGCGCTGCCAGGGATCCCGCCCGCAGCAACAATGCCAAGTTACGCGCCTCAATCGAGCTATCCAGGCCGGTAATCCGAAAACGGCTGCCCAGCTGCTCCTGAATTCGGGCGATATTAATCACCTCTTCAACCTGCACCTGCTCGCGGATGATCTCATCGCCAACGCGGCGGGCCTGGATTTCGACCTCTTTGAACACCACGGCCATATGGTCACCCACTCGACCCCCCGTGATGCGGTTCATGATGTTACCGCCACTGCCACTTAACCGGATGTTGACCTCAGACTGACCGGTCTGGGTATCAATGCCTGACTGGGCGTCGGTAATGGCCTCACCGGTGATGATGATCTCTCGCTCCAGCAGGACAAAGCCGCCATCGCGCTCCGGGAATCGCTCAGTACCCGGTGGCACAGGCTCACTGTCATCGCCAAAGTAGGGAAAATTCCCTTGATCGACCATGCGAAATTCAAGCGTGGCGGTCGCGCCGATAATATCTTTTGCCCTTGCCGTATCCTGAACACCAGGCAGTTGTACGACGATACGGTCAAGCCCTTGGCGCTGGATGATCGGCTCGGCCACGCCCAACTCATTCACGCGATTGCGCAGCGTGGTGATGTTCTGCTCAACCGCAAAGTTTCTGACCTCTCGCAGTTCCTGATCACTGAGCGTTGCCACCAACACCGGCGCGCCGTCCACCTCAGTGGCGTCAAAGTTCAGCTCAAGATAGTCAGGATCTAGGGCATCAATCGCGGCATCCCGTGTTGCGATATCAGCAAATTCAACCTGCAGCCCTTGGTCCTGAGGCATCACGTCTCGATAACGCAAATCGGCCTCACGCAGTGCGCGACGGAACTCATCGGCATAGCGCTCAATGGTCTGTTCAAGGACCGCTTCCAAATCGACTTGCATCAAAAAGTGCACGCCACCACGCAAGTCGAGCCCCAGATACATGGGCTGTCCGCCCAGACTGCGAAGCCACTGTGGTGTGGCCGGCGCTAGATTGAGTGCAACTGTGTAATCCCGACCCAGCGCGACAGCCAGTTCATCGGCTGCTCGCACTTGAGCATCAGGCGTGCGCAGCCGAACCAGCAGATGGTTATCCGCCATCTCCGTGGCACGCACGGCAATGCCAGCGTCCTCGAGCAACCCCTCGATACGGGATTGCTCAGCGGGTATCGGTGCTGTTCCATTGGCGGTGCTGATCTGCAGCGCCGGATCTTGGCCGAACAGATTGGGCAGGGCATAGAAGCTGCCGGCGGCAATCACCAGCACCAGCACCAGATACTTCCAGAGCGGATAACGATTCATAAATCAGGGACTACCTTGTTGGGCGTTATTTGGCCTTTTTATCGGCCTTGCCGGCGTCGTCATCCTTACCGGCCGCTTCGGCCTTCTCAAGGTTGCCCTTCATCGAGCCCTTTGGCAGCACCTGGGCAACGGCTGCTTTTTGCAGACGCACTTCGACACCCTCGGACAGCTCCAGGTTGGCATAGGTGTCACCGACATCGTTGATGCGCCCCACCAGACCGCCGGTAGTCAGCACCTCATCACCTTTTGCCAGATTGGCCACCAGTTGACGATGCTCTTTGGCACGCTTTTGCTGCGGGCGAATGAGCAGGAAATAAAAAATAGCAATGAGCGCCAGCGGGAAAAGCAAACCGGTCAGGCTGCCGCCGCCTGCGCCACCCTGAGCCATCGCTGTGTTAATGAAAAAATCCATGTCAATCCCCTCTAAATTTAAAGCTCGGCATTATGTCACACCCTTGCGCATGGCATAGAAGTGACGGGTAAATTCATCCAGCTTTCCCGCCTGGATCGCCTCGCGCAGCGAAGCCATCAGACGCTGGAAATAACGCAAATTGTGAATCGTGTTCAGGCGTGACCCTAGCATCTCGCCGCAACGGTCCAGATGACGCAAATAGGCACGGCCGTAGTGACGACAGGTGTAGCAGTCGCAATCCGCCTCAATAGGACGCGTGTCATTGGCGAACCGCGCATTACGAAGCCTAAGCGTGCCCTGATCGGTAAAGAGAAACCCATTCCGCGCATTGCGAGTCGGCATCACGCAGTCAAACATATCGATCCCGCGCGCTACACATTCCACCAAATCCTCAGGCCGGCCCACGCCCATAAGGTACCGGGGCTTGTCCGTTGGCAGTTGCGGGCCCAGAGCATCGAGTACCCGCAATCGCTCCTCCGGTGGTTCTCCAACCGAGAGCCCACCCACGGCATAACCATCAAAGCCGATATCCACCAGGCCCTTAAGCGAAGCAGCCCGAAGGTCTTCAAACATACCCCCCTGAACGATGCCAAACAGTGCCGAGGGGTTGTCGCTGTGCGCATCCCGACTGCGTTGTGCCCAACGCAAAGACAGCTCCATGGAGCGCTTGGCCTCGGCCCACTCGACAGGCCAAGGCGTGCATTCATCAAAAATCATGACAATGTCCGAGCCGAGCGACCGCTGCACCGCCATAGAACGCTCGGGATCAAGAAAGACCTCTGATCCATCGACCGGCGAGCGGAAGCGCACACCGTCTTCGGTAATCTTGCGACCCTTAGCCAAGCTAAAGACTTGAAAGCCGCCAGAGTCCGTCAGGATCGGGCCGCGCCACTGCATAAAATCATGCAGATCGCCATGCGCCTCGA
>CBFIIM010000028.1:0-15816 GCA_965662395.1 Spiribacter sp. | reverse complement strand
AAAAATCCCTAAAACTCCCAGCGGGATCAGCCTGAGCACCGCGGGGTCACGTTCAACAAAACCGGCATCAAGCATGGGTTTGACCAGCCAGGCAAACCCCGCCTCGCTGGCACCGGTGATCAGCATGGCGACAACGGCAATAGAAGCGATCCGCCAATGCTCCAGCACATAACCCAGCAAGCGTTTGTAGATGACCCACCCGGCCCCATCAGCGGGCATGGTGAATGGACGGTTCATGGTGCCTCCTGCAGGGTCGCAATACCCACCTGGGTAACGCCCAACCCGCGCGCAGCGGCCAAAACCTCAGCCACCCGGGCATGACGGGCCATCGAATCGGCGCGAATTAAAACGCGTGCAGTCAGGTTGGCCGCCCGTTGACGCTCGAGCGCGGAGGCAAGCGCGTCCAGCCCGGAGCCATCCTCGGCACCGGCGATATGGATGTCACCATCTGCGTGGATGGTGATCACAATGGCGCCCTCCGCCATGCTGGATCCCTGATCCACTTCGGGCAGTTCGACATTTAACGCTTGTTGCTGCTGCAAAGTGCTGGTTACCACAAAAAAAATCACTATCAAAAAGACGACGTCTAGCAACGGGGCCAGGTTGATCTCGGGCGGCTCAAGGGGGGTGGTGGTCAAGCGCATCAGTGCTGCCCTATCGGGCGTTCACCACCGCGCTCAATCAGTTCAGCAAAACGGATGGCTTCATGCTCCAGTCGATAAATGATCTGATTGACCCGCCCACGGAGATAGCGATGGGCAACCACCGAGGGAATGGCAATCATTAATCCAGCACCGGTTGTCACCAAGGCCTCCCCGATTCCACCGGCAAGGGACGAATAGGCTGCCGCCTGCCCGGCATCGATGGCCGAGAATACATTAATCATCCCAAGCACAGTGCCCAAGAGCCCTAACAATGGCGTGATGGCGGCAATGGTGCCCAGCGTGTTGAGGTAGCGATCCAGCTGCCGGGCCTCAACCTGCGCAGTCTCCTCAATACGCTCACGCATCAACGCACCGTTGGCATCGCTGTAATCGATAGCGGTGACCATAATCCGACCCAGCGCACACTGAGTCTTTAACCGACGCTTGGCGGCGTCATCGAGTTGACCCAAGGTGCGCTGACGCCATACCGCTTGCAGCAGGTCGGCGGGCGCAATGCGCTCGGGCTGCAGACACCAAAGCCGCTCTGCCACGATGGCAACGGCGATTATTGAGCACAAGAGGATGGGTAACATCACCCAACCACCGGCGGTAATTAGCTCCCACACGTTGGCTGGCCTGTCTCCGTGGGTGAGTTTGAATGTAGGCGTTGATCATAATGGATTTCCTGTCCATCCCGAAACCGACCGATGCCTATCGGTTCATTGAGCACTCGAGCCTGATGCTCACGCCAGTGGATGAGATGCGGCGATCGATCGGGCTGCAGACGGACCTCCAGGGCACCCCGCAGGCCTAAGTCGTGGATGGTTGTATCCAGACAGTGCAGGCGCTCGATCACCGCTGGGTGCGGCATCCCATAGGCATTTCGATATCCGGCTGAAACCACCACATGGTGGGGGGCGGCGGCATGCAGTAGCGGCCAGCCGGTGCTGGTGTCACTGCCATGATGGGCTGCCTCCATCACGGCGACTGGCCGCTCAAGGCGGCTGGCAATGCCCGCCTCAACCGCTTTGCTAATATCTCCGGTAAAAAGCACATCGCCGCCGCCGGTTTGCAGTAAAAGCACACAGGAAGCGTCATTGCCGCTGCGCTCCGTATCGAGTTGTGGCCAAAGAAACGTAAACTGAAGCCCGCCAGCCTGCCAGCTGTGATTAGCCGAACAAGCGCTCCCTCGGTGCAAGCCCTCAATGGGCTCGCCCAGCCAGATTTGCTCGATCTGAAAATGCTGGGTCAAGACATTGAGACCCCCGCGATGATCACGATCGGCATGGGTCACCACCAAATGATCAATGCGCTCGATACCCTGCTCTTTGAGAAACGGCAGCAGGGTAAAGGCCGCCGCATTACTGCCACCGGACCAGGCGGGCCCAGTATCCACCACGACGACTTCATTGCGGCTTTCAATCACCGCGGCACTTCCCTGTCCGACCTCAAGCCAGGTGACCTGGGCCTCCCCTGTCTGAAGATCTGATGGTTCATCCCCCAGCAGGGGTGCAGCCAGTAATGGCAGCATCAGCCACACGGCTAGCCCGCGTTGGGGGCTACCCGAAGGGAGTAGCAACAACCCGCAAGCCAGAATACCGAGTGCGACGCTCAACCATCCGGCCCCGGCGGGCAGTGCGCGAACTGATTCCAACAGCATCAGCGCCTGACCACCGGTCAGCAGGTAATCAAGCCCCATGGCTAATCCATTCAGGATAAAGCCGCCCGCTGGGGGCACGATCAAAGCCAAGGCAGTGGCGAACAACGCGAGCGGAACCACAAGTATCGAGAAAAGCGGCAGCATTAGCAGATTGACCGGCAGTCCAATGGGCGTCCAGCTGCCAAACTGGATAGCAGTCAACGGAGCGAGCCCCAGAGTCAGGATCCATTGCAGTTGAAAGAGCCCGCTAATCGGGTGCCGAAACCGCGCCGGGCGCGAGAGAATAATCAGGGCCACTGCACCAAAAGACAGCCAAAAGCCCGCGCTATGGGCAGCAGCTGGATCGAGTAACAGAATCAGTAAAGCGGCCAGTCCCAGCGCCCTGCCCGCGGCAATGCGTCTGAGTAACAGCAGGCCTGCCCCTAAAACCAACAACATGATCAGTGCACGCTGCGTTGGTAGCGCAAACCCGGCTAGCCCGGCGTAAATCGTCGCGGCAATGCCACCGGTGATTAACATGCTGGTGCGGCGAATACCCGGCAGCCGCAATTGCCGCCAGAACAGACGGCCCAACAAGCCCCCCATGGTGGCGGCCAGCCCGATATGCAGCCCGGAGATTGCCATTAAATGGCTGGTGCCAGTGGCGCGTAGTAACTCCCAGGTGGCCTCATCAAAGCCTCGCCGGTCACCTGTGACCAGTCCTTGTAGCAATGCCGCGCCCTGCCGCTCAGGACCCGCTAGCCTGCTGATCTGCCCAGAAATTTTCGCTCGCCAGTGGATTAGGCCTGTGGCATTGGTAAGACGTTGCGCTTGCTCAGAGTTAGCCAGATGAGCGACGGCATCAATGCCTGAGGCGGCAAGCCAGCGTTCATAGTCAAACCGTGTGGGATTCATAAACCCACGAGGCCGTCGCAGTTTTAAGGCAAAACTCCAGTGCTCACCGGCACGCACCCGAGGTGTCGGGCCATAGATACTCACGCGAATGACACGAATCGACCCTGAATCAGGCCGGAATAAAAACCGCTGCCGATAGGAGTCGGTCTCAGGCAGGCTGATGACTTGGCCCGACAGATTCAACGCTTTGTCGGGTTCAATGGCGGGGCGGTGTTCTAACACATAGGCCTGCAGCACCAGGCCCATCGCCACACCAATCCCAATCCAGCCCAACCAGCGAACGGGGGGGCGCAAGGCGATCAACGCACTGAAGGGGATCAGTACAAGCCAAAGGGCGCCCCAGCGAAGCGGTAGCATGATGGCCAGCAGCAGTCCGCCCACAAGGCAGAAGACAATGCCCTCGAAGCCGGTTTTTTGCATGCCGCAAGGCTAGCAGGGATCAGTCGAGCCTCTGGAGTGCCCCATCAGTCAGATTAAACCGTTTGTCCATCTGCCCGGCTAGCTCGAGATCATGGGTCACCAACACCACCGCAGTGCCATATTGCCGATTGAGCTCGTTAAAAAGCGCCATGACTGACTCGGCAGTCTCTCGATCAAGATTACCGGTTGGTTCATCAGCCAGAAGACAGGCCGGTTGGGTAACCAAGGCGCGGGCAATGGCTACGCGCTGACGCTCGCCACCGCTGAGCTCGCCAGGCTTGTGTTCAAGGCGATGATTGAGCATGACCGCCTCTAGCATGGCAGCGGCTTTGGCTCTGGCTTCGCTAATGCCAGCACCGCCGATTAGCAGTGGCATGGCCACATTCTCAAGCGCGGTGAATTCCCCCAGCAGATGGTGGAATTGATAGACAAAGCCCAGCGACTGATTACGCAAGCGGCCCCGGGCTGCGCCTTTTAACTTGGCCAGAGACTGCCCAACCACCATTATCTCGCCGGCATCGGGATCTTCTAATCCGCCGAGCAGGTGCAGTAGTGTGCTTTTGCCCGACCCAGATCGACCTAGGATGGCCACCTGCTCTCCCTGATCAATACGAAAGTCCACTGCCTTGAGGACATCCACCTCGATACTGCCGTCACGGAATGACTTGCTCACCGCCCGGCATTCAATAACCGCGCCGTGATTATTCATGTCGCAGGGCCTCCGCAGGCGCGGTTCGCGCCGCCCGCCAAGCGGGATACAGCGTGGCGATGACACTTAAGACCATCGCGGAGATCACAATACGCACCACATCCGGTATCCGAAGATCCGATGGCAACTCACTGATTAAATAGATATCGCCGGAGATAAACTGAACCCCCAGAACCTGCTCAATAAAAGGCACGATCGTCTCGACATTAAGGGCAAGCGCCACGCCCGCTGCGGTGCCAACAAGCGTTCCGACAATGCCAAGCAGTGAGCCCTGAATAATAAAGATACCCATGACCGTGCCGGGCCTTGCCCCCAGTGTGCGCAAAATGGCGATATCCGATTGCTTGTCCTGCACTGCCATGACAAGGGTCGAGACAATATTAAAGGCTGCCACCCCGACGATGAGCATCAGGATGATAAACATCACCGTTTTTTCCATGGCGACTGCCCGGAAAAAATTCCGATGTTGCATCGTCCAATCGCTGATCAGGTAGTTTCCCGGTAGCTCGCGGGCAATCGTGCGCACCTGTCCAGGCGCTGCCAGCAGATCGGCAAATTCAAGCCGCACACCGGTGATGGCATCACCCAGGCGGAACAATCGCTGCGCATCTTCAAGATGAATAAGCGCCAGTGAACCGTCGTACTGCGCCATATCCACTTCAAAAATGCCACCCACCTCAAAGCGGCGCAGACGCGGCAGAATACCGGCCGCTGAAGCACGGACCTCAGGGGTGATCAGGCTGATCGGATCACCCAGCCCGACCCCCAGCTCTGCGGCCAGCCGGCTGCCCAGCACAATGCGATAGGCGCCCGCCTCCAGCGCATCAAGGCTGCCGGCAATCAGGCTCCCAGCGATTCGTGAAACATCGGGTTCACGGACCGGATCCACGCCGCGCACCAGCGCGCCCGTAACGGCGGCGCCGCGGGTCAACATGACTTCGCCGTTGATAAAGGGGGCTGCTCCAAGGACCTCCTCGCGGGCATCCAATACCGGCAACAGATCCTGCCAATCCTCCATGCGCCCGTCATACCCCTGGACCGTGCCATGAGAGACCATGCCGAGGATGCGCTCGCGCAGCTCTTTTTCAAATCCATTCATGACTGAGAGGACGGTGATCAACGCCATCACCCCGACCGCAATTCCCAGCATGGAGCTTGCCGAGATAAACGAGACAAAGCGGTTGCGACGCCGAGCACGCGTGTAGCGCAAACCAATAAATAGGGGTAAGGGTTTCAACATAGTCACAGTCTACCCGGGCGCATGATTGGGATCATCCCGTTTCGCTCCCAACAGCCATTGGGTAGACTCCACCCCCTCCCTGTAGCACGGAACCATCATGGGCGACCCCAGAGCATCGATTATTCCTAAGACACTGCCCCGACCTGGCGAGCGCCAGGAGTGGATGGGCCTGGCCGGTGATGCCACTGCATTGGCCATCGCTCAGGCCAATGCGTGCCACAGCGGCTTGCTGTTGGTGGTGACTCGAGGGACGGCGGAGGCCGAGCAGTTGCGCCGCTGTCTGCGATTTTTTGGCACCACAGCGATTGAGTTAATGCCCGACTGGGAGGTGCTGCCTTACGATAGCTTCTCCCCGCATCAGGATATTATCTCCGAGCGCCTGCGGGCACTGCATCGGCTACCTGATCTGCAATCCGGTGTCATGATTGTCCCGGTGACCACACTGATGCAGCGAATCGCGCCTCCGGAGTTCCTTGCCGCCACAGTGTTGCGCCTGATTGTGGGGCAATCTCTCGATTTGGCGGGCATGCGGCGAGGGCTCGAGGCAGCCGGTTACCGTTGTGTCTCTGAGGTTCTAGAGCATGGCGAATTTGCAGTGCGTGGCGCGATCCTGGATCTGTTTCCGATGGGTTCAACCACGCCCTATCGACTGGATCTATTTGATGATGAGATCGACTCGATTCGCCGATTTGATCCCGAGACGCAGCGCGGTGGCGAGAAACTCGAGCGCATCGAGCTGCTGCCAGCGCATGAATTCCCCACCGATGAGGATGGCATTCGACGGTTTCGGCAGCAGTATCGGGCACGATTTGAAGGGGACCCCACCGCAAGCCCGATCTACCAAGGCATTAGTGATGGACAGATCCCTAATGGCATCGAGTCCTATCTGCCGCTGTTTTTTAAAGCCACAGCGACCCTGTTTGACTACCTGCCAGATGACACGCTAGCAGTACGGTTTGGAGATATCGATCAGCAGCTGGATCAGGAATGGCAGCAAATCGCTGATCGCTATGAGCAGCGCCGGCATGACCGGGAGCGCCCCATACTCGAGCCGCAGGCCCTGTATTTAGACCCGGATGGTTTGCGACAGCAACTGGGTCACCATGCCCAGATTCTGATTCCCGCCGATCAAAAGCGCGAGCCCGCGCGTAATCGCGATCGATTACTGGATACCCGGGCGCTGCCGGATTTCAGCGATGTCTTTGCCTTAGGCGAGTGGATCAACACGTATACCGGCCGCCTGTTGTTGACCGCAGAGACCGCGGGTCGACGCGAGGCGTTCAGAGAGCGGCTGCAGAGTGCGGGCATTCGGCCGAAAGAAATCGACCACTGGGAGGCATTTCTTAACAGCGATGTCGCACTCGGTATCAGCACCGCCGCGCTTGATTGCGGCTTTCGTATCGGCGATGACAACCTAGCGGTTATCCCTGAGAGTGTTCTGTTTACGGAGCGGGCTGAGCAAAGACGCCGTCGTCGGCATGGCAGCGAGCGCGATCCAGAGGCCATTATTCGGGATCTGACGGATTTGCGCCCCGGCGCCCCGGTCGTCCACGAGCAACATGGCGTGGGACGGTATCGCGGTCTGCAGACCTTGGAGGTCAATGGCGTCACGACGGAATTCCTGACCCTGGAATACGCCGATGGCGATAAGCTTTATGTGCCGGTCGCTTCACTACAGCTGATCAGTCGCTACACCGGCGCGGATGACGATGCCGCCCCCCTCCATCGGCTTGGCAGCGGTCAGTGGGAAAAAGCCCGGCGCAAAGCCGCAGAAAAAGCCCGTGATGTGGCCGCGGAGCTCTTAGATATCTACGCCCGACGCGAGGCCCAGCAGGGCGAAGCGCATACGGTGACCGAAGCTGATTATCAGCGCTTTGCCGAGCAGTTTCCTTTTGAGGAGACACCCGATCAAGAATCAGCGATTGCCGCCGTGCTGCTGGATCTGCAGCAGCCCCGGCCTATGGATCGAGTGGTCTGTGGCGATGTGGGTTTTGGCAAAACCGAAGTGGCCATGCGTGCGGCTTTTGCCGGTGTGCAGAACGGCCGCCAGGTTGCCGTGTTGGTACCGACTACCCTGTTGTGCCAGCAGCATTTTCAGAATTTTCAGGACCGTTTTGCCGATTGGCCGGTGCGCATTGAGCAGTTATCCCGATTCCAGAGCGCGACCGAGCAGGCCGTCACGCTGGAGGCACTGGAACAAGGTCAGGTCGATATCGTGATCGGCACCCACAAGCTTTTGCAGCGCAGCGTGAAGTTCAAGGACCTTGGTCTTGTGATTATTGATGAGGAACATCGCTTTGGTGTGCGCCAAAAAGAAGCGCTCAAGCGACTGCGAGCCAATGTCGATGTACTGACGTTAACCGCCACCCCGATACCGCGGACGTTGAATATGTCGCTGGCTGGTTTGCGAGATCTCTCCATTATCGCCACGCCCCCGGCTCGGCGCTTGGCGGTAAAGACCTTCGTCAATGAATGGGATGAGGCCCTGATCCGTGAGGCCTGCCTGCGTGAGCTGCATCGCGGCGGGCAGGTGTATTTTCTGCACAATGATGTCGGGACGATACAGCGCACTGCCGAACAGCTCGAAGCGTTGATTCCTGAGGCGCGTGTGCAGGTGGCCCATGGCCAGATGCCTGAGCGCCAGCTTGAGCGAGTGATGCTGGATTTCTATCACCAGCGCTTCAACATTCTGGTTTGCACCACCATTGTTGAGAGCGGCATTGATGTCCCCAGCGCTAATACCATTATTATCAACCGTGCCGACCGGCTGGGGCTTGCGCAGCTCCACCAGCTGCGCGGACGCGTCGGCCGCTCCCACCATCGCGCTTATGCCTATTTAATTGCGCCGCCGCGGCGACAACAGACGCCTGATGCGGTCAAACGGCTGGATGCGATCGCCTCGCTGGAGGATTTGGGGATCGGGTTTACGCTGGCCAGTCATGACTTAGAGATCCGGGGCGCCGGCGAGCTGTTGGGAGAAGGCCAGAGCGGTCAAATCCATGAAGTCGGCTTTAGTCTGTACAACGATCTGTTGGAGCGCGCCGTTAAGGCCCTCAAATCTGGTCGTGAGCCTGCGCTTGAGCAGCCACTGGAACCCAGCACGGATGTTGATCTGCATATCCCCGCGCTATTGCCCGAGGACTATCTGCCCGATGTGCATACCCGCTTGGTGATCTACAAGCGCCTGGCCAATGCCCGCGATGCCGATGCCTTGCGCGAACTGCAAGTCGAGATGATCGACCGTTTTGGTCTGCTGCCTGAGCCGGCCAAAAACCTGGTGGCGATCACACGTTTGCGACAGCAAGCCGAGATGATGGGTATTCAACGTATCGAGGCCGGCCCTGGCGGTGGATTTTTGGTTTTCGGCCCTGAACCTGCGATCGATCCGGGCGCGCTGATCAATCTGGTTCAGAACGACCCGGCGGTGTATCGTCTGGAAGGTCAAGAGCGACTGCGCTTTCGCGTCGAAACCGAAACATCCGAGGCTCGACTTTCATTGATAGAGCAATTGCTCGGTGCGATCGGCAGTCCAACAGCGGCATAAGGCGGAAACATCGCATGCAAGGCTTTTATCGAGTCTGTCTCCTGATCCTGCTGGTACCACTGTGTGTCATCGCGCAGGATGAGCAGCCCTCTGAGGAGGCCGCTGCCGATGTCATTCCAGAATATCGCATTGAAATGGTGGTATTCACCCAACCGCCCATCGACGAGGAGGTTGAGGAGCGCGCTCCGGAACGTATTCCCGCTTTTGCCGAGCGGATGGCTTGGCCGTTGCGTGACCCGGATGCCGCCGGCCTAGGGTACGCGCAGCTGCCAGCGCAGGAGTTTGTGTTACGCACGGCTGCCGCTCGATTGGATGTTCAAAGCGGATTTAATGTGCTTTGGCATGGGGCCTGGATTCAGCCGGGACTCAACCGCCGCGAGGCGCAGGCCGTGGCCTTACCGGGTGAGCTAGGCCGAATGGGTATTCGAGGGCGTGTGCGGGTTTATCGCGAGCGGTTTTTGCACGCCGAGGCCCAAATCACCCAACGCGATGACCGCGGTGAACTGGTCGCTGTGATGAACGATAGCCGGCGCATGCGCAGCGGCGAACAGCACTACTTAGACCACCCTCGCCTGGGCGTGTTGGTGCGCGTTGACCCGGTTGATGATTAAGCGAGCTGCTTAATCCTCGTCGGCTGGGTCGGCCGCGTAGATCGCATCGATATTGCGCAAATAGCCCTTGTAATCCATACCGGCGCCAAAGACATACCGATCAGGCACGTTCAGGCCGACAAAATCCGCCACCAGCCCGGGCACCCGACGTGGATTGGGCTTATCGGCCAGCACTGCAGTATGTACCGAGGCGGCCCCCTCCTCCTGACAGGCTTCCAGCAACCCGCGGAAGGTGTGGCCTTCATCAAGAATGTCATCCACCAGTAAGACATGCCGATTGCGTAGTGGGGTTTGCGGGCGGGCAAGCCAGACTAATTCTCGGCCTGTGGTGGTCTTGTGGTAACGGGTGGCGTGGATGTAGTCGAGCTCAAGCGGGAAATCGAGCCGCATCAAAAGCCGCCCCAATGGCACGACTGCTCCGGTCATCACCCCCAGAATCAGTGGGCGTTTATCACTGAGTGCCGCCGTAATGTCAGCCCCCAGTCTATCCAGTGCACTTTCGATGGCCTTTGCATCATGCAGGCACTCTGCTCGCTGCATGACACCCGCCAGTTCCTCGGCACTTAACTCAACCCCCTGCGTCATGCGATTGCACCCTATTTATCCGTAAAACGCTCAAGTATAGCCTTGGCCCATCAGATCAGCCACCAAGGCTCGGGCGCTGATTACCCGAGGGTCATCCACGAGGTCGTCTGGAGTCACGGCATTTCTACCGTGTAGGCGGGCCAACCGCAGGGCCGAGAGTGTGTCGGGAGTGGGCAATTGATCGAGCACCGAATCAATGGCTCGTCCAGCATTGCCGACCACCGCCATATCGCAACCGGCCTTCAGTGATAGGCGAATGCGCTGTGAGAGATCACCCACCGCCGCCGCGGCAGCCATATCCAGATCATCGGTAAAAACAGCGCCGGAGAAAGCTAAATGATTTCTTAAGTAAGAAATCCATTTGTCTGAAAAACCGACGGGTTTTGAGTCGACATCGGAAAAAACCAAATGCGCCATCATTACACCGGCAAGCCCGTTATCAATCAGATGACGAAACGGCAACAGATCCGTGTGGTAGAGATCAGCCAGCTGACGATGATCGGTTGCCGAGGCATGGTGGGAATCCGGGGCAACACCACCGTGGCCCGGGAAATGCTTGCCGATACTGACCATGCCCGCCTCTCGAGCGCCACGCTGCCAGGCAATGGCTAGCCGCGCAATGGTCTCCGGTTGAGCGGCAAACGCCCGATCCCCAATAACTTTGCTAATACCACGGTCGATATCCAGTACGGGGGCAAAACTAAAATCCACACCCACCGCTCGTAACTCGCGGGCCATGAGCCAGCCGATTTGGTGAGCGGCATCTAAGGCCAGTGCGGGGGCGCTTTCCCAGGCCCTGCCAAGTGCTTGCGCCGGCGGCAAAGTGGTAAAACCCTCACGAAACCGCTGCACCCTCCCGCCTTCCTGATCCACTGCAATCAGCAAAGCAGGATCACGCAAAGAGCGTATCTCAGCGACCAATGCGGCCAACTGCTGGGGGTTTTCGTAATTGCGCGTAAATAGCAGGACACCCCCGACGGCCGGATGCCGCAGGCGCGCACGCTCTTCACCCAGCAGCGTATGCCCCTCGATCCCCAGCATGAGGGGCCCGAGCATCAGCTGGACTCCGTGATATAAACGCGCATGCCCACGTGGCTGTGCGCAAAAACCGCCATCACGGCCTGATTGTGCATGCGGATACATCCCTTAGAAGCCGGGATGCCCATGGGCTCGCTGTCTGGCGTGCCGTGGATGTAGATGTAGCGCTTGAGCGTGTCAATCTCACCGCCGCGGTTGCGGCCGACCTCAATGCCCTCTAGCCAGAGGATGCGGGTCAGAATCCAGTCGCGCTCGGGGTGTTGGGCTGCCAACTCCGGCGAGTAATACTCACCGGTAGCCGAGCGGCCCACAAATACCGCATTCGCCGAGTGATCTGCTCCGATCATGGCATGTATACGATGCCAGCCCCTTGGGGTACAGCCACTGCCCTCGTGCTCGCCAGCCCCGGCCAGAGCCGTTGAGACAGGCCAATCCTCGATCAGGCGGTCATCCTGATAAATTGACAGCCGCTGATCGGCCAGCGAGACCTGCAACCAAGTGTGCAATCCAATGCCTCCATCATTCGGTCTGGCGCGATGATATCCTATGCGCCCATCAAAGCACGAAGAATGGAGTAGCTGCTGATATGAAACGCCTGATTCTGTTGCGCCATGGTCAAAGCCAGTGGAACCTTGAAAATCGATTCACCGGCTGGTTTGACGTCGACTTAACCGAAACGGGGCGCAAAGAGGCGCAGGAGGCCGGCGAGCTCATTCATCAGGCAGGACTCAAGCCTCAGGTGGTGTTTACCTCAGTTCTCAAGCGCGCCATTCGCACAGCGTTTATTGCCTGTGATGTGCTCGATCGGCTATGGATTCCGACCACCAAAGACTGGCGACTGAACGAACGTCACTACGGTGCACTCACGGGTTTGAATAAAGCCGAGACGGCCGAGCAATACGGCGAAGAGCAGGTCCATGTGTGGCGCCGCAGCTTTGCAACGCCGCCACCGGCGCTGGAGGTGGATGACGAGCGCCATCCAAGCCATGACCCCCGTTACGCCGAGATTCACGGTGCAACACTGCCAGGAACCGAATCGCTAAAAGATACCCTAGATCGGGTCCTACCTTACTGGGAGTCGGATATTGCCCCGGTGATGCGTCGTACTGACACGTTATTGATTGCCGCGCACGGCAACAGCCTGCGCGCGTTGGTTAAGCACCTTGAAGGCTTGTCCGATGAGGACATTACCGGTGTGGAAATCGCCACGGGCGACCCACTGGTCTACACACTGAACGACGCGCTCGAAGTCACCGATAAAACCTCGCTGAGGCACGGATAATGAGCGACCTAACCCATTTAAATAGCCGCGGTGAGGCGCATATGGTGGATATTGGTGAGAAAGACGCCACCCACCGTATCGCCGTTGCTGAGGGCGTGATTCGGATGGCGCCAGAGACACTCAGTAGTCTAATCGAGGGCAACCTAAAAAAGGGCGATGCTCTCGGGACTGCCCGTATCGCGGGGATTATGGCCGCCAAACGCACCTCAGAGCTGGTACCGCTTTGCCATCCGCTGGCTTTGACGCATTTGGACGTGGTCCTGACGCCGCAGCCTGAGGGTCATCAGGTGCATTGCGAAGTCACAGCGGAGACGCGTGGTAGCACCGGCGTTGAGATGGAAGCCCTGACCGCCGTGCAGGTCGCCCTGCTGACAGTCTATGATATGTGCAAAGCGCTTGATCGCGGGATGACGATCAGTGATGTGCGATTAACCCGCAAAAGCGGTGGGCGCAGTGGTGACTGGCAACGCTAGCGCGTTGCCTGATCCACCTTGGCGGCATAGATAAAGTCATTTTCATGCAGCCCGCCGATGGCGTGGGTGAAAATCTCTACCTCGCAATAGCCCCAACCAAATCGAATCTCAGGATGATGGTCTTGCGCCTCAGCCACCTCCCCGGCCGTATTGGCAATTGCCTGCGCCTCGGCAAAATTTTGGGTTTTAAATCGCCGCGTAATGCGCGTGCCATCGTCGCTAAGCACCCATTCGGGCACTTGCCCCAAAAAGGACGCTGCCTGAGTCTTGGTCATGGGGTCGACACCACCCCGACAAGGCGTGCATTGCTGGTCTTTCAGACTCATGTTCGGCCTCCTGCATTGTTCCGGATACCCGCTCAAGGGTAGAGTTTTACTCAGAGCGCAGTCCAGCTAATCATCCAAAGGAGGCTCGCTGCAATGACCGCGACCGATTCGCAGGCACCACGCGTGGGACTCTTTGTGACCTGTTTGGTGGATTTCTTTCGCCCGAATGTAGGGTTTGCCAGTGTCGAGCTGCTAGAACAAGCGGGCTGCAAAGTAGATGTCCCAACCCAACAAACCTGCTGCGGCCAACCGGCCTATAACAACGGGGATTTAGAGGACACGCGCCGCATCGCCCGTCAGGTGATCGAGGCTTTTTCCCAGTATGACTATGTTGTAGCGCCCTCGGGATCCTGTGCCGGGCAGCTGCGTAAGTACCCGGGTTTGTTCGATGCCGGCAGCGATTGGCGGCGCCGAGCAGACGACCTAGCCGGGCGGACTTGGGAAATTCTTTCATTCCTGGATGAGGTGATGCAGTTGGAACCGCCACGCACTGATTTTGCAGGACGGGTCACCTACCACGATAGCTGCTCGGGGTTGCGCCAGCTAAAAATAAAAGAACAGCCCCGGCGACTGTTGGCCGGCAGTCCGGCCCTAGAGCTGTGCGAGATGAACGAGGCGGAGACTTGCTGCGGATTTGGCGGGACGTTCTGCGTGAAATACCCGGACATCTCCACACGGATGGTCAATGACAAAACCGATGATATCCGCCAAACCGGGGCCCAGACCGTTCTCGGTGGCGATTTGGGGTGTCTCATGAATATCGCAGGCCGTTTACGGCGTCGCGGCGAACCCGTCCAGGTCCGTCATGCCGTTGAGGTGTTGGCCGGTCGGACGAACTGTCCGGCCATTGGTGAGGAGGAGGCGTAGTCATGGCGGTGTCTGAGGCGGACTTTAGCGCTCGAGCGCGCGATGCGCTGGCCAACCAAAACCTGCAATCCGCGCTGGGCAAAGCCAAGGGCGGCTTTGTCGATAAACGCGCCAGTGCCCTGCTTGATCTCCCAGATTTTGAGGCGTTGCGCGAGCGCGGCCGGCAAATTAAAGACCACACCCTCGCCCATCTAGATACCTATCTGGAGCAGTTTGAAGGCAATGTGACAGCCGCCGGCGGCAAGGTTCACTACGCACTAGATGCCGAAGCCGCCTGCCAGACCATATTGGGTATTTGCCGTGACGCTGCCGCTCAGCAGGTCATCAAAGCCAAGACCATGGCCGGCGAAGAGGTTGGACTGAATGCAGCCCTTGAGGCTGAATTTGAGACCATTGAGAGCGACTTAGGCGAGTACATTATTCAGCTGGCCAAGGAGCCGCCCAGCCACATTATCGCCCCTGCCGTGCACAAAACCCGTGCTGAGATTACCGAGTTGTTTGATCATCATCACCATCAGCGCAGTGGCGGGCCTTTGCGCGAGACACCGGATTTGGTGGATGAAGCGCGTCAGGTACTGAGGGAGAAATTTCTCGGCGCGGACATCGGCATAAGCGGTGCCAACTTCCTAGTCGCTGAGACCGGCACGATCACACTGGTCACCAACGAGGGGAATGCCGATCTTTCCACCAGCCTGCCACGGGTGCACATCGCCATTGCCGGGGTGGAGAAACTTGTCCCGGGCATGAAAGAGGTCTCCTCCATGCTGCGGTTGTTAGCACGCAGTGCGACCGGCCAGCAGATCACCGCTTACACCACGTTTATTACCGGCGCACGACGGGCTGAAGATCTGGATGGACCCGAGGAGCTGCATGTCGTGCTCATCGACAACGGACGCACGCGAATGCTCGGCGATGAATTTCGCGAAATGCTGCGTTGCATCCGCTGCGGGGCCTGCATGAACCACTGCCCGGTCTACAGCGCCATCGGTGGCCACGCCTATGGTTGGGTGTATCCCGGGCCCATGGGAGCAGTGCTCACGCCCATGTTCCGCGGCCTCGACCAGAGCCAGGATTTGCCCAACGCTTGCACGCTGAATGGCCGATGTCAGACGGTATGCCCGGTTAAAATCCGGCTGCCGTATTTAATTCGCAGACTGCGTGACCACGCCTTTGACCAGAAGCTAGGCAGCGCATCTGGGCGTTGGGGGATTCGAACTTGGGCCTGGTTGGCACGGCGTCCTGGGCTTTATCAGATAGCCACTCGCATGGCCCGACCGGTATTGCGGCTGTTCGGCCGTGGCAGCGCTAGAAAGTTACCGCTGGCTGGCAGCTGGACTCAGGGCCGAGATCTACCGCTGCCCAGTGGTGGCGGGACCTTTCAGCAACAATGGCAGCGTCACAGGGCTGGGAGTAATCCGAAATGACTGATTCACGCAGCATCATTCGAGATCGCATTGCCCAGGCGCTGGGTCGAGAAAAAGCCCCCTCGCCCACGCTGGCGTTAGCTGATTTAGAATCGCGAC
>CBFIIM010000027.1:0-16658 GCA_965662395.1 Spiribacter sp. | reverse complement strand
GCTTTGCTTGAGCGGTTACAGGGGCGCAATCAGGACAGTGACCAAGTCATCGCCGCGCGTATGGCGGCCGCAGTCAGTGAAATGAGTCACTGCCACGAATATGACTACCTGGTTTGGAACGATGACTTTGAAGTGGCACTGGGGGATTTGGCGGCCATCGTTCGGGCCAGACGGCTGCGTCGCGAGCGTCAGAGTGTAGAACATGCCGATGCGCTCATGCGACTGACCCATGATGCTGAGCTATAAATGCTTTATAGGCGGGGCTTTTTCACGCTAGACTGCAGACGTAGCGCAAGATCTTATTGAATTTCTGGAGGTTGCCAGCATGGCACGAGTGACGGTCGAGGATTGTCTCGACACCATTGATAATCGATTTGAACTGGTTCTGGCGGCGTCCCGTCGTGCTCGTCAGGTGGCGCATGGCAGCCAGCCGTTTGTCGATTTAGAAAATGATAAACCCACAGTGGTTGCACTGCGGGAAATCGCCGGTGCCTTCGTCACGGCCGACATTCTGAATGTCGAGGCCGAAGCGGCTCAGGCGCTGGGTGCCCTGGATGCTGCCAGTGAGGCGGCGGAGGCCGAGGCTGAGCAGGCTGACGCTGAGCCAGCTGATGGCGATGCAAGCCAGAGCGAGGAAAAGCCGGCCGAGTGACCCGGCATCCATGGCAAGCAGCAACGCCGCCGTAACAAGGGATAAAGCGGGCTCCGATTCCGCGGCCCGGGCGGCGGACCTTTGTTCTTTACTTGAAGATTATCTAGAGCCGCTTCAGGTTCAGAAAGTCTACCGAGCCTATCAATTTGGTGCCGCCGCGCATGAAGGGCAGCGGCGCCTCTCCGGTGAGCCCTACATTACACATCCGCTGGCCGTCGCAAGGACGCTGGGGGAGATGGGGCTTGATGCCGAGAGTCTGTGTGCGGCTATTCTCCACGACGTGATCGAAGACACCCCAACGGCAAAAGCCGAAATTGCTGAGGCCTTTGGTGTGGAGGTCGCTCAGCTTGTCGATGGCGTCTCCAAGCTGACGCAGATTAATTTCCGCAGCAAAGCCGAAGCGCAGGCGGAGAACTTCCGCAAAATGGTTATGGCGATGTCTCAGGACATTCGCGTCATTCTGATCAAGCTGGCCGATCGCCTGCACAACATGCGCACCATTTTTGTAATGCCACCGAGCAAACGCTCGCGGATTGCGCGTGAGACGCTCGAGATCTATGCCCCTATTGCCCAGCGACTGGGTATCAACAGCATGCGGGTTGAGCTGGAGGACTTGGGTTTTGCCGCGCTTTATCCGATGCGTTATCGGGTGCTGAAAGAGCGCGTCCGGCAGCAGCGCGGGCACCGTCGGGAGTTGCTGGATACGGTGCGTGATGCGCTGACCGAGAGTCTGGACGAGGCGGGTATTGAGGCCCACGTCATTGGCCGGCAAAAACATCTCTGGAGCATTTACCAGAAGATGCGCAACAAGCAGGCCGGTTTCGACGATATTTTCGATGTCTATGGGTTTCGCATCGTGGTGGGCGATGTGGATACCTGCTACCGGGTGCTTGGGCACTGCCATGGGCTCTATAAACCCCTGCCGGGACGGATTAAAGACTACATTGCCATCCCAAAGGTCAATGGCTATCAGAGTTTGCACACCACGCTGCTGGGCCCGCGGCGCATACAGGTTGAGGTGCAGATCCGCACCGCCGAGATGGATCGTGTGGCCGAGGCTGGCATCGCTGCGCACTGGCTCTACAAAGACGCAGGGATGGCCAGTAATGTTGCCCAGACCCGGGCTCGAGAGTGGGTGCACGGGCTGATGGAAATGCAGGAGAGCACCGGCAATCCGCTTGAGTTTATCGAAAACGTCAAAATTGACCTGTTGCCTGATGAAATCTACGTCTTCACTCCGGGTGGCGACATCATGGAGTTGCCCAAGGGTGCCACGGTGGTCGATTTTGCTTACTCGGTTCACTCCGAAATTGGGGATGCCTGTATCGCCGCCAATATCGACCACCGCCTTGCCCCATTGCGCACGCCGCTGGAGACCGGTCAAACGGTGGAAATTATTACCGCGCCGATTGCCCGGCCTAATCCGGCGTGGTTGGACTTTGTAGTGACGGCCAAGGCGCGAGCGGCCATCCGCCAGAGTCTCAAGCGCCTGCAGGGGGTTGAAGCGGTTAATTTGGGTCGGCGGCTGGTTGAACAGGCGCTGGCCGCCATGGATCTGGCTCCCGATGCCATTGATCACTCCCAGATCGCCGCAGCGCTTGAGGCACTAGGCGCGGAGCGGCTTGAATCCGTGTATGAAGACGTTGGACTTGGTCGTCGCATGCCCTGGCTGGTAGCCCGTCACCTCTCGGGTGTGGATGCCTCACGGGATCTTGAGCGGCCGAACCACACGGGTGCTTTGACGATCCACGGTAATGAGGGTGCCGTGGTGACCTTTGCCCGTTGCTGTCGTCCGATTCCCGGGGATCCGATTGTGGGTTTTGCCAGCGCTGGGCGCGGGGTGGTGATTCATCACCAGAGCTGTAACAACATCCGTGAATATCGTAACCATCCGGAAAAATGGGTTGATGTGCAGTGGGATGCCGATACCCAGGGGGATTACCCGGTCGCCATTGATATCGAAGTGATGAACCGACGAGGTGTGCTGGCCAGCGTCGCTGCGGTTATTTCGGATCTCGATTCGAATATCGATGCCGTTGAAATTGAAGAAAAGGAAGGCATGATTGCAACGATGAAGCTGGTGCTCGATGTGCACAGCCGCGTCCATCTTGCCCGTATTATGCGCCGTCTGCGCGGGCTCTCCGCGGTGGTGCGTATCGCGCGCCGTCGCGGCTGAAGCTATCTGCAAAGCCGTTTTTCAGGAGTTAAAATGACACGCCGTATCATTCAGACCGATCAGGCCCCGGCCGCCATTGGGCCTTACTCACAGGCAGTTCAGGTGGGGGATCTGGTGTTTATCTCGGGCCAAATTCCGCTGGATCCGATCACCATGGAGATGGTGGGCCCGGATATTGAATCCCAGACCCGTCGAGTCTTTGATAACCTCAGCAACCTTTGTTTGGCGGCGGGCGGTTCACTGAGTGACATCTGCAAGCTCAGCATTTTTCTGACCGATCTCGGCCATTTTGCGACCGTCAACAGCATTATGACCGAGTATTTCGATGAGCCCTATCCAGCCCGCGCAGCGATTGGTGTCGCTGAGTTGCCTAAAGGCGCCGGTGTTGAGGTGGAGGCTATCCTGAGTCTGGCTAAGTCGCGCTGATTGATGGCCATGGCCGATGCGCGGGTGGGGATGTCACTCACTGAGTTGCCCGGTATTGGCCCCAGGGTTGCTGAGAAGCTGGCAAAGCTTGGGCTAACTCGCGCTGAGGATCTGCCGTTCCATCTGCCACTGCGCTACGAAGATCGCACTCGGGTATTGCGCATTGGCCAGTTGCGCCCGGGTGACCAGGCGCTGGTCGAGGGAGAGATAACAGCCAGTGAAGTGGTACCAGGCAGGCGGCGACGCCTGGTGTGCCGGATCAGTGACGGCACAGGAAGCCTCGAGCTGGTGTTTTTTCACTTCTATGCCGCTCAACAGCGCCAGCTGACGCGCGGTGTGCGGCTGCGGGTGTTTGGCGAGGCCCGCCCCGGTCCTGTGACCTTGCAGATTGTCCACCCGGACTGGCAATGCGTTGAGCCCGATGCCCCAGCGCCCAGTGGCGAATTTAAGCCGGTCTACCCAGCGACCGAAGGGGTAACTCAGCACCTGCTTCGCAAAGCCATCGCCGCGGCGCTGGCAAAGCCGGCTTTGATGACGGATTGGCTGCCGGAGCCGGTGCTTCAATCACTAGGATTGCCCGCGCTTGAAGAGGCATTGAGTGTGGTGCACGCCCCTTCTGCGCAAGCCGATACCCAAGCACTGATCAGTGGTGAGCACCCCGCCGTTCAGCGTCTTGCCTTTGAGGAGCTGCTGGCCCATCGGTTGAGCCTGCTGCGCCTGCGAATGGCCCAGCGTGACGCGGCACCAGCGCCAAAGATTTCATCCGACGGTCAGCTCGCTGAGCGTTTTCTTGATCAATTGGGGTTTGCGCTAACCGGTGCACAACGTCGGGTGGCCCACGACATCGCTCGGGATATGGCAGCAGGCTTGCCAATGCTACGTCTGGTTCAGGGTGATGTGGGCTCCGGTAAAACGGTGGTGGCAGCTTTGGCGGCTCTGGCAGCGGTAGAGCAGGGCTGGCAGGCCGCGGTAATGGCGCCGACCGAGCTGTTAGCTGAGCAACATGCACGAAGTTTTCGGGCTTGGTTCGAGCCTCTAGGCATCAAGGTAGGATGGCTGGGGGGTAAGGCTTCTGCCGCTCAGCGCCGGGAGACCTTGTCTGCACTGGCAGGGGGTGAGATACCCCTTGTGGTCGGTACCCATGCGTTGTTCCAAGAAGCGGTGCAGTTTAAGGCGCTGGGCCTAGTGATTATTGACGAACAACATCGCTTTGGCGTGCATCAGCGTCTTGCCCTGCGCGATAAAGGCAATGGCCAGATTCAACCCCATCAGTTGGTCATGACGGCAACCCCTATCCCGCGCACGCTGGCAATGACCGCCTATGCCGATTTGGATATTTCGATTATCGATGAGTTACCGCCCGGGCGTACGCCGGTACAGACCGTGGTTTTGCCCGATGCCCGTCGTGATGAGCTGATTGATCGTATTCGCAGCGCTTGCGCAGGTGGGCGACAGGCCTATTGGGTCTGTACGCTCATCGAAGAGTCGGAGGTGCTTGAGGCCGAGGCTGCAGAGGCCACAGCAGCCAGGCTGCATGAGCTTTTGCCTGAGCTGCGCATTGCCCTGGTGCACGGGCGTCTGAGCGCCGCTGACAAAGAAGTGGTGATGCGACATTTTGAGGCCGGCGAAGTGGATTTGCTGGTCGCCACCACGGTCATCGAAGTGGGCGTGAATGTCCCCAATGCTTCATTGATGATTATTGAAAACGCCGAGCGTCTGGGCCTGGCGCAGCTCCATCAGCTGCGCGGGCGTGTCGGGCGTGGCGAGGCCAAAAGCAGTTGCGTGCTTCTGTATCATGGTCCGCTGGGCGAGACAGCCCGGGACCGATTGGCGATTTTACGCGAGACCAATGATGGGTTTCGGATCGCAAGACGTGATCTGGAGATTCGTGGGCCGGGTGAGGTGCTTGGCGTTCGTCAGACCGGTGCCTTGGCCTATCGAATTGCCGATTTGTTGCGTGATGCAGACCTACTGGATCAAGTCCAGGCCGCAGCGCCTGATTTGCTGGCGGGCCATCCGCTGGCTGTCGATGCATTAATCAGTCGCTGGGTAGGTGATGGTGAGCGTTATGCGCAGGTTTAGGACGGGTGCTGATGAGTGAGCCGGGGTTGCGTCACTGGCGCCCGCGAAGCGTTCCGATGGTGCCGCCACCACCCGGGCGGCTGCGTGATTGGTTGGATGAGCCGGGTTCACTGACCGCCCGATTACGCCAGATTGCCCGGGATGGCCTCCAGGTGCGGGTTTTGCATGAACGATGGGGACGGGCGTGGCCGGATGAGAATGCCCGTCTTGGCAGTCAGGCTATGCGCTGGCACTGGCTGCGTGAGGTGCTGCTTTGCAATGGCCAAACGCCCTATGTTTACGCGCGCAGTGTCATTCCGCTGCAAAGTCTGCGCGGCCCGCTCAGCCGATTACGCCAACTGGGCAGGCAACCTCTGGGGTCCTTGCTTTTCGGGCGCTATCCGGTTGTGCGCGGGGCGATTGAGGTCGCTCGAGTGGGTCACTGCTCACGACTGGGGCAGCGAGCGCTGGCTCAAGGCGCCAGGCCTGAATGGGCGAGGCGGTCGGTATTTCATATCGGTGGCCGGCCGCTGCTGGTGACCGAGGTCTTTTTGTCGCCGCTGATAGAGGAGCTCACGCATGAGCGTGATCATGGCTGACTGGAAAAACCGTTTCGTTCTCTATGCACGGCTTGCCCGCCTTGACCGGCCGATCGGTAATTTTCTGTTGCTCTGGCCGATGTTGTGGGCACTTTGGCTGGCTGCCGAGGGTTGGCCGCGGTGGGATGTGTTGATTGTGTTTGTCTTGGGTGTGCTGGTAATGCGCGCCGCCGGCTGTGTCATCAATGACTATGCTGATCGGGATTTTGACCGTCATGTAAAGCGCACTCGGCACCGGCCTTTAACGACCGGGGCGGTCAGCGAGCGTGAGGCGCTTTGGCTGTTTGCCCTACTTTGTCTGACGGCCTTTGGGTTGGTCTTGCTGATGAATAGGCTGACTATTGCGCTGTCGATGGTGGGGGTTGTGCTTGCCGCTACTTATCCGTTTATGAAACGCCATACCCACCTGCCACAGATCCATCTGGGTGCCGCCTTTGGCTGGGCTGCGCCTATGGCCTTTGCCGCGCAGTCCGGGGTTATTACGCCGTTGGCCTGGCTGGTTTTTGCCGCGGCTGTGGTGTGGGCAACAATCTATGACACTGAATATGCGATGGTCGATCGGGATGATGATCTAAAGATTGGTATTCGCTCAACGGCAGTGCTCTTTGGGCGGTATGACCGACTGATGATTGGGCTGCTGCAGATTTTGATGACACTGCTTTTGCTGGTCATTGGCTGGCGCGCCGGACTAGGCATTGGGTTTTATCTAGGTGTGGCTGTTGGTGCCGGGCTTTTCCTATACCAGCAGTGGTTAATTCGTGAGCGCAGCCGGGATGGCAGTTTCCGGGCGTTTTTGAATAACAATATTTACGGTGGTGTCGTGTTTGTCGGGCTTTTGCTTGATATTCACGTTCTCGGTTAAGCGCATTGTTCAGCTAAATGGCCCGAGCCAGTGTGATGGCCTCAATTCGCTCTGTACCTCCTGCTCGCAGACACGCGGCCAGTGCGTTGAGCGATGCCCCAGTGGTGAGTACATCATCAACCAGGGTCACCACTCGCGGCGGCGGATGGCATAACAAAAAGGCACTCTCGACATTATCGCTGCGCTGCTCAGCACTGAGTTGGCGTTGTGAAGGGCTGTTATGGTGGCGTTTGACCAGGGTGGTTATCACACGCGGCCCAAGCCAGCGGGCGATCAGAGCCGATTGATTAAATCCGCGCTCGCGATAGCGTTGCGGGTGAAGCGGCATGGGGATGAGGGGGCCGGCGCACCGGTGTGCCCGGCGCCGTAGTGACTCGGCTGCTAATTCACTTAAAAGCCGTCCGGCAGCCAGGTCACCTTTTAATTTAAAGTCACGAATCAGCCGATCGACCCCATCGGTGTAGCACCATAAAGCCAGCGTGCGATCTAATGCCGGCGGATGGTTTAAGCAGGCTGCACAAGTCTTCGCACCGGAGGCAAGTGGCAGCCCGCATCGCTGACAGGCCGCGCTGATCCAAGGTAAGTCTTCAAGGCACCCGGCGCAGATCTCGCGCTGCTGGGTGGTGCAGCCGCAAAAGAGACACGCCCCATTAAAAAGTGCATGCAGCAGCGCATCGAGGCGTCCGGGTTGGCGCCAACCGAAGGTGAGTGATGATGGAGGATGCCTGTTTGCCATGCCCCCAGTCTGCAGCCAGGATTAGCAGGTGCCAGCGCTGGCGGGTATCGCCCCGATCGGTGGTGGGATGTGGCAGCATAAGCGGATGGAGCCAATGACTGATAACCCGCTTGCTCTCGATCCACGAACTCTGCGCAGGCACTTGTTGCGCGCCGCCCCTCGTTTTGACGCCGCCGCAGTCTTGCACCGAGAGGTGGGGCGTCGGCTGATCGAGCGGCTGGATTTTGTGCATCTGCAACCTCAAACAATCGTTGATCTGGGTTGTGGCGGTGGGCTGATGAGTGCGGATTTGCGCAAGCGCTATCCTAAAACGCGTTATTTTGCGCTTGATTCCGTCGAGCCTTTGGTGAGGCAGGCTAGAGGCCGTGGTGGTCGCTGGCGTCGCTTGCCGGGTGTTTGTGCCGGGCTCGGTGCGCTGCCCTTTGCTAACGACAGTGTCGATCTGATTTTCTCTAATTTGGCACTGCATCGTGTGGATGACCTATCGGCGACAGCCCGAGAGTTGCAGCGGGTGCTTAAACCCGGCGGCCTGCTGATGTTTTCGACCTATGGCCCCGATACCTTGCAGGAGCTTCGACTGGCCTGGCAGTCCGTTGATACCACACCGCATGTCCATGGTTTTGTGGATATGCATGACATCGGCGATGCGCTGGCCAGTGCCCGGCTGGCCGATCCGGTCATGGATGTGGAGCATTTCACCCTGACCTATGAGGCAGTTGAGGGGCTGATTGATGACCTGACCGATTTAGGGCTTCGTAACGCCCTCAAAGGCCGGCGGGATGGGCTTTTTACGCCTCGGCAATGGGCTGCTATGTGTGCTGCCTATGAACAATATCGTGATGCTGAGGGCCGACTGCCGGCAACCTGGGAGATTGCTTATGGCCATGCGTGGGGAACGGAAAGCCAGCCGCAGCAGTCGGAGAGAGGTGGGGAAGTTCGGCTGCCGCTTGAGACATTAGTCATTCCTCGGCGGACATCCTGACTCTAAAAATCGCATGCTAGGCGCTTTTCTCGCGCCGCATACTGCTCTAGACTTGATTCCGATCAACTAACCAGGCGCATGAAATTCGGCCATGACCACACGGGCGACCAATAACAAAACGGGTGGGCGTCAATTTGTGCTGGCACCCAATATTGCTCCGAACTGGGGGCAAACCGTGCGGATATATCTGGCGCTAAGCGCTGGATGTTTGGGTGTTGCTCTGGTTTGTACCTTTATGGGGTTCTGGCCGGTTCTGCCGTTTGCGGGCATCGAGCTGACGGCGCTAGGCATTGCGCTTTATGTCTCGGCCAGACGTTCACTTGATCGGGAAATCGTCTCGGTCGAGGACGGACGGATCCGCGTCGAAAAAGGTCGCGGACGGGTCGAGCAGGTCTGGGAGCTTGACCAGGCCTGGACGGAAGTAATTCATCGCCAGTTACCTCGGCGCTGGGAACAGACAGAGCTGGTGCTGCGTTCTCGCGGCCGAGAGGTTAAACTTGGCGACTTTCTCGAGCCGGAGGAGCGTCGCAGCCTTGCACGCGAGCTTCGTCGGTGTATCGGGCCAATGGCACGGTGTGGAGACGACGGCGCGTCATTGGTGATGCCGGCCGACTGCTCAAGCACAACGTTTGCGGTTGGTTCTTCGCATACTCTGGGAGACAGGACGGGATGAGCAATATGAGCGCCAGTCGCAAACTGGGGATCGCTGGAGTTCTGGCCGGGCTGATGGCATGGGCGGCACCCGCCGCCGCCGATCTTGGCTTGATCAATATGACTCGGGGAGTCACCGAGTCCAGCCGGCAGATTTATGACCTGCACATGACCATCTTCTTAATCACCGTCGTGATTGGCGTGGTCGTGTTTGGCGCTATGTTTTACTCGATTTTCCGTCACCGAAAGTCGCGCGGCGTGAAACCGGCGACATTCCACCACAGCACTGCGGTTGAGGTGGTATGGACCGTCATCCCATTGGTCATTCTGGTGGCCATGGCTGTGCCCGCCACCCGGGTGCTGATTGATTTGGATGACACCAGCGAAGCAGAGCTCACCGTCAAAGTAACCGGCTATCAGTGGTTCTGGGGCTATGAGTACCTCGACGAGGACGTGCAGTTCCTTAGCCGACTAGACGTAGACAGTGACCGCGCTCGTCAGTTGGGCTCCAGCATTCAGCCCGCTTCGGTGGATAACTATTTGCAGAACGTCGACAAGCGTCTGGTCGTGCCGGTGGATACTAAGATCCGTTTCCAGATTACCGCCGGCGATGTTATCCACTCCTGGTGGGTGCCGGACCTAGGCTGGAAGAAAGACGCAATCCCCGGCTTTGTTAACGAGGCCTGGACACGGATCGATGAGCCCGGCGTTTATCGCGGCCGGTGTGCTGAACTGTGTGGCCGAGACCATGGCTTTATGCCAATCGTGGTCGAAGCGGTGGAAAAAGATGAATTCGAGTCCTGGTTAGCAGATCAGCGTGGCGACAGTGACGCCGCGGCGACTGCCAGTCAGGAAGACCAAAGTGAAGTCAGCGACCAGTTAGCGTCGCGCTAAGTGAGCATTTTTAACGGGAGACGTTTGAAATGACGGCAACAACCCACGATCACGCACATCACGAGGCGGAGGCAACCGGGCTGAAGCGCTGGCTTGTGACCACCAATCACAAGGACATCGGCTCGATGTACCTGCTCTTCTCCCTGGCCATGTTCCTGGTGGGTGGAGCGATGGCACTGGTTATCCGCGCCGAGCTGTTCCAGCCCGGACTGCAGTTGGTTGACCCCTATTTCTTTAACCAAATGACGACCATGCATGCGTTGGTCATGATCTTTGGTGCGGTCATGCCAGCCTTTACCGGTTTGGCCAACTGGATGATTCCGTTGATGGTGGGCGCCCCAGATATGGCGTTGCCGCGGATGAATAACTGGAGCTTTTGGCTGCTGCCGTTTGGCTTTGCCATCCTGCTCTCCACACTGTTTATGCCAGGTGGTGGACCGGCCGGTGGTTGGACGATGTACCCGCCGCTAATGCTGCAGACCGGTACGGCATTCCCGTTTGTGATCTTTGCCATTCATGTGCTGGGTATCAGCTCGATCATGGGATCGATTAACGTGATCGCAACCATTTTGAACATGCGTGCACCCGGCATGACGCTGATGAAAATGCCGCTGTTTGTGTGGACCTGGTTGATCACTGCCTATCTGATGATTGCGGTGATGCCTGTGCTGGCCGGCGCGATTACGATGCTGCTGACCGATCAGTACTTCGGCACGACATTCTTTAGCGCCGCCGGTGGTGGTGATCCGGTGCTCTACCAGCATATTTTCTGGTTCTTCGGGCATCCTGAGGTCTACATCCTGATTTTGCCGGCCTTCGGCATTATCTCCACGATCATCCCGACCTTTGCGCGCAAGCCGCTGTTTGGCTACAGCTCGATGGTCTATGCCACCGCATCGATCGCCTTCCTGTCGTTTATCGTTTGGGCGCATCACATGTTTACGGTGGGTATGCCGGTCGCAGGCGTGTTGTTCTTTATGTACGCCACGATGCTGATCGCGGTGCCGACGGGCGTGAAGGTCTTTAACTGGGTCGCGACGATGTGGCGCGGTGCCATGACTTTCGAAACCCCAATGCTGTTTGCCTTGGCATTCGTGTTCTTGTTCACCATCGGTGGTTTCTCAGGTCTGATGTTGGCGATTGCGCCGGCTGACTTCCAGTACCACGACACCTATTTTGTGGTGGCGCACTTCCATTATGTGCTGGTGACGGGTGCCGTGTTCGCCATTTTGGCCGCTGCCTACTACTGGATGCCGAAGTGGACCGGGTACATGTACAGCGAGCGCCTTGGTCAGTGGCACTTCTGGTTGTCAGTGGTCTTTGTGAACGTGCTCTTCTTCCCGCAGCACTTCCTGGGTCTAGCCGGTATGCCACGCCGCATTCCCGATTATTCGGTGCAGTTCGCTGACTGGAATATGATCTCCAGCATCGGTGGATTCGGCTTTGGCTTCGCGCAGCTGATCTTTGTGTATCTGCTCTGGCAGTGCATCCGTGGCGGCCAGAAAGCCGAAGCGTGTGCTTGGGAAGGTGCCGAAGGACTGGAGTGGGAGGTGCCTTCACCGGCGCCGCATCACACCTTCGACACGCCACCGGTCATTCGCTAACCGATGATCAATAAAGAAGTCGACCGGCGAACCAGGCGGAATATCCGCTGGACGGTGTTCCTCCTGGCGCTGGTTGTGTTGGGTATCTATCTGGGGGTATTCCTCGAGCGCCTTTAGCCTTGAGGATTTGGAGTAGAGAGGACAGCGCATGGCGCAAGCACAAGGCGGGTATTACGTACCCCATGGCAGCAATTGGCCGATCATCGGCAGCGTAGGGCTTACCGCTCTCGTTGTGGGAATCGCCCTTTATCTTGAGGGGATCGGGGCTGGACCCTTCGTGCTCGCCGCAGGCGTTCTGATTACCGCCTGGATGGTGATCGGATGGTTTGGTGATGTCGTCAAAGAAGGCGTCAGAGGGCTGTATAGCGAACAGGTTGACCGCTCGTTCCGATGGGGCATGATCTGGTTCATTTTCTCCGAGATCATGTTCTTTGCCGCCTTCTTTGGTGCGCTTTTTTATGCACGTACCCTGTCTGTGCCGTGGCTATCGGGTGAAGATCCGGCCACCAGTCGTCTACTTTGGGATTCGATGGTGCTGAGCTGGCCGACAGCAGGTCCCGGTATGGCGGACCTGGAATGGCAGCCGATGGGCGCTTGGCCGTTGCCGACGATTAACACCCTGATCCTGTTGACCTCGGGTATGACGCTAACGGTGGCTCATCACGCCCTTAAAGAAGGCAATCGCGGCCGTCTGATCACCTACATGTGGTTTACCGTAGCTCTGGGTTCGATCTTCCTAGGGCTGCAGATGTATGAGTACTACCACGCCTACGTCGATCTGAACCTGCGTCTGGATACTGGGATTTACGGGTCCACGTTCTTTATGTTGACTGGGTTTCACGGTATGCACGTGCTGATTGGCACGATTATGCTGCTTGTGATTACGCTGCGGTGCATGAAAGGCCACTTCCAGCCAAACTCGCACTTCGGTTTTGAGGCGTCGGCCTGGTACTGGCACTTTGTGGATGTGGTCTGGCTGGGGCTCTACATCTTCGTCTACATTCTTTAGGCAAACACATAACCCGATCACTCTGCCGGTGGTCAACCCCAATCGGCAGAGTGGTTTGGTTAAGACAGCGGGCTTTGATTGGGTGTCAGCACGCCGGTGAAATAGCCCAGCAGAATCAACAGAAATAACAGAATCGATAGCCCGATGCGCAATTTCAGCGCATTAAGCGTACGCCGCGAATCCCCGCGATCCCGCATGAGATAAAAGAGCGCTGATCCAAGGCTAGCCACGATAATGAAGAGCGTGACGATGATGGTGATGCGAATCGCGAGATCCATAGGACGTCCTTGCTGGCTTTGCCCAAAGTATAAAGCATCATGGCATTGCTGAGCGGAGTGCGTTTCGGTAACTGGGTGTTTGCCCCGACGCTGCTGCCGACTATTGCTTATCTGTTGTTACTGGCCTTGCTGCTGTCATTGGGTACCTGGCAACTAGGGCGTGCGGAGCAGAAGTGGGATGAGCTGGCAGCTCGCGCTGAGGCGACGCGTGCCGAGGTTGTCGACCTGAACCGTACGCCGACCACATTGGCCACGCATGAATTTCGTCGGGTTAGCGCAGACGGTGTTTATCGGCTTGATCGGCAGTTTCTTCTCGATAATCAGGTCGTTGATCGCCAGGTGGGGTATCGAATTCTGACCCCGCTGGAGTTGGTGGGAACTGATCGAATGGTCCTGGTTGATCGGGGCTTTATTCCAATTGTCGAGGGTCGGGATCAGATGCCGGATCTGCCATTGCCTGACAGGGTCATGGGTGCGGATAACCGGGCGACAGTCACCGGCAGAATCGGACGGGGGCCCTCGGTCGGGATTCGGTTAGGCGAGCCATCCGACACCCCCGGCGCTTGGCCAAGGCGAGTACAATATTTGGATTTTGGTTACATGGCCGATGCGCTGGGTGCACCACTGGCCGATCACCTATTGATTGAGGGATCGCTAGCCACCGATATTCAGCTGCGCCGTGCCGGTCGCGATGCTTGGCGCTTCGGGCCAGAGCGTCACGAGGGATATGCCGTGCAGTGGTTTTCACTGGCTGCGGCACTAACTGTGATCTGGCTTGTCGTAAACACTCGACGCTATAAGAACAACAGGGGATCAACCTGATGCAATGGTTTAAGGGACGCTGGCAGCTGATTGTCCTGCTTGCGCTGTTTTTTCTGCCGACAATTGCGGCGATGGTGATGGTTTTCACCGATTGGCGTCCCGACGCCTTCTCCAATAATGGAGATCTGGTGCAGCCAGCAGAGCAGCTGAATCCCGGCGATTGGACGACGCTAAGCGGTGAAGCGCCGGTGCTAGCAGGTGACTGGCTGTTGGTGGTGCCGCGACAGGCCCCTTGCGACAGGGCCTGTCTTGAAACCATTGATGAGTTGCAGCGGGTTCGTATTGCACTGGATCGCAGTATCGATCGGGTTCAGTTGATTGTATTGCAGCCTAATACTGTGGCCGATCCCGTCCTTGAGGGCGAGTTTGAAACCGGTATCCACAACATGAGTGCGCCCCTGCCCCTGGTTAGCGCACTCAGTACGCATGAAGGGGCTCGAATGGCTGCACATATTGTCGATTACCGGGGCTTTCATGTATTGCGGTATGCCGCGCCGCTGGATGCCGCGGGTCTGTTGGATGATTTGGAAAAACTGCTGCGTCTAGCGAAGGAAGAGGCGGAGCGTCGAGCGCTTGAGGAGGCGACCAATCGATGAAATCCCATCCCTGGTTTTTTCGCATGAGCCTTCTGGCCACCACGATCACTTTGTGTGTGGTGGTGCTTGGCGCCTGGGTGCGTTTGACCGATGCCGGATTAGGCTGTCCTGACTGGCCGGGTTGTTATGGCCAATGGGATGTGCCGAACACGCCTGAGGCCATTGCGGCGGCAAACGAAGCCTTTCCGGATACGCCGGTGCATATCGGCAAGGGATGGCGGGAAATGGTCCACCGCTATCTGGCTGGGATTCTGATGCTGCTGATCTACGGCCTGGCATTCTTCGGCTGGAAGCAGCGGCATCGGCCCGGCCAATCTTGGCGCATCCCGTTGTTTTTGGTGGCCTTTGTCACGTTCCAGGCCATTCTCGGGGCCTGGACAGTGACTTGGCAGCTGAAGCCTGCAGTGGTGACGGCGCATCTGCTGGGTGGGCTGACAACACTCTCGTTGCTGTGGTGGGTCACGCTGCGATGTAATTATCTGGGGGGTACCGGGCGGCTGGCAGCCAGTCGTGGACTGGGTGCGTTCCTGGCGGCCGGCTTGGTGGTCGCGGTCGGGCAGATTACGCTCGGCGGGTGGACCAGTACCAATTACGCCGCATTGGCCTGCAATGAATTCCCAACCTGCAGCCTCGGCGAATACTGGCCGGATCGCGCCGACTTCGAGGAAGGCTTCGTGCTTTGGCGAGGATTGGGTGTTAACTACGAATTTGGAGTGCTTGATCATCCAGCACGCATGGCCGTGCATTTAGCCCATCGGGCCGGAGCCATTGTGGCGGCCATCGTGTTGGGCGCGCTGGCCTGGTGGCTGTGGCGCAGCGGTGGAATTGGCAGAGGGCTAGGTGCAGCGCTGGGCGTGGCATTAAGCGCGCAGATACTGATTGGTATTGCCAATGTGATCTATAGCTTGCCACTCGGCCTGGCGGTCGCGCACAATGCCGGAGCTGCATTTTTGTTACTGGTGCTGGTCACCGCCATACACGTCAGGCGACCTCTGATTACGTCATGAGCCGAATCGTTGAAGCGACAACCCGGGCTGAAGATCAGGCGCCGCTACAGCACCTGATTCATCATTGGCGTGACTACTACGAGCTGACTAAGCCAGGAGTAGTCGCGTTGATGGTCTTTACGGCCATCGTGGGCCAGTTACTGGCAAGTCCTGGTGTCATCCCCTGGAATGCCCTGATCGTGGGTAATTTAGGGATTGCGTTGGCGGCGGGATCGGCGGCGGCTATTAATCATCTGGTGGATCGACAGATTGACGCCCGCATGAAGCGCACCCGGGGCCGTCCGCTGCCCACCGGCCATTTGCGCATTACCCATGCGGTTGCGTTTGCCGTGGTGTTAGCAGTCAGTGGACTGTCCCTGCTCTACTTTGCGGTGAACCCGTTAACCGCTTGGCTGACCGCAGGTTCGCTGATCGGCTATGCGTTTATCTATACACTGTTTCTTAAGCGTGCCACACCGCAGAATATTGTGATTGGCGGTGCAGCCGGCGCAGCGCCTCCGGTGCTGGGCTGGGTGGCGGTGACCGGCACGATCGACCCGCATGCACTGCTGCTATTTCTGATTATCTTCACCTGGACGCCTCCGCATTTTTGGGCGCTTGCCATCCATCGGCGAGAAGAATACGCCAGCGTGGATATTCCCATGCTGCCGGTCACTCATGGAGATCGCTTTACTCGCTGGCAGATCCTGTTCTACACAGTTCTATTGGTTGGCGTGACCATTCTGCCGTTTGCCACGGGAATGAGTGGGCTGATCTATCTAGCCGGCGCGCTGGCACTTGGGGCTCGTTACCTGTGGTTTGGTGTGGCGCTGCTGCGTCATGAAGACGATCGATCCCTGCCCATGCGCTCATTTGGCTTTAGCATCGTTTATTTGATGGCGTTGTTTGCCGTGTTGCTGGTGGATGCCTACGTCCCGGTGCTTGCGGCGACGTTGTTCGGTTAATCACTTCGGTTATCACGCTGTTGGGTGTCATGCCGCTTGGTGCCGTGCCGCTTCCGAGTGCTTTCCTCGGGGCTTCGCGACAGGCAGACAGATTCAGACGAATGGATGCATAGCGGCCAGCGCTTTGAGCCTGTTGAATCCTTAGTGGCTTCGCCCCGCGGCCTGCCGAGGCACCCCGATAAAAGCACTCAAAATCGGCAATGCCTATCGTTGAGCCAATTGAGGACTTTTTTGGGAGGCGCCGCGGCGCTATGGATTGCCGATTTCGGTGTGCTGCTACCGGGGTGCCTCGGAAGGCTTGCAATCGAAGCCATCTGAGGCAAAGGGCGTTGAGCACCTCGGCCACTGTGCATCCGTAC
>CBFIIM010000026.1:0-17072 GCA_965662395.1 Spiribacter sp. | reverse complement strand
TAGAGCACAATCTCGTTACCCGAGGCGCCGGTCATCTGTACCCGCACCTCACCGCGCAAAACCAGCGGCAGTCCGTGGCAGGGATCACCCGGGCCGAAAATTCGGGTCCCGGCGGGTATCTCGATCCGTTGGCTGTTGTTCAGTATCACCTCACGGGTGGCTGCCTCAACCGCCATCAATGCCGGATGGTCCTGCCCATAAACATGACTGGGGTCATGTTCTCCCAGTGTCTGTCCAATACTCTGTGACTTCATCACTGATTGCCCCTCTGACGAGCGCGCCTACTGGTGATATCCAAATAAAGGAGTGCGTTTAATGTTTAAGCAAAATGTCGGAACTATTGACCGTGCCGTCCGTGCACTCGGCGGGCTGTTATTGATTGCCTTAGCCGTGTTCGGTGAGGGCATGAGCTGGGGCTGGATTGGCATCATTCCGCTGGCCACCTCTGTCGTGAGTTATTGCCCGGCTTACAGCATTTTTGGCCTGAATACTTGCAGTTCAAAAAAATAAGACCCTGATATCAAGGAATTTATCCATGAAACTTATCAATCAGTAAACCCATGGCCCGGAACGCCCGGGCCATTGAATCTTTAGTGATCGCAACCCATCGCCTTGGCGCGCTCGCCGGTGGCCTGTGGATCGCGACGGCTGCGTTTAATGTCCGCGCTGGCTTCGGGCCAGCCCTGCACATGATCCACGACTAGCTGGGTAAGCATGTCCAGATGATCATCGCGATCATTCAGTGCACGGATGTAGCGCAGCGACTCACCACCATGCTCTTCAAAGATCTCAGCGTTTTCACCCTCGATCTCTTCAAGCGTTTCAAGGCAATCCGCCGAGAATCCGGGGCAGATGACATCTAGTTTCTTCATGCCTGATTTAGCAAGCGCCTCCACCGTCTCATCGGTGTAGGGCTGCAGCCAGACTTCTTTGCCAAACAGGGACTGGAAGGTCACCTGCCAGTAGTCATCGGGCAGTTCCAGATGCTCGGCGACAAGGCGGGCGGTCTTCTGGCACTGGCAATGGTAGTGATCGCCATTAAGCAGATAGCGCCGCGGCATACCGTGGAAAGAAAAGAGCATTTTCTCGGCTTTGCCGTGTTCTTCCCAGTGCTCGCGGATCGTATTGGCCAGTGCCTCGATATAGCCCGGGTCATCGGCATACTGGCCAATCAGGCGAAGCTCTGGAATAAACCGCCATTTTTTGAGTTCATCAAACACCGCATCATAGGTTGAGCCCACGGTGGTGGCTGAGTATTGCGGGTAGAGTGGCAATACCAGAATACGCTCAGCCCCTTTTTCGCGCAGTTTGCGAAGCCCATCGCGGATAGAGGGGTTGCCGTAGCGCATGGCCAACTCAATGCTGAATGGCCCATCGATTTTATCGGCCAAGCGTTTTTCAATGCCTGCTGCCTGTGCTTTGCTAATGGTCAGCAACGGGGAGCCGCCTTCCTCCCAGACCTCGGCATAGGCGGCAGCAGATTTGCGCGGCCGGGTGCGCAGCACGATACCGTGCAGAATGACCCACCACAGGGCGCGGTTGATCTCAACGACTCTTGGGTCGCCTAGAAACTCAGCAAGATAACGACGCAACGCCGAAGGGGTCGGGGCATCCGGGGTGCCAAGGTTAGTGACCAATATCCCAAGGCGTGGGATATCGTCGTGGCGGGCATTGGGTTTGGCGCTGTACATCGGCATGTCGATGGATCCTGCGTTAATGCAATTAAATGGTTAACGCCAATGATAGGCGGTAAGCCGCGCGAGGGAAAATGCAATGACAGCGCAGGATCGATAGTTGCTGTCAATGAGGCTCTGGAAGTGGCGAGGTGGCGGTCATGCCTAAATCACGCAAATGTCCGTCATGCAGATTGTAAATCAGTCCGTGGACTCTGACCGGTAAACCCCGATCCCAGGCGGAACGTAGTATGGGGGTTTGGCTAATACGCGTTACGCCCTCGATTACATTGAGTTCGGCCAGACGATTCTCCCTAGCTATGGGGCTGGGCAATGCCGAGAGCTCTGCGCTGTGGATGTTCGCTAGGCGCCGGATAGGTTCAAGCCAATGATCAACCAGTCCATGCTGCCGGGCCTCGGTGCTGGCCCGGACGCCGCCACAGCCATAGTGGCCGCAGACCAGGATTTTGCGGATATCTAATGTCTCGATCGCAAACTCAAGCGCGCTCAGCAGATTTAAATCATTGGAGTGGACGACGTTGGCGACATTGCGATGAACAAACACCTCTCCAGGCCCCTGTTGCGCAATGACATTGGCCGGTACCCGACTGTCCGAGCAACCAATCCAGAAAAACTCCGGGTGCTGGCCTTCAGCAAGCCGCTCGAAAAAGGTGGGGTTCTCTTCAAGCTGAGCATCGGCCCAGGATTCGTTGCGTTTTAGTAGTTCATCGACCATACATGGCCTCGCTTACCTACTCTAGGTAATCCCAAAGCATAGCCCCTTTCATGTCTGACTGGCAGCGCTTTCGAAGGCACTTGCCGTGGTTATTCACTTAGCGCCTGTGGTATCAGTAGGCATCCGCATGCGGGTCAACCTGCTGCAGGCAATGATCATGCCCTACAAGCACCATCAATCGAGTGAATCTCTATGTCGCAGAGTAAACCGTTTTCCTTAATCCTTCTGATTCTGCTCCAGGCAGGCTGTGCGGCTTTCTTTTTGATTGACGTGGTGGGTGATTTTCGTGCCGGTGGTCTCTCAATTGAGCTTGATGCGCATTTGCTAACGGAGTTTTTGGCCACGCTTACACTCATTGCTGCGATTGTCATTGAGGCACGCTACTTGGCCCGTCAGCTAAGACGTGAGCAATACCTGCAGCGCAGTGTCTCACGCGCATCATCGGCCTTACATGATGTTATCGAGGCACGTTTCGAGTCCTGGGGGCTAACACGTGCTGAGCATGATGTTGCCGCTTTGGTCGTTAAAGGATTTTCCATCAATGAGATCGCAGAGTTGCGCGGAAGCGCCGTGGGCACGGTTAAAGCGCAGCTCAACGCGGTCTATCGAAAATCCGATACAGGTAGCAGAGCTGAATTGTTAGCGCTTTTTATTGAAGAGCTCATGGGGCCGCCGCTTCTCAATCGTGGTACGGGAGACGCAGCGGCAAGAGAATGAGCGGTTTGGGTGCTCATCGAACTTAGGTTTATTGATCAGACACCAACAGGTGCGGTTAGCTGTCCCCGGCGAGAGGGTTTTCAATAGATTGACACAATGGAGATAACACGATGATACGTCGCTCACTTCTTCGAATGATATTGGGGGCAGCGGTCGCGCTCCCCACTATGGGGCTATTAGCGGGTCAAGCCCGGGCCAGTGACGATAGCGGTGGTTCTGGTGGCGGTTCGGGCGGTGGTTCTGGTGGCGGTTCGGGCGGTGGTTCCGGTGGCGGTGGCAACTCGGGAGGCAGTAGCTCCGACGGCGGCAGCTCCAGCGCCGGAGGCGGATCAAGCAGCCCCAGCGATGGGGGCAGTGTTGGTTCATCAGGTAGCTCTGATAATGACTTCGGTGCTTCATCCCCCAGCTCTCCATCTGGCCCAGATGATTCGTTGAGTGGAAGTGACGCTTTCGATTCAACGGCTCGGGAGAATCAAACTAGCTCGGTAGACCAGTCTCTTGCGGACGATGGCCTTGAACCGGTGACCGACGACAATATCTCAAGCGTGCTTCAGGATTTCCAATGAAAGGCTTAATCACCGTGGTCTTGATTATGGTGCTGGCAGGATGTGCATCGATGCCGAACCTCGATCGGGCTCAGGCGCCTGGTCTGTTCGCAGCACTCGACAGTCAGCCAGACGGATACACTGGAGACACCGCTGATGGGGTTTACCAGTTCGAGATCATCTCTACACGGTCCGACGGAACTCGGCTATGTCGGGTGGTGAACCTGGAGTCAGATAACCGCTTTCACACCGAGAGCTACTGCAAGATTCGCGGTGGCGAGTGGCAGTAGATGGCATCAGTGGACCGCTAGAAAACGCCAGGCTCATCGGGGGTGATGTAGTCATTAACCTCCGATGTCCCCCGGCGTTCATCAAGCTTCTAAAAGGCACCTTATCTGGTTGGAAGATTCTCTCGGGTGCGCCGGGCGACCGATGTGAGATTGCGGTCAGACGTCTCGGCGCGCGGTACGAAATCGATAGCTTGACGATCGACAAACCAGGCATCGCTTTTGATTTAGTTGATGCGCTGAATTTTGTTTTTCTAGCCATCGCGTATTGGGTTAAAGCTAAATCGGGGGCAGTTGTGCTCTTGCATGGGGCGGCTTACCGAGATGACCAAAAGACTTTGGTAATTTTTGGGAGCAAGGGGTCAGGCAAGTCGTCACTCGTGTTCTCTCAAGCGCTAAATAGACGCCAAGTGATGGCCGACGATTTGCTCCTTTGGGATCTTAAACAGAATCATTTCGTGGCATTAGGTTTGCCTTTGCGGATGAGGCGGCCTATCCCCGAATCTTTGAGAGTGGCTGATTTGAGTGAAAAACTGATCGTTGGACAGCGGATTGCTTACTCGCGAGGTGAGGCCTTTGATGTGGCAGCGGTCGGTTACCGTTTTTTTCCTGATGCGATTCAGGAAATGGGTTCGCACAGGAAATTAAGCACAGTCCCTCTTTTTAGGGTTCTTGGCAGGATTAAGAAATATTCCATCTCCTCTCGGTTTACCGAAGAGAGAGATAAAAGCATAGGACATGCAAATGATGATGTTCTTTAGATGGGTGCGTTTGGTTCATGGCTGGCTAGGGGTGTTTGTCATGCCATGGATCATACTTTTCGGCATTTCGGGTTTTTATTTTCATCACCAGGATCTGGTGCTCACTCTGCTCCCAAATAACGAGTTCGATGAGACAATGCTTGCCGCAGAGGAGCTTGAGACACCGCTCTCGGCAAAGCAAGGGTACGCAATTGCCAGCCAATTCTGGCGTGACAGCGCTGTCACCGAAGCCTCCAACACCACTTATCACGATTTTCGAGTCTATGAGTTCATCAAACCGCAGGGGCGGATAATCGTGGCCGCCGATACCGGCCACTACTACACAAAAACTCGATATGTGAGGCGAACTTTCTCCCCGGATGGGGCGTTGTTACATCGAAAAATTTATTGGGGCCGAGTTTTCGGCACTTTCCACGAGCTTGGATGGTTAAGTCCGCGCTTTGGTACCTTGTTTGCTGATGTTACGGCGATTGCACTAATGACTTTTGGCGTAACCGGTATCTTTATGTGGGGATTCCCACGCTATAAACGTTACCGGCGCCGATTCGCCGAGTGGTCACAAAGGCCAGCCGCTAACTAGCGCGCTGGCAAGCTTTGCGTAAGCCGGTCGATCAGAATGGCTACCTGCTCTTGGCGCTGAGGTGTCAGGGCCTCACCGATAATATCGCCGCCCATGGCGCCACCGACGCCACCGACCACCGTACCGGTTGAATCACCGCCGATCTCGGCACCAATGATGCCGCCACCAATAGCACCCAGCAGCTGACCGGCCCGGCGGGTCATGCTGGCACCTGTGCTGGCACTGCCTGAGGCCGACCAGAGAATCGTGCCGTCCTCGACATCAATCATCTGCGCGCTCATGCTCATCGTGTCGCCATACTCCGGCAGATTGATCAGCACGACGGTATCCACGTTGAGAATGCGTCCAGCCTGGGCAGCGCCTGAGGCACTGGTGATGGTCGAGCGTGAGAAATCTTGTTCATCAAGGACAGCATTAATTTGGCTGCGCTCGATTGGGCTGTAGCCAAGGCCGAGCAGTGCCTGGTTGAACATAATCGCAATCTGATCGCGTGAGGCATCGCCACCAATACCCTCCACGGAAACTACAGCCGTGCGCTCAATGCTGTCGAAATCATAAGTTTGATTAAATTGCCCGCTGCCACTGACCGAGGCGCAGGCAACCAGCAGTAGCGAGAGTGCCAGAATGGCTAGGATTCGAGTCTGTTGCCAAAAGCGTTTCATTGTTATGCGCTCCATGTGCGGTGTGTCTGCATTATGACCTGTAAACCACAGATTGTTATCCCCTGCTGGCGGGTGTGGGCTCAGTCGTTATACTCAAGGTAAACCCACGCCGGAGGAAGACGATGCTCGATAAAGCCAAACGGACCGCGCAGAGAAGCCTCGTGGTCAATGAATTCACTAATTCAGTCCTTAATCCCGATGAGCCCATGCTGGGGCCTATTGAAAATGGCGGCACCATCATTGCCAACACCGCGCCGGGGTGCTGGGGGCCGATGATTACTCCCAGTCTGCGTGGCGGACATGAGGTGACCCGTCCGGTGGAGGTCGTAGGCGCCGAGGTGGGGGATGGCATGGCGATCCGCATTCGCGATATTACGGTCACCGCATTGGCGACCGCCTCTGGACATGATTCCTCGCCCGAGGGGTTTTGTCTGGGTGACCCCTATGTGGCTGCCCGCTGTCCCACCTGTGACACCCTGTGGCCCGAGACGCATGTCGAGGGTATTGGTCAGGAATCGGTGCGCTGCGATGTTTGTAATAACCCAGTGACGCCATTTGCCATTGTGCATGGCTACACGGTCAGTTTTGACGACACCCGCAGTGTGGGCGTGACAATGTCCAAAGAGGCCGCTGAAAAAATCGGGCATCAGGCTGATCATTACGCGGCACTGCCCGATGGCAGCCATCAGCACTCGATCCTGAACTATGCGCCTTCGGACATGCCCGGGACACTGATTCGTATGCGCCCGTTCCTGGGGCAGTTAGGCAGTTGCCCGTCGATGGCTATGCCCGATAGCCATAATGCGGGCGACTTTGGGGCATTCCTGGTTGGTGCACCGCATGACTATGCGATTAGCGCCGAGCAGCTGGCCGAACACAAAACCGATGGCCATATGGATATTGATGCCGTGCGAGCCGGCGCCATTTTGGTAGCCCCGGTCAAGGTGAAGGGTGGCGGCGTCTATTTAGGTGATATGCATGCAGGCCAAGGCGATGGCGAGATTGCTGGCCACACGATGGATGTTGCGGGCAGTGTCACTTTGCAGGTCGAGGTGGTGAAAGACTACCCGATCGATGGCCCCGTACTCTTCCCGCTGGTTGAGGATCTGCCGCCGTTGGCCCGGCCTTTCAGTGCCGAAGAAAAGGCAAAAGGCGAGCGCCTTGCCAAGCGCTGGGGGCTGGCGGCGTTGGAGGAAACCGCACCAATCTCCGTCATTGGCACCGCGGCCAACTTGAATGAGGCCATTGATAACGGTCTTGAGCGCGCAGCAAAGCTCTTGGATATGACGGTGCCGGAGGTGCGCAATCGGGCCACGGTGAACGGAGCGATTGAAATTGGTCGGGCGCCGGGTGTCATTCAGGTGACCTTCCTGGCCCCCTTGGCCAAGCTTGATGCCGTGGGTCTGGGCGACTACGCCCGGGAGCAATACGGGCTATGAAGTAGGCTATCGCTGTGGCGGCACTGAATTATCACCATCTGCGCTACTTCCGTGAGGTGGCGCATGAGGGGCATCTAACGCGTGCCGCCCAGCGCCTGAATGTCTCGCAGTCGGCGCTGTCTGCCCAGATTCGGCAGCTTGAAGATCGCCTGGGTCAGGCCCTGTTTGAGCGACAGGGCCGCACTCTACGGTTAACCGAGGCTGGCCGTATCGCGCTGGATTATGCCGATACCATTTTTGATACCGGCGATGAGTTGATCGCAACGCTGCAGCAGGCAGGGCATTCAAGAAAGGCGCTGCGCGTGGGCGCGCTGGCCACGTTGTCGCGTAATTTCCAGTTGAGCTTTCTCAAGCCGGTCCTCAATCGCGCCGATGTTGAAGTGGTGCTTAGGGCCGGGGGCGCGGCAGAGCTGTTCTCAGCACTGACCGCGCTGCAGCTTGATGTCGTGTTGACCAATGACCCACCACAGGCTGATGCCCTTGAGCCTTACCGGGTACATCGTATCGCGGAGCAACCTGTCAGTCTGATTGGGACCCCAACCTTGGTGGCGCTTGGCCAGACCTTGGCTGAGCGCCTGGCCACTGCGCCGCTGTTGTTGCCGACACGCTCCTCAGCCCTTCGCATTGGTATTGATGGCGTGTTGTCGCGGCTTGATATCAAACCCCAAATCGCCGCTGAGATTGATGATATGGCGATGCTGCGTCTGCTGACCCGCGAGGGTGTGGGTCTAGGGGTGATTCCGCCTATCGTGGTGCGTGATGAGTTGGACCGGGGGGAGTTGATTGAATCCGATCGCTTGCCGGCGATGACCGAAGCTTTCTACGCCGTCACGCTGGAGCGTCGTTTCCCCAATCCGCTATTACGCGACGTATTGCCCTGATTACCGGATAAATCACTACTAATTTAGTAGATAAAAGGCGTTGCGACTTGCCGGTGGCAGGGATAGCGTCATTGGACTTCATCCGGTGAACAGGGGCTCGCCATGGAACGGCAGACAACGCTTTCTGATGCACAATTCACCGAACGGCTGCGCGAGGCGCTTGAGCCGGTCCTGCCTTATGGCCCATCACTGATTCCACTCGATATTCTTGTCGTCATCGCTACCGCGAATGATGCCGGGCAGCCGATTACGGTCAAACAGCTAATGGCCGTGTTGCCCTACTCGGCCACCGGTATTCGCTATAACCTCTCGCAGCTGATTGCCGATGGCTGGGTCACAAAGTCCCGCTCAGGCAGCGATCGCCGACTGGTGCAGCTTGAGCCTGCAGTCAAAGTCGCGGCAGCTTTCGCCGATGTTCGGGCAGAAGTCATGCAGGCACTGCACTAATTATTTGCAATTGTCCGTTGGCATCCACAGCATGAGCCTTGATGGATCAGGCAAGTCAGTGGAGCGGCTTTCTATGAAAAACCGAACAATGCAGCTGCCCCCGGGCGGTGGTTTCGAATACATCGAATTGATCGACACAGGATTGCCGCCGGCGCCGGGCCGCGGTGAGATCAGCGTGCGCCTGCGCGCCAGTTCCCTGAATTATCACGATTATGGTGTCGTGAAAGGACCCATGGCACCCAAGCATGAGTCGCGGATCCCGCTCTCGGATGGTGCCGGCGAGGTAACCGCCGTGGGTGAGGGGGTGAGCGAGTTTGTGGTGGGCGACTCAGTGGTCAGTACCTTCTTTTTGGACTGGCCTTCGGGAGATCCGGTGAATGAAGGGTTTGCCTCGACCCCGGGTGATGGGGTCGATGGGTATGCCCGTGAGCAGGTAACACGGCCGGCGACGGCTTTTACCCGCGCCCCGGCTGGATGGAGCCATGCAGAGGCCGCCACACTGACTACCGCGGGTGTGACCGCATGGCGGTCTTTGTTTGTGAACGGGGGGCTGCAGCCCGGCCAAACGGTGCTGACACTCGGCACCGGCGGTGTGTCTATTTACGCGTTGCAGTTGGCGGTTGCAGCGGGTGCACGGGTAATCAGTACCTCCTCAAGTAATGAAAAGCTTGAGCGATTAAAGGCCATGGGTGCTGAGGCCGTCATTAATTATCGTGAAGACCCAGAGTGGGGAAAAACGGTCCGTCGACTCACCGACGGCCGCGGTGTCGATCATGTAGTGGAAGTGGGTGGCCCGGGGACATTGCCGCAATCGATGGTAGCCACCGCGGTTGGGGGCCATATCTCCCTAATTGGGGTGCTGACAGGGGTGAAAGGGGATTTCCTGATGGGTCCGGCACTCTTTCGTCAACTGCGCTTGCAAGGTGTGCTGGTGGGCAGTCGGCGCGATCAGCAGGCGATGGTACGGGCGATGGAGGCCACTAGCATTCGACCTGTTATCGATCGGCACTTTCCGCTTGAGCAGCTGATTGATGCTTTCCGGCACGAAGAAAGCGGTGCGCATTTCGGTAAGATTTGTATCGATATCTAGATGTGAATTAAAAAAGCCGGGGGTGCAGTCATAGTGCTGCATCACCGGCTTTTTGATAACGGACTTATCGCGTGCGACTCAGTCCTGCGCGGTCTCCCCCAGTATCCACTTGGCCTGACGGGCCAGCGCATAATCTTGGTTGTGGAAGCCGATCAGCTGCAGACCAAACGGCATGTTGTTCACCCCCATGGCCGGCAGGCTGAAAGATGGCGCACCCAGGAAAGTGCTATAGACCAGCAGTTCACGGGAACCGGTGAACTCAAACCCCTCCGGCGCGGGCCCTGATGAGGCGGGCAATACTAAGGCGCTGAAACGCCCGGTCAATGCCTGAAGCTGCGCGCGCAGACGCTGCTGGAGCAACAGCAGCTGAATGTACTGATCCCGACTCATTTTCTGCCCATCAGCCACCAGGTTGTGAATGCGCTCACCTACCTTGTCGGCATGTGCGGCGATGTAGTCGGTGTACGGCCAGCGCATTTCATAGGCCAGCAATTCCAATGATCGCTGCGGTGAATCGGCTAGTGCCGAGACCAGTTCGGCCAGCAGTGGGTCCTGATCCGGTTCAATGACCTTTACGCCATTGGCTTCGAGGCGTTTGAGTTGTGCCTCAAAGGCCGCTGCACTGGCGCTATCCAGATCATTAAATCCTTTGGTGCGCAACACGCCCACTGTAGCGGGGGCGGCGGCTGCAACCGGACCGTTTAAAGGCCCGGCAAGACCTGGCTGAGCCTGCTCCGGAGCTTTTTCAGCCACCCAGCGAGCCAGCCACCAGGCATCATCCACGCTGTCGGCCAGAATGCCCAAGTGGTCGTGAGATTTAGACAGCGGATGCACGCCGTCCATCGACAGACTGCCCAGCGTTGGTTTAAAGCCAACGACACCGCAGAAGGAGGCAGGACGGATCACCGACCCCTGCGTTTGTGTGCCAAACGCTGCTGAGAAAAAGCCTGCCGCGGTTCCAGCCGCCGACCCTGAAGATGATCCGCCCGGTGTATGCGCCGAGTTGTGTGGGTTAGTGGTTGGACCGGAGCGAGCGATGGCAAATTCGGTGGTCACTGTTTTGCCCATGGCGTAGGCGCCACCGGCTTTCATAGCATGCACACAGGCTGCATCGGTCAGCGGGGTGTGTCCTGCGTAAATATCGCTATTCATGCCCGTTGGCATATCACGCGTGTTGATGATGTCTTTCACGCCCACGGGCATGCCATCAATGGGGGAGAGCGTCTGCCCTTTGGCATAGCGCTTTGTGGCTGCGTCAGCAGCCTCGCGTGCCTGCTCAAGATTTTGGTATGTAAAGGCCTGAACGGTTGCCTCTTTTTCTTCGATCGCTTCTATACAGCGCTCAAGGTAATCGCGGGGCGTCTGTGAACCCGAATGGAAGTCGCTGACCACCTCGCTGAAGGGCTTTTGGCCCGATCGCAATGAACCGCTCATAAGCTCTACTCCTTGGCATAACCGATTTGGTGTGATTTTGACGCTAGCAGTTTTGTTATCTGTTGACAATCTGCAATTTTTATTTGAGTCTCGAATTCGGAGCAACAGATCAGACGGGTCACAATCGAAATGGAAGCGACACCCGCTCTGCTGTGAAAAGCCTTGTCATAAGGTGGCTCCCCGACAGTTTTGGCCTTTAACGATTGTGTAAAAAGGGGTTTAAGAATGAGCAATAAATTCACACCAAGCCGTCGACAGTTTCTGAAAGGATCGGCGGCCGCAGCAGCGGGTATGGCGCTGGGCGGCAGCTTTCTGACTGGTACGGCATTTGCCAACAATCACTTTCCGAGCCGGCGTATGGAAGCCATTATCCCGTTTTCCCCGGGTGGTGGTACCGACCGTTCGGTTCGACTGGTCACTCCGGCCTGGCAGGAAGCCTTGGGCATGCGTCAGCCGTTTCAGCTGAATCACATGCCGGGTGCCGGCAGCCTGATTGCGCAGAACGGTCTTGCCAATGCCCGTCATGACGGCCATACGGTGCTATTTACGCCGGCTCCGCACGTGGCGTGGTTGGATGTGCTGCAATCAGACACCTTCTCCACTGATCAGGTGTCATGGCTTGGTTCCTACTTCCAGGATCCGAACGTGCTACTAGTGGCCAATGACTCGCCGTATCAGAGCGCGCAGGAGCTGATTGATGACGCCCGCAGTTCGGGCCGTGAGTTGACCGCGTCGGTGTCCAGCCCAATGTCGGCTGCGCACGCCGCCACTGTGGTGCTGCGTGAGCGGGCCGGAATTAACATTAAGGTCGTGCCGTTTGACGGCGGTTCGGCAGCGCGTAACGCGGTGGCCGGTGGTCACGTTGATCTGTGTATGGCTCCCTATTGGTCAGCGGGTAACGTGCTTGAGCTGACTCGTGCGCTGTGCATCTTTGCCGAGCGCGATCCGTCGACCGGCATGTGGGACGCCCCGCCGGCCAACGAGGTGCTCGACTTTGAGATGCCGTTCCTGCAGGAGCCCTATGGTGCCATGGTGTCCTCGGAGGTGGCCGAGAATCTCCCCGAGGTCTTCCAGACACTCTCAGAGACCTTCAATCAGGCGCTTCGCTCGGATACTTTCCTGGAGGCAGCCGAAGAGCAGAATCTGCACTTCTTCTCTGACCCATGGGGCCCGGAGCGTACCGAGCAGTTTATTGCTGACTATCTGGCGATGCTGTCTGAGTATAGTGACTCGATGGAGCGCGACGTCCAGCAGATGTAATCCATCTGTGACAAAAGGACGTGTTTGTGGTGGGGGCTTAGTCCCCACCACGACTTGAGGGGTAATCCTCAAAAAGGGGTGTTATGTCGATTCAATCTCTTTTCCGTTCGCTTTTTGTGCCTGCCTTCATTTTGGTGATGACGGCGCTGTATTGGTTGAGCATTGCTAATGCTCCAAGCAGCGCGCAGCGGGTGCCGCGCGTTATTATTCTGTTTATTGTTTTGATGTGTGTCCTGGTTACCGTCAAAGAAGTTAAAAAGCTGCGTGAAGCAGGCACCGATGAGTTGTCTGCAGAGCCAGTACTGGTGTCCGTTAAGGCCTGGTTGGCCGAACATGGCCAGCGGGTCGCCTTTGCCGTCATTTCGATGGGTTATTTCCCGGCTTTTATGTGGCTGGGATTTAACATCGCCAATGTCATCTTCCTGGCTATTGCGCTGCCCCTTGCCGGGCTTGGCGCCAAACTGAAGCCCTTATCTCGGGCGGCACTCTCCGTTGGCGCGGCCGCTGTGGCCGCTGTGCTTTTTCATCTGATCGCCCTGTCGATGGGCTTTAATGTCCCGGCTCCGTTCGGGATCTGAATGGTTTAATTAGGACAGGTGCCGGCATGTACGATCTAGATGCAATGTTATTGGGGCTGAGTGCACTGTTTCAGGCCCATACTCTCGCGTTTCTTCTGGTGGGTTTTTTCTTAGGTTTCTTTGTGGGCGCCATCCCCGGCTTTAATGACGCCAATATCATGGCCATTTTGTTGCCGTTCACCCTGCTGATGGAACCTGTGGTGGCGATCGTTTGTATGGCCGCTATTTACTCAGGCGCCCAGGCGGCAGGCTCTATTCCCGCTATTTTAATGAATATCCCTGGGACACCGGGTAACGCTGCAACCACGCTTGAGGGTTATGCGCTCTCCAAAGCCGGGCGATCGGGGTATGCCCTAGGCCTGTCTTTGGGGGCCTCTTCGTGGGGTGCGCTGCTGGGTGCGACCATGACATTTGTGCTGGCGCCGGTGCTTGGCATGTTTGCACTGCGGTTTGGGCCTGCCGAGATGCTGATGGTGGCCTTGCTGGGTCTGACGGTGGTCAGCACGCTGGCCGCTGGGGACATGAACAAAGGCCTGTTGGTGGTGGGTTTTGGGCTTTTGGTCTCATTAATTGGGGCAGACTCAATGACCGCGTTCCCGCGCGGCACCTATGGCGTGCCTTACCTCTATGACGGAATGCCGCTGATCCCGGTATTGCTAGGGTTGTTTGGTTTCTCCGAGCTACTGCTATTGCTGGGGCGCAAGACGATCTCAAGCGGTAGTGATTCACGCAATGATGGGCTGGGTGAAATCCTAGCCGGCATGAAAGAAAGCTTCTCGCAGAAGATCAATATTCTGCGCTCTTCTTTCGTTGGGTTTTTTGTCGGTGTTATTCCTGGTGCTGGCGCAACGATCGGATCGTTTCTGTCCTATGGTCAGGCCAGGCAGTGGTCGCGGACTCCTGAGCGTTTTGGTACCGGTCATCCCGAAGGGTTGGTAGCAACGGACTCGGCTAACAACTCAACGGCCACCGGCGCCATGGTGCCGATGTTGACCTTGGGGCTACCTGGCAGTGCCTCTACTTTGATTATGCTTGCCGCGCTGGTGTTACATGGCGTGCGCCCGGGGCCGCAGTTTTTTAATAACTTTCAGGTGGATGCTTACACGATACTCTTTTCGTTGTTCCTAGCCTCGGCGTTGATTGCAGTGCTGGGTGTGGCCCTTTGTCGTGTGGCGCAGCGGGTGGTCTTTATTCCAACCGCTATTTTGGTGCCGATTGTCGCCGTGCTGGTATTCACCGGGGCTTTTGCTTGGCGGTTTCTTGCCTTTGACATCCTTTTGATGATTGTATTCGGCCTCGTAGGGGTCATGCTCCGTACTCGGGACTACCCGGTGCCAGCGCTAATGTTGGCGATCATCTTAGGGCCAATGCTTGAAGCGAACTTCCTGCGGGCCACTCGGATTGGTGGGGTTGAGTCGTTGATAGCGGGACCAATCAACCAGGTGATGATTGTGCTGATTATTGCCTCATTGGCTGCTCCCACACTGATTGCGTTGAGTAAGCGTAGAAAGGGGCAACCAGCGCCGGAAAAATAAAGACAAGACTGACCAAGGGAGGAGAAAACATGGAGGTCATGAATCCTCGAGCGCAGGATGTGCCCGCGCCGGGTTCGTTTAGTCGTCCGCCGGCACTCAGTGATCTGGCTTATCGTGAGATTGAGAAGATGATCCTCGCCGGTGATATCGCTACCGGCGAGCGGCTGAATGACTCGCGCTTAGCGCGCAGTTTCGGCATTAGTCGCGGGCCGGTCAGAGAAGCCATCGGGCGGTTGGCATCCGCCGGGTTGATCGAGATCGTTAAAAATCGCGGCGCCTATGTGCGCGTCATCCATCTCAATGATGCCCTTGAGATCTACGATGTGCGCGCCGGACTCGAGCGTATTGGCGCGATGGCGGCAGCGGAGTCGAAGACACCGGAACTGATCGATAGCCTGCACCGGCAAGTTGATCGAATGGATGTTTTAAAAGAAGAGCAGGATGAGGATGGTTACTACCAAGCCAATCTGACTTTTCATCGAACGATTTATGGTGCCAGCGGTAATGAACGGCTGATTCAACTGATGTCCAGACTCGAGCGTGAGCTGCAATTGTTTAGCCACGTGTCACTGGTGAACGCAGGGATGCAGGAGTCGAATGTCGGTCACCGAGATATTCTGGCAGCCATTGAAAAAGGCGATCCGGAGTTGGCCGGTAATATGATGGAGCGGCATGTCCGACAAGCCAAACAACGACTGATTAAAGTAGCCGAAACCTTAAATACTTCAAAGGCAAACGTAGCGACCGGATAATCGCTTGCTCGATTCAGCCTCTACCGATATAAGGCATTTGTGTGGCCATGACCGTCATGAACTGCACATTGGCATCCAACGGCAAACCGCTCATATAGCGAACGGCGTCGGCAACATGGCGCACATCCATTACCGGTTCGCGCTCGATGCTGCCATCGGGCTGCGCAATGCCAGCTTTCATGGGGGCGGTCATGGGGGTCTCGGCGTTGCCGATATCAATTTGCCCGCAGGCGATGTTGTGCGCCCGACCATCCAGTGATAGGGACTTGGTCAGGCCGGTGATGGCGTGTTTAGACGTGGTATAGGCAACAGATCCCACCCTGGGCGCATGCGCTGAGATCGATCCATTGTTGATGATCCGCCCCCCTTGGGGCTGTTGCGCTTTCATCAAACGGAACGCCCCTCGGGCAACCAGAAATGCCCCGTCTAAATTTACCGCCAACACCCGCCGCCAATCTTCCCAGCTGACATCGCCTGTTTCTTGGGAAGCCATGAAGGCCCCGGCATTATTGAACAACACATCAATACGGCCGTGGATATCCTTAATTCGCGCATAGAGCTGCTCCACTGACTCGGGATCGGCAACATCGGTAACCACGGGCATAGCTTGATCGGGATACTGCTGCGCGATCTGATCCAGTTCATGCTCACGTCTTGCCGCTAAAACAACGTGGTGGCCGTCAGCCAGCAGCGCTTCAGCAACCGCTTGGCCAATGCCCTGCGTCGCCCCGGTGACCAGAATCACCTTTGAGTCGAGATCTGCCATGGCCGGTTGCTCCTTGTGCTGTTGGTTGATCAAAAAAGATCGATGCCAATTTTGGCAGCAAAACCTACAAAAGCGATACCGGCGAGCCGCTCGATCCAGTGCTGGTGATCTTCCAAACGGATCAGCCAACCGGTGGAAGCGGTCAGCAGACTGACTGTTGAGAACCACAGAAAACCGCTGAGGCCCACAACGGCAATCACCGCGATCAGCACCCACAGCGGTGTCTGCGGGCGGATGGCGCTGCCAAAAATACTGGTGAAGAAAATAATGGCTTTGGGGTTAGTCAGGTTGACCAGCAAGCCCATCATTAGTGGGTTGGTATGGCCTGGTGGGGTTTTTGAGACCGATTGCTCAAGATGCTGCGGGCGCGTTTTGGTGAGCAATAGCCTGGCACCCAGATAGGTCAGGAATAGCGCGCCGGCCGTGCGCACAATCAGCTCAAGCCCATCAATGCGATTAAGCAGTGCTGAGAGCCCCAGCGCGCTGGCCGCTGCATACAGGGTGATGCCAATGCTGACCCCCGCGGCGGTCATGATCCCGGCCCGTTTGCCTCGGGCAATGGTGTTGCGCACCACCGCCACAAAATCAGGGCCGGGCAGCATTAGCGCGGGAGAGAAAACGGCAAAGACACCAATGATGGGTAGCAGGGTTTGCATCGCGTGATTTCAGGTTATCCTTAAAGCTTCTCAGTCTCGCATATTCGGATCACATGAAAAGACAGCGACTGATTTTGCTCGGGCTTTTAGGGCTACTGCTCTCAGCAACGGTATCGGCCGCCGACCCCCCGTTGATTGATGCGATTCGTAATGGGCAAACCGCTCAGGCACTGGCCATGCTTGAGGCTGGCGCATCACCCGAGGCAACGACCCCTGAGGGTGAATTTGAGAGTAAGACCGCGCTGATGTGGGCGGCTGAAAAGGGTGAGGTGG
>CBFIIM010000025.1:0-17181 GCA_965662395.1 Spiribacter sp. | reverse complement strand
GTGGAAGGCATCCACGACCACTAAGTACGGCAGGCGATAGTTACCGTTTTCATCTTTTTCTCGCAACTGCGCCTGCACTTCATCGGTGTTCATGCTGGAGTTCCAGGCCATATTGGCCATGAACAAAAGCAGCGTATCAATCGGGTAGGGATCCCCATTGACCGCATTGCTGATCACCATATGCATCAGCCCATGGTTGGCCAGAGGCGCCTCCCAGGAATAGGCTTTATCAATGCGCAGGGGGTTGCCCTGCTCGTCCACCAGCAGGTCTTCGGGCGCTGTCGGGAAACCCAGCGGCGGGCCTGAGAGCGGCTCACCCGGGGCCGACGGCTTGGCCGGGCGGATCGGCGGCGGAACGTGTTTGGGGTACGGAGCTTTAGCTCGATGCCCACCGGGGCAGTCAATGGTCCCCAGCAGTACTTGCAGCAGGTGAATCGCACGGGCGGCCTGAAAACCATTGGAGTGTGCCGAGACCCCTCGCATGGCGTGCATCGAAACCGGGCGGCCAATAAAGCGATCATGCTCACGGCCTGCCCAATCGGTCCATTTGACCGGAATTTCAATGCTCTCTTTAAACGCCACATGGGCCATTTCCAGGGCCAGGCGCTCAATATCCTCAGCCGGTAGCCCGCAAATCTCAGCGGCACGCGCAGGCGAATAGGCATCATCCAGGTAACGCTCGGCCAGCAGCGTGGCCACGGTTTTGAGGTGAAGGCCGTTGTGATCCTTAAACTCACCGACCATCGCTGGCGCAATGCCCGGCTGCATGGCATTAACCGGTGCACCGGCCTGCGGATCCCACGCCTGCGGATTGCCTTGATCATCCCGCAGGATCAACCCGTGGTTGGACTGCCCCGGATTATCGATCACCAGGAAAGGTGCATTGGTGTAGCGTCCCAGGAACTCCCAATCAATCAGATCGCGGGACAGCAGGACATGGCACATAGCTAGCGCCAGCATGCCGTCAGTCCCCGGGCGAATCGGCACCCACTCATCGGCAACAGCTTGATAGCCCGTGCGCACCGGGTTAATGGCCACAAACTTACCGCCGCGGCGTTTGAGTTTATCGATACCCAGTTTCAGCGGATTCGAGGCGTGGTCTTCGGCCACTCCCCAGAGCATGAAGTATTTGGTGCGATCCCAGTCTGGATCACCGAACTCCCAAAACGCATGGCCCAGCGTGTAGAGCCCGGCGGCGGCCATATTGACCGAACAAAAGCCGCCGTGGGCCGCCCAGTTAACGGTACCGAACTGCTGCGCCCAAAGCCCGGTCAGCGCCTGCATCTGATCGCGCCCGGTAAAGTAGGCCAATCGGTTGGGATCGGTTTTCCTGATCTCGGCCAAACGCGCGGTCAGCTCATCCAGCGCCTCCTCCCAGGAGATTTCTTCAAACTCCCCCGCGCCCCGCTCACTGCCTGGCTTGCGCCGCAGCGGCTTGGACAGCTTGGCCGGCGACATCTGCTTCATAATGCCGGCATTACCCTTGGCACAGAGCACGCCTTTGTTGACCGGGTGATTCGGATTACCCCGAATAAAGCGGATTTGGCCGTTCTCAACGGTTACTTCAATGCCGCAGCGACACGCGCACATATAGCAGGTGGTGTAGTGCTTCTCCTGCTGATCGCGGTTTTCAAACTCTGGCACGGCGGCCAGGCTACTCAAACGATGACTAGGATGAACTTCACTCATTAATTACGCCGCCATTCGTGCCCGAAGCCAGTTGATCAATCCACCGGCTCTAAAAATATCTTTCTGTCGTGGCGACATCGCATGACGCGCCTGAATCGTCACCCCGCGCTCTGGCACTTCGACGACCACCTGATCACCGGCATCAATTTGTGCGTACAGGTCTTTTACGCGCAATGTGTCACCCGGCTGGAGGCGCTCATAGTCCGCCTCATCGATAAAGGTCAGCGCCAACACCCCACCATTGACCAAGTTTTGCTGATGGATTCGGGCAAAACTCTTGGCGATGACCATCCGCAGTCCCAGATAGCGCGGCGCCAGCACTGCATGCTCGCGACTCGACCCTTGGCCGTAATTTTGGCCGGCCACGATGACATGGCCCTGCTCAACATGCTCAAGGCCTTTCTTGGCGTAATCGGGATCCTCATCGCGGAAACAGAATTGACTGATAGCCGGCACATTGGCCCGGTATGGCATCGCTTCCGATCCAGCCGGTGAGATGGTATCGGTGGAGACATTATCGCCAAGTCTTAGCATCAGTAGAGGCTCGATGGTTTCATCGAGCGGTTCTATCGGCGGCAGATCAGCGATATTCGGGCCTTTGATAATTTTGGTAGCCCGGGCTTTTTCGACCGGCAACACCGGCATCAGGGCCGATGCGCCCGGTTCCGGGTGTGTCGGCAGCAGCCCAGCACCTGGCCAGGTCAGGCCTTGCTGCTCGGCAAAATCACGCGGATCAATGATCTCTCCGGTCAGCGCCGCAGCCGTGGCCGTCTCTGGGCTGCAGAGGTAAACATGATCATCGGCAATGCCCGAGCGCCCGGGGAAGTTACGGGGCGTCGTCCGCAGACTGTTCTGATTGGTGGCCGGCACTTGCCCCATACCCATGCAGCCGTTGCACCCGGTCTGGTGCAAGCGGCCACCGCTGCGAATCAATTCTGAAAGCAGCCCTTCGTTGACCAGATCGGCCAGCACTTGGCGTGAGGCCGGATTTAAATCAAAGGATACCCGACCGTCCACCTGCCGGCCCTTGATCATATGCGCGGCAATCGCCAAATCGCGATAACCCGGGTTAGCGGATGATCCGATGTAGGACTGATGCACTGGTGTGCCCGCCACCTCGCGGACTTTTACCACGTTATCCGGGCTGGATGGCTTGGCAATCATCGGCTCGAGTGCCGAGAGGTCGATTTCGTCATGGTGGGCATAAACTGCCCCCTCATCAGCGGCCAGCGGCTGATAAACCTCGGGCCGGCCATGGTCGATGAGGAATAATTCCGTTTGCTCATCACTGGGGAAGATGCTGGTCGTCGCGCCCAGCTCTGCGCCCATGTTGGCGATGACATGACGATCCATCGCGCTGAGCGTTGCCACACCCGGGCCATAGTATTCAAGGATCTTACCCACGCCGCCTTTAACGCTGTTACGACGCAGTAGCTCAAGGATGACATCCTTGGCACTCACCCAGGGGTTAAGCTGACCCGTTAGCTTAATGCCCATAATCTCGGGCATACGAATGCTGAGCGGCTCGCCGGCCAGAACAGTAGCGATCTCCACCGAACCCGCGCCAAAACCCAGCATGCCCAGAGAGCCGGCCGCACAGGTGTGGGAATCTGAGCCCGCTAATACCGCACCCGGCACACCCAGGCGCTCCATATGTACCGGGTGTGAGACACCAGTTCCAGGGACCGCAAAATGCATGCCGAACCGGGCCGCAGCAGTCTGCAAAAAGATATGGTCATCGCGGTTGCGATAGTCTGCCTGCAGCAGATTGTGATCGACGTACTGACAGGCGACGTCCACTTTGACCTGATCCAGATCGAGTGCTTCGAGCGCCAACATGGTCAGCGTCCCGGTCGCATCCTGGAGCAACACTTGGTCCACTTTCAGCGGGACTTCCTCGCCAGGGATCATTTGCGCACCCGGGGCCAGGTGAGCCTGAATCAGTTTCTCGGCAAGCGTGAGCGGTTGCGACATCGTAATCTCTCCCGAAAAATTAACCGAGCAGGCTCTCTTTGTGAGCCTCCACAAATCCGGTGGACACTTCCCCGGCCTGGAATGCTGGATGTTCAAGACAGCGGCGCAGGAAGGCCACGTTGTTCTTCACACCCTCGATCTGAATCTCTTCAAGGGCCGAGAGCATACGGGCAATGGCCGCATCACGGCTGTCTCCATGACAGATCAACTTAGCGATCATCGGATCATAGAAGAACGTAATTTCATCGCCTTCACGCACCCCGCAATCCACCCGAATATCATCGCCCGGCTGCGGCATCTGGAAACGCTCGAGCTTACCCGGTGATGGCATAAACATTTTATCGGGATTCTCGGCATAAATCCGGCATTCAATGGCATGACCCTGGTGCTGGACTGCGTTCTGCTCAATCGATGCCAGCTGACCGCGCGCCAAATCAATCTGCATGGCCACCAAATCAGTCCCGGTGCACATCTCGGTGACCGGATGCTCGACCTGGATACGGGTATTCATCTCAAGGAAGAAGAATTCGAGAGTGTCGACATCAACGACAAATTCCACTGTCCCCGCCCCGGCGTAATTTTGGTGCTGACACAGCTGGGCGGCCACCTCACACATCTGCTCGCGCATTTTTGCGGGCAGACCCGGGGCCGGGCTTTCCTCGATAATCTTTTGATAGCGACGCTGGATGGAGCAGTCACGCTCATACAAATGAATGGCATGGCCGTTACCAAAACCAAACACCTGCACTTCGACATGGCGGGCATTGCGCACATAGCGCTCTAGAAAGATCGATCCGTCGCCAAAGGCTTTTTCGGCCATCGACTGTGTGGCCTTTGCCACCTCGAGCAGCTGCTCGGGGTCTTCGACCAACTTCATACCGATACCGCCACCACCGGCTGAAGCCTTGACCAGTAGCGGAAACCCAGTGGCCTTACCCGCTTCGTTCAGACTGTCATCCAGCGGTCCTGAAAAACGAGGGCTTCCGGGCAGCACTGGCACGCCGGCGGCGATAGCCAGTTCCCGTGCACGCTCCTTATCACCCATATCCTCGATGCTATCAGGATGCGGCCCAATCCAGTGCATGCCCGCAGCCATTACGGCCCGGGCAAAGCGTGTGCTCTCTGCCAAAAAACCATAACCCGGGTGCACCGCATCAGCCCCCGACTGGCGAGCAGCCTCAAGGATATTGTCAATGACCAGGTAGCTGTCTTTGGCCTGTGATGGGCCAACGTGGAAAGCCTCATCGGCTAACTCCACATGGCGCGCCTTGGCATCGGCATCGGAGTACACCGCAGCGCTTTGGATACCCAGGCGACGGCAGCTTTCTATCACGCGGCATGCGATTTCGCCACGATTGGCAATGAGCACCTTCTTCATGCCCTCTCCCCCTCGTTCAGTCCAAGCAGTGGTAATCAGGCGTCGATGACAACGGCCGTCTCGCCCTCGGTGATCACGCCACCCTCTTCGACATGAACGGCCGTGACTTCGCCGGACTCCGGGGCCACGATGGGGATTTCCATTTTCATGGACTCGAGGATGACCAGGATGTCGCCCTCTTCAACTTTTGCACCGACTTCAGTCTCCACTTTCCAGACATTACCGGTGATCTCGGTTTTGACATCCACACTGGCCATGCGCCTCTCCTCCAAGAAGAAATAATTTTGGGACCATGATGGTAGAGAATCGTAGTCGTTCTTGCAACTACTACACCGCCTCAGCTAGTCTACGCACTAGGTTAATGAACAATACTCGGGGAGGAGTCATGGGATTAGATACCGCACATCTGGAGCAGTGGATCGGCAAGACCGAAACGGCGGAGGATCGCCTGGATCTATGGCCGGTCAAAGGCCTGATGGCATTGCTGGATAAAACCTCAGATCAGTGGCCAGCCGAGGGTGATACGCTGCCGCCAACCGCGCACTGGAGCTATTTTGTTCCCCGTGTACCGCAGTCAAAAATTGCCACTGACGGCCATCCGGTCAAGGGTGATTTTCTACCCCCCGTACCTCTACCGCGGCGGATGTGGGCCGGCAGCCGGATTCGTTATGAAGCACCGATGCCGTTGGGCCAGGACGTCACGCGCACCGCGCGCATTAAATCGGTAGCCACCAAAGAGGGACGCAGCGGTCTGCTGGCCTTTGTGACCGTGGCCAATGAATATGCCTGTGGCGGCAAAGTCGCCCTGATCGAAGAGCAGGATCTAGTCTATCGGGACAATCCGCCGAAAGATGCCCCTGCACCAGCCCCTCGACCGGCGCCTGAGAATCCGCAGTGGAGCGTTGAAGTGCACCCTGACGAGGCACAGCTTTTCCGCTTCTCGGCCATCACACTCAATGCCCATCGCATTCACTATGATCATCCTTATGTGACCCAGGAAGAGGGCTACCCGGGGCTGATCGTGCATGGCCAGCTGATTGCCACCTTCCTGCTGGAAGCCTGGCAGCAGGCCAACCCAAACGCCAAGCTGCGGGCATTTAGCTTTAAGGCCATGAGTCCGGCCTTCTGTGGCAAGACATTGGTCATCGAGGGTCGTCATAAAGAAGAGACCGGCCAGTCCGAGCTTTGGGCGCGCAGCACCGATGGCGGGCTGCACATGCAGGCCGATGCTGAGTGGGAGTAATGCCATGACACGCGATGCCACACCTCGTCGCAGCGTCCTCTATATGCCCGGCTCCAACGAGCGGGCACTAGAGAAGGGCAAAACGCTGGATGCCGATGCGCTGATTCTTGATCTTGAGGATGCCGTGGCGCCTGATGCCAAACAGAGCGCTCGAGAGCAGGTCAAAGCGGCAGTGGCCGGTGGCGGCTACGGGCCACGCGAGATCATTATCCGCATTAATGCGCTGGGCTCTGCCTGGGGCTATGAAGATCTGGTCATGGCCGCCCAGTCAGGCGCTGATGCCATTCTCCTGCCCAAGGTAGAGAGTGCGGATATGGTGCGTAGTGCTGCTACTCTTTTGGAACAAACCGCACCTGAGAGCGCAGCCTCGATCTGGTGCATGATGGAGACCCCTCGTGGGATCCTGAATGCCGAAGCCATTGCCGATGCCAGCCCACGGCTAGGCGCATTCATCATGGGCACCTCGGATCTGGCCAAAGATCTGCATTGCGCCCATACCCCCATGCGCCTACCGATGCTCTATGGGCTGTCCAAATGCCTGATGGCTGCACGGGCGGCCGGCATTGCCATTATTGATGGTGTCCATCTAGATTTGGGTGATGACCAGGGCTTTAAACAGCAGTGCTTGGACGGTCGGGACTTTGGCTTTGATGGCAAGACGCTGATTCATCCAAAAACCATTGCGGTGGCCAATGAGGTCTTTGCCCCAGATAGCGACGCGGTGGAATGGTCACGTCGAGTGATCGAGGCCCATCAGCAGGCCGCCGCACGCGGCGAAGGTGTAGTCCTGCTGGATGGCAAACTGATTGAGAATCTTCATGTTGAAGATGCTCACCGGGTGGTCAAGCTGGCCGAGGCCATCGAGCAACGGCAAAGCCACTGAACCGGATAAGGATGCACCCTGATGCAGGATGTGGTTGAATCCTCCTGCATCAGGGTCATGGTTTTGTGGAGGAGCGCTTGGCGACCAAGCTGAAGTTTGATGAGAGTGTCCCGGGAGAACTCTCTCGCGAGCTGCAGAAACTCGGGTTTACCGACTACGAGTCAAAGACCTATATCCAATTGCTGCGCACCAACCCGGTGACCGCTTATGAACTGAGCAAGTCATCCGGTGTCCCCCGGGCCAACGCCTACCACGCACTGGAGAGCCTGACCCGCAAGGGTGCTGCCCAACCGGTCAGCTCCGAGCCCGTGCGCTTTGTCCCCGTCCCGCCTAAAGTCTTGCTCGAGGGCATTGCCAGCTCAACGCGCCAACTCTGCGACCGCTTGGTGGCTGATCTGGATGCAGTCGGCAGCACCGAGGAAACCCACTACGTTTGGACCGTCACTGGTGAGGCCGCGGTGGATGAGCGCATTAAGCAGATGATTCTGGGCGCCAAAGGCAGCATTTGGATTAAATCCGTCGACTCCACCCTCCGTCGCCACACCAAGGCCTTGCGCGCCATGGCCGAAAAGGGTGTGGAGATGATTATCATCCTGTTTGGTGAATCAGCCGATGAGTTCCGCTTTAACGATCAGGTCAAAGTGTTCCTGCATGAGGGCAACGGCAAGGTCATTGGCACAGCGGATAACCTATTTACGATGACCATCGACCATGAGCAACTGCTCACCGCCAACGTTGAGGGTAACGTGTATGCCTCATTTACCCGCAACCGACCCATCGCCATCACGGCTGAATCCCTGATTCGGCATGATTTCTACATGGCGCAGATCATGGCCGAGTTTGGCGGGGTGATCGAGGAGAAGTTCGGCGCGCACATGCGATCGCTGCGCGAGGCCTGCTTTACCCAAGAACAGATCGAGCGCTTCTACCGTCAGCTTGAGCCGGAGTCATCCACCGACACCGGTGTGCACCAATCGGGGCGATAATCGGCCTGAAGCTGTGCGCTGCGGCGCGCCAACCACTGATTGATCACCATCGCTACGCTATCTCCCCAAGGCCCGAGCATCAGCCCGTGGTGCCCGCCAGGTACGACCACAAATTCCGCGCCAAAGCGCTCTGAATAGGCTTCCGCGTTACGGTTTCGATCGTGCTCACCATCCACGATTAACATGGGGGCTTTGATACGGGCCGGGTCGATATCCACGCGCCCACGGCCGGTGACATTCATTACCCCCGGGGATTCGGCCACCAAACGCGAGTGAAAATCGGCATAGTCGGCCGGGGGCATATCGCCAAACATATGCCGGCGGAACTGATCAAAGTCTGGCACTACCGGTTGATCCGAGGGCAAATCCTTGGGCCGGCTGGGCTTCATACCGACCAGCCCACCGGGGCCCAACAGCACTACGGCTGATGCCTCTGGGCAACGCTCGGCGGTCATTAACGCAATTTGCGAGCCCATGCTGTGGGCCACCAACACAAAGGGCCCATCAATCCAGCGCGCAATACGCAGCACATCATCAACGTAGTCATCGGCACTGAGATTGATAAAAGCCTGCTCATCGACAGACTCCGAGCCCGGATGGTTGCGCAGCGACATCGCCAGCGACCGCCATCCAGATCGGGCAAAGAAGGTCATCCACCGCTCATACGACCAGGCACCCTGAAAGGCCCCGTGCAGAAACAGAATCGGCGGAGCCGTCCGGGGCTGATACCCCGGCAGCATCTGATCGACATACAGCCCATCAATTAAGTGACGGGAACGGATGGGTTCCTGACCTTCCTGATAGTCCATGACGTTTACCCCTTGCGCTTTGCCAGCCGGCCCTCGATATGCTGGACTGAGGCCAGCGCACGCGCGGCGTTAGTGACTTCATCATAGACGGGTATACCAACAGACAAGGCACGGAGTCGATACTTGCGCTTAATCTCATCCAGCTCACTCGAGCCATCAGAGCGCAGCACCAGCACGAAATGGGCGCGCCCCGGATGCGATTGCTGACTCTGCTCGGCCACACGAATCAGGTTATCCACCGGGTCGTTATCGCCGCGGCCGACAAATGAGGCCAAATTCAGATGCATCACAATGGCATCGGGGTTGGAGTTCTCATAAATCCGATCAAGAATCTTGCCGGCAATCCAACCCTCTTCCTGCTGCAACGTCGCCACCGGTGTATCGATGGGGTTGGCAACGCTGGTACCCGGTGGCAATTCCAGAGCTTCTAGAACACTGCGGGTTTTGCTATCAAAAGGCAGGATATCCAGACCACAGTCGGCAAAGGAGTCCGTTGCCAACACACCGGTGCCGCCGCCGTTGCCAAACAGGACAACGTTTTTGGTCGGCCGCTCCGGACGAACCGTCAGATTCTGGAAGGCCAACAGGGTATCCAGGAACTCCTCCAGCGAGGCTACCATGACACAAGGGGTTTGCGCCGCCAGCGCATCCCAGGCCCGTTGATCACCCGCTAAAGCACCGGTATGCGAGGCGGCTGCCACATTACCCTGCTCAGAGCGCCCGCCTTTAAGGATCACCACTGGCTTGGTGGCCCGATCGGAGTTCAGCAGATCAAAGAGGCGGCGTCCGTCTTCCACGCCCTCTAAGTACAGTCCGATGACCTGGGTCTGGGGATCTGCAAAATAGAACTCCAGCAGATCGACCGGGCCCAGATCGGCACTGTTGCCCATGGTGACCACGCCACTGAACGACAACCCGCGCCATTGCCCGCGTTTAATAATATCGGTGCCAAGCCCACCACTTTGGGAGATCACGCCCACGGTACCAACGGCCTCAGGCGGATTGACTGGGAAGGTCACCCGACCGCGGGGTGAATACATGCCAAGGCAATTGGGTCCGATGACTCGCGCCCCACCCTCACGGGCGGCTTCGACCAGGTCGGCCTCTAACGCCTTACCGGCCTCAGTTTCACCAAAACCGCTGGAGAGGACTTGGGCAAACTTCACCCGCCCATTGGCACCCCGCAGGACACCCGGCACCCGCTCTGCACCCAATGCGATGTAGGCATAGTCAATGACATCCGGGGCCTCGGCCAATGACGGATAGGCTTTTAGCCCTTCGATCTCATCGGCTTTGGGGTGAATGGGGTACATGCCACCGGCATAGCCGTAGTCTTTCATCCGGCGGATAAACGTATTGGCCATCGTACTGCTGCTGGTCGATGCGCCGACAATGGCAATGTTTTTGGGTTGGAAAAGCGGAGTAAACCGCTCAAGAAGCTCGGCTTGAGACAGCGCCGGCTGTGCAGCCTCTGCCTGACGCTCAGGCACATCGCGCAGGATAAAGCGCGCATCCGCTGCCGTTGCTGATTCGGGCGTGACGATAATCGGGTTGATGTCGACCTCTTCGAACTGATCATCCACCGACATCAAAAGGCCGTTCTCACCGCCTAAGCGCAACATGACATCAACAATAGCCTCACGGCTTGCCGGAGCCATCCCACGTGCGCCATCCAACATGGCCGAGCCTCTGAGCTCTTCCAACATTTCATGGGCGTCTTTGGGGCTGACCGGACAAATCCTAAAGGCGACATCACGTAGCACTTCAACAAACACACCGCCCAAGCCCACCATCAGCATCGGGCCGAAATAGGGATCACGAATGGCGCCGACCACAATCTCCTGGCCGGCCGGCAGCATCTCCTCAACCAGATAGCCCTCGACGTTGGCCTCCCGAATTTTGGGTTTGGCGGCCATTTCACGAATGGCCTCCGCAACGGCGGTCGCATCCGCTAAATTCAACGCAACACCGCCGGCGTCACTTTTATGCAGGATATCCGGTGAGACCACCTTGACCACAAACGGCCCAGTGCTGCCGGCAATCGCATCGGCCACGGCCTCAGGGCCCGGTACCACGACCGATTGCGGAACGCGGACACCAAACTCGGACAGCAACTGTTTGCCATCGGACTCCGTCAGCGATGAGCGACCCGCTTGGCGAGCCGCTTCAATAATCTGCAATGCCTTGCTCATGTCCGCTCCTTAGTTGCTGGTCGGCCAGGCCTGCATCAAATGCTGCCCCAATCCGTTATTGCGACGACGTTGGTGGATCTCAAACATGCGGATCAGATAGTCGCGGGTCTCCGCCGGCTTAATGACATCGTGCGCTGAGAAAATCGAGGCCATATCCCAGACTTCGATATCTTTCTGGATCTCGGCAAAGGCCTCTTCAAAGCCCTCATCCTCAGGTGTTAATCCATGCACAATCTTGGTGGCGAACACCGGGTCCATAAAGCTGATCTCAGCCGTTGGCCAAGCCACCATCTCATCGTTGTGCTCACCGCCACCCAGCGCCACATAGGCCCGGCCATAGGCCTTGCGCACCAACACCGTGATCTGCGGGACAGTGGTCAGGCAGGTGGCGTTCATCAAATTCATGATGTAGCCCGGTGCGCCCTTTTTCTCAGCGCCCGTTCCAACCACAAATCCGGGGGTGTCCATAAACCGGACCATCGGGATGTTGAATGAATCACACAACACCGTCAGGTCAATCAGCTTGCGAATGGCCTCCACCGACATCGCGCCACCACCCACCATTGGGTTGTTGGCAATAATCCCGACGGGGCGACCGCCCAATCGGGCAAGGGCGGCAATCGCCGGCTTGCCGTAACGCGGCTTGAACTCAAAGAGACTATCTTTATCAACAATCACTTTGAGGATTTTCTTCATGTCATAAACTTGATTACGACGCTCAGGAAGGATGTTCAGAATGTCATCCTGCCCATCACCCGAACCGGCTGGGACATCAGCCTCAGGCGGCAGCTCGGTGTTGTTATTGGGCATATAGCTTAAGAAACGGCGGATCTCCTGCATGGCCTCTTCATCGGTATCGACAAACCGATCGATCAGCCCAGTCATATCGGCATGGATGCGCCAGCCCCCGAGGTCTTCAGGGTCCACCCGCTCACCGATGGCCATTGAAACGAGCCCCGGGCTTGAGACGGACATCACCGAGCCTTTCTTCATGACCGCGAAGTCGGAACAACAGGCAAGCCAGGCCGAAGAGCCAAACGAGGTATCTAGCGCAGCGGCCGCCCAGGGGTTGGTCCGAATACGGCGAAACTGTGTGACATCATTACCCAGCAACTGCCCCATGCCGCGCGAGCCCATGGCATCAGGCAGACGCGCACCCGTCGACTCCCCGACGTGAACAAACGGAATACCGCGCTCCATGGACACCTTGCGGATATGGCCCAGTTTCTTGGAGTTGGTCGCACCCGTTGAGGCGCCTTTTACGGTGAAGTCATTGACACACACGCCCACATCACGGCCATCAATTTTGGCAAAGCCGGTGATCTTGCCATCGCGGGGCGTTTTCTTAGGATCCAGAATACCGCCGGTGGCCGCACCCAGCAGGCCGACCTCCAAAAAGCTGTCTGCATCGACCAGCGCGGCCAGACGCTCCTCGGCATTGAGGCTGCCGCGCTCTTTGCGCTTGGCCAGCTTCTCCTCACCGCCCATCGCCCGGGCGTTTTCGCGGCGTTTATCCAGATCCTTCATCAGCTCTTCATGTGCCATGACTGTGTTTTCCTACTCGCAAATGTTTATTGGCCAAACTGCAGATGCTCGAGCGTGCTGCGCTCAAGGGCATCGCGGTCGATCTCAGGACGGTACCCGGCCGGCAAAATGACATTGCCCTGCTCAAAGGTCATGCGCGGGGACAGCACACCATCGACCAGTTTAAGAAATCCATTAAATTCACCGGCGTTGCGGATCGTATCCCGTGCCACGCAGGTTTCCATCCAGCTGGTGATGTCACTCCCCAGACCATCACCCAGGACAGGCTCCATGCCATGCGCGCGCACAGCTTTCAGTGCTTCATGAAGACCGGTCATGCTGCCAAAGCGCTTGAGCTTGAGCTTGCAGAGCTCCACGCCGTCAATGTCGGCCGCCCGCTGAATATCAGCAATCGAGCAGATGGGCTCATCCAACATTAACGGCACGGTTGAGGCCTTCGCCACAGCGGCATTGCCCTCCCAGTCCTCTGTGGGACAGGGCTGCTCAAACAGCTCAATGCCCTCAGGGTTGAGGGCCGAGGCAAACCGGCAGCCCTGATCGCGGTCGAAGGCCCGATTGGCATCCAAGCGCAAAGTCGCCCGTCCGGCGACCGACTGCTGAATCACCGCGACACGATGCAGATCCGCCTCAACATCTTTGCCCACTTTGATTTTGAGCGTGCGAAACCCCTGCTCCATCAATGTTTCAATTTCGGCGGGGATCTTTTCGGGATCAGTATTGTTGACTGGCACCAGCAGAGGCATGGACAGGGCTTCGGGGTTATTCAGCAGCGGAATACCGCGAGTGACTTCAATGGCCGTGGCAAACGCACTAGCGGCTACCTTGCTCTCAGAGGCCTTGGCGGCCACTGTCACCGTGGCATCATCCAAACGCCGACCGATCAGTGTTTCGGCCATCTGCTGACTGAATGCCCAACCACCCTCGCGCGTCTCCGCGCTGGATCCGGGTGAGATATGTCCATCACCAAAGCCGACAACGCCCGTATCGGTCCGAATTTCCACATAAAAGGGCTCGAACTCGGTAAAGGTCCGATAAGAAAGGCGGTACGGCACCCACAACGGCAGCTTTAGCCATCGCAGGCTGATGGACTCGATGATCATCAAACTCTCCTCACAGGAATTTTTCCGACAAGGATATATTGGGGGTAGTTGCTATTGCAACCACTTTCCCGGAGACTCCGGACACTGAGACCATCAGGCGGGGAGGAGAAACTGATGAGCTATTTAATTTTTGTCACGTTGTTATGGGCGTTTTCATTCAGCCTGATCGGGGTCTATCTGGCCGGGCAGGTGGACAGCGATTTCTCGGTACTGACCCGCGTGGTACTCGGCGGGCTGTTATTTTTGCCCTTTACCCGCTGGCGCGGTCTTGGCAGTGAACTGCGCTGGGGCATGGTGCTGATCGGTATGCTGCAGTTTGGCGTAACCTATCTGTGCCTCTATCGCTCATTTGGTTATTTAACGGTCCCCGAGGTATTGCTGTTTACCATCACTACGCCGCTGTATGTGACGCTACTCGATGATGCGCTCTACCGGCGTTTTTCTCCTGGGGCGCTAATTGCCGCTGCTCTTGCTGTGATCGGTGCCGGTATTATTCGCTATGACAGCGTCAGCAGTGGATACATCATCGGATTCCTGCTGCTGCAGCTAGCCAACTTTAGCTTTGCCGCCGGTCAGGTGGGTTACAAGCACCTCACCGATCGTTATCCCACCTCGGTGCCAAAACACGCCTTCTTTGGCTACTTCTACTTGGGCGCGCTGCTCATTGCTGCGCCCTCATTTGTGCTCTTTGGTAATTACAGCATGATGCCGGAGACCGCTGTGCAGTGGGGTGTATTGCTGTGGCTGGGTTTTGCCGCCTCAGGTGCCGGGCTTTTCCTGTGGAATCGCGGAGCTTGCCTGGTGGATGCCGGCACACTCGCGGTGATGAACAATGCGTTGGTCCCGGCAGGGCTGCTCGTCAACCTGCTGATTTGGAATCGCGAAGCAGATTTGTCGCGACTGATGATTGGCGGCGGCGTGATTGCCTTTTCATTGTGGGTCAATGCCCGTCTGCGGCGCCCCAACCGGCTGCAACCTGCCTAAGCGAGCGGCTGAGCGAGCTAATAAAAAAGCCCGCTACCTTGTTTTAAGGTCCGCGGGCTTCGGTATTGGGCTTTGAGTCTGAAATCAGGAAACGACGCCGCCGTTGACCTGCAGCATCTGTCCGTTGACAAAACCCGACTCTTCAGCGGTCAGGAACGCAACGGCGTTGGCGATGTCATCCGGGTAACCCAGACGACCCGAGGGGTTTGCCGCCAACAACTGCTTTAGCTTGGGATCCGCATTAATATCCGTCTCCGGATCGATGATCTTTCCGGGCGAGATAATATTGCAGGTAATCCCCTGCGGCCCAAATTCACGGGCCAGCGACTTGGTCAGCCCCCAAGAAGCATGCTTGGCAACCGCCACCGGCGACTTGCCCTTGTAGCCTTCCTGAGCATTCTTGCCGGTGAAGTTGACGATACGGCCCCAGCCCTGCTGAATCATCCCGGGCAAAAAGGCACGACTTAACCAAAAAGCGGCTTTGAAATCGACGTTAAAGATCCGATCCCATTCCTCTTCGTCCACTTCCAGGAAAGGAACGCTGGGGCGAATGGCGGCATTGTTGACAAGGATATCCACTACGCCAAAGGCATCGAGTGCTGCCTGCGCCATGCCCTGCACTTCATCCCGATCGCCGATGTTGCCCATGAGGACCTCGGCTTTTACGCCCAGCGCACGCGCTTCATCAGCCACAGCCTCACAGGCGTCGCGATTGCTTGATCCATTAATCACCACATTGCACCCGCGCGCCGCCAGCGCCAGTGCGGTAGCACGGCCTGCGTTACGACCCGAACCGGTGATCAGGGCGGTATGTTGTTGACTATAAGTGCCCATATTGAGAAATCCCCTCTATCCTCCAAAAAGTCCATCGAGTGTAGACCAAAAGCCTGTTAGCGCAAAAACTGTCAACAATAGGCGATTGCATCTATACCCCGCTGGGCCGTAATCTTGAGCCATGAACAAGCCCTGTATCTTTTGTGAAATTGCAGCGGGCCGCATGGACGCCGAGCTCATCCATGAGGATGAGAAAGTGGTGGCTTTTCGTGACATCCACCCCCAAGCCCCTGTGCATGTATTGATCATTCCGCGCAAACACATCACCAGCCTGCTGGAGATTGAGTCCGCGGATGCCGAATTGCTGGGGCATATGCACCTGACTGCACGCAAAATCGCCGAAAAGCTCGGCATTGCGCAAAGCGGCTACCGCAGCGTATTTAATTGTGGCTCGGATGGCGGCCAAACGGTCTGGCACATCCATCTGCATCTGCTCGGCGGGCGCAGTATGGGATGGCCGCCCTGGCCCGGTGCTTGACCAAGGACACCCATGAAATTTTTTGCCGATACCGCGATCGCCGATGAAATTCGGGAGCTCAATGACTACGGACTGCTTGATGGTGTGACCACCAATCCGTCCCTCATTGCCAAATCCGGACGCAATTTTCTTGAGGTGGTGGCCGAGATCTGCCAAATCGTTGATGGCCCGGTGTCCGCCGAAGTGGCGGCGACCGATTATGCGGGCATGATGGCTGAGGCCGAGATACTGGCCGCAATCGCCACCCATGTCACCGTTAAACTGCCCCTGACCCTCGATGGCCTTAAGGCCTGTCGGGCGTTAAGCAGTCAGGGCGTCAAAACCAACGTCACGCTGTGCTTCTCGGCCAATCAGGCGTTGCTGGCGGCCAAAGCCGGTGCCAGTTTCATCTCACCATTTATCGGGCGACTGGATGATGTCCACCTTGACGGCATGGCGCTTATCCATGACATCCGCGCCATCTATGATAACTATGGGTTTCAGACTGAAATTCTGGCCGCTTCCATCCGCAACGCCAATCATGTCAAAGATGCCGCGCTAGCCGGCGCCGATGTGGCCACCATTCCGCCAGCGGTCATTCGCGGTCTGGCCAGCCATCCGCTGACCGATAAGGGACTGGATCAGTTTATTCAGGATTGGGCTAGCACCGGACAGACTATTCGGTAATCGGCGGCATCGGCATGGCCGGACTCGCGGCCTCAAATGCCGCGGCCAGCCGGTAAATCGCATGATCCTGCCAAGGCCGACCAGCGATCTGAAACCCAATCGGTAGTCCACTTTGTGACAGGCCAACGGGCACCGAGATCGCAGGCCCACCGGTTAAGTTAAAAGCAATACGCGCCTGCCGGTCGTAGGTACCATCAATGGCCTCATCGTCCTCAATGAGGGCCGGCAAAGTGAAGCTGGAGACACAAAGTGCGGCATCGTAACCACGCAATGCGGCATGCAAATCATCGGTCAATCGCCGACGCTCTTTTTGCGCTTGCAGGTAAGTCGCCGCATCGATGAAAGCACCAGAGAGTATCTTGGTCCGTGCCCGCCAGCCGTAATCCAGCGCACGAGCATGGATCAACGGACGGTGAACGG
>CBFIIM010000024.1:0-17514 GCA_965662395.1 Spiribacter sp. | reverse complement strand
GCCGCAGGTGTCCCAGCAGCGTCCTATAGATCTCACCCAGCATCACCCTTTGACGTTCTCGGTGAACGTCATCGGCTTCGGCGATATTGATGGTAATCCGCCCGGACTGATGTCCCGTGGTAATCGGTTGGGTGCCGGCATCGGTGGTTTGGTCAGCAAGAAAGTCAATGGCGAGACCGCTGTCAGGGTCACGGCCACGATCGCTCACCGGTAGTGATAGTCTGACCAGATCGCAGATCAGGTAGCGTTTCGCAGCCTCAAGGCGGCGCCAGTACAAGCGATTCTGTCCCTGGTCCAGGTCGGGGATCGTCTGTGTCAGGCGGCAGGCCAGGCAAAGCCGGTCTGGTGCCTGCTCTTTAATCAGCCAGTTGCACCCGACGCTTTGGTGATTGGCGCAGCGCTTGACTGCCGGTGAATCGGGTACGTTCAGCGCCTTTAAAACCCCCTGGCTGTCCAAGGCCAGTGGTGTCAGCTCTCGTTGCTCGGGCAGAAATCCCAGAGGCCGATCGCAGCTCAAACATAGGCTGTTGCCAAAGAACAGTCGGTTGCCGCAAAGGCAGCGATAGGTCAGCACCGAGCAGGCTCCGGAAAGTATTGGCGGGCGATTGCATGATGCAGTTCTGCCAGACTCATCTGCAGCGTATCGATGTAGTCGTGCAGAGTATCAGGTGGCATGCGGTCGGGAGCGGCCTGGAAATGCCCACTCTCTAGTTGCTGGAGTTGACTGAGGAGCGCATCCGATCGCGGCAGCGCTAGCAGCGATTGCGCCATCTGTTTCAGGCAGAACATAACCGATCGCGGATAATCAGCATCCAGCATCAAAAATGCAGTGACGGTGTTGGCGTTGAGACGGGCATGCATGCGTTGACGATACATTAGATATCCGCCCAGCGAGTTCAATAGGTTGATCCATGCTGAGTCAGTTGATGAGCCGGCTTCGACGTGGCTATCCAGAAGTCGCGTGATCATGTCAGCGCGCTCAAGCAGTTGGGCGAGATGGATGAAGTGATAGGCTGGTCCGCGGCTGAGGTTGCCCTCGATGATGCCATTGAAATGGTGATTGATATCACTGATCCGCCGCAACAGATCCATATAGAGACGTCGGGAGGTAGTGGCCGTCTCGGCCCCCCTGAGCAATCGGTGCAGTGCATTAATGGTTTCCCAAGCTTCGGTAGGCAGCAGTTCCCTGACCGTACGCGCATTCTCGCGTGCTGAGCGCACATTGGCATGGATTGAGCCCGGATGCGTCGCATCGGCAATCAAAAACCCGACAACGGCCTGTTCAGTTGCCGGCCGTTTGTCTTGATCAAAGCGGGTATTGGCACCCAGGATATCAATGGGTACTCGCCAGTCGGCGGGTAGCCGCGCATCCAGAATCTGTTGGCTGGTGGCTTTGAGTAATCGCGCGGTGTTATCGCTGCGCTCAACATATCGGGCCATCCAATAGAGATGTTCTGCAACACGTGAAAGCATTAGGGGGCCTCCCGACGGTCGACCACCCAAGTATCTTTGCTGCCGCCACCTTGTGAAGAATTAACAACCAGCGAGCCCCGACGCATAGCAACCCGGCTTAGGCCGCCAGTGGTTACATGCTGCCGATCTCCCTGGAGGATAAAAGGGCGCAAATCCACATGTCTCGGTTCGAGCTGACCATCGATCCATGTCGGTACGGTCGAGATGCCCAATGTGGGCTGGGCGATGTAGTTGCGGGGATTTTCGCGAATCAGTCGAGCAAATTCTTCGCGCACAGCATTGCTGGCTCTGGGCCCCACCATCATGCCGTACCCACCTGATTCGTTAGCGGGTTTTACGACTAGTTCATCCAAATGGGCCAGTACATAGTCGCATTCCTCAGGGATCATGCAGCGCCAGGTTGGCACATTGGGGAGTAGCGGTTCGGTGCCTAGATAGTAACGGATCAGGTCGGGAACAAACGCGTAAATAACTTTATCGTCTGCCACGCCGGCGCCAGGTGCGTTGGCTATTGCGACTTTTCCGGCCCGCCATGCTCGCATCAGTCCAGGAACACCCAAAGTCGAGTCGGGCCTGAAAACTTCGGGGTCAAGAAATTCATCATCAATGCGCCGGTAAATCACATCGACCCGCGCTGGGCCATCCACGGTGTGCATATAGACACAATCATCATGGTCGACAAACAGATCTTGGCCCTCAACCAGTTCAGCCCCCATTTGTTGGGCCAGATAGCTGTGTTCAAAATAGGCGGAGTTGTAGATGCCTGGTGTTAGCACCACGATCTCTGGGTCAAGGACGCCGGCCGGGGCAAGACTTGCCAATGTATCGAGCAGCCGGCTGCAGTAATCATCAACCGGCAGAATGGTCTGCCGGGCGAATAGCTCGGGGAATATCCGCTTCATGACATGCCGATTTTCGAGCATGTACGAAACACCGCTTGGGACTCGCAGATTGTCTTCCAGCACATAGAGCGTGCCGTCGGTGTCGCGCACTAGATCACTGCCACAGATATGTGCCCAGACCCCATGGGCCGGTTGAATGCCGCGACAGGCCTCACGGTAGTTACGTGACTCGGCCAGCACGGCGGCTGGCAGAACGCCATCGCGGATCACCGCTTGCTCGCCATATAGGTCATGGATGAAATGGTTGAGCGCGCTCATGCGCTGGCAAAGCCCGGCCTCGGTAGCATCCCATTCGGTTCGATCAATGACCCGCGGAATGATATCAAGTGGCCAATGTCGGTCGATGTTCTGCCCTTCACTGTAGACGGTGAAGGTGATTCCCATCGCATCGATTGCCGCCTCAAGGGCGCGATGGCGCTCGGCCAGTTCGTCTTGGCTAAGCGCGGTGAGCATCTCATGCAGCGCCACAGCGGCTGGTCTGGGGGTGTTGTGGGCATGCAGTAGCTCATCAAAAAATGGGTGCTCGGCATAGCCTGAGAAATGCGACATGGGCGCTCCCGTCAATCTGGCTTGCTTACTACTTGCAGGAACCGGGCCAGTTGACGTATTGCAGTGCCGAGCGACTGGTTCATAATGCAGACATGATGGAGTGGATTGATCGACTCGGGGCTTATTGGTTTGCCCTCTGGCACTTGCGCCGTCCGGCGCTCGCGCAGGCGTCGGCGGATGAGCGTGCCGCTTGGTGTCGCGATCATTGCGGTACGTTTGCTGCTCGCTGGTTTGCGCTGGGTGCCGCGCTATGGCTGATTTTTAGCACTCCATTTATCTCCTCAGCGCCCATTGCGTTTTTCGGGCTTTTCGGTCTGGTGATGGGGATGTGGCACATCGCCTGGCAGATCATTGCGCAAAAGCAGGCTGGCCCACCGGTGATTGATCCGCCGGTGGATTTTCCGGATCAGGATCATCGCGATGACTGATCACTCGGGCGTATGCCCTCATTTGGTGCATAAGGCCTCTTTCTGGGGCCCATTTACTGTGCTGATCGCTGCAGTATTTTTGGCCGGCTGCGCCACATCGCCAACGGGACGCACACAGCTTCAGTTCTTTCCGGATTCGCAGATGCGCAGCATGGGCATCGATGCCTATGAGCAGATGCGCACCGACGAGCCGACTTTGGACTCTGGTCCGACGGTTGACTATGTCCAATGTGTGACCGATGCGATCATCCCTCATGTCCCCGATCAGTATTCAGATAATGGTTGGGAGGTCACGGTATTCGAGAGCGATGCAGTCAACGCCTTTGCCCTGCCGGGCGGTAAAATGGGCGTCTATACCGGCTTGCTTGAGGTGGCTGAGAATCAGGATCAACTGGCCGCTGTGATTGGCCATGAGATTGCCCATGTCATGGCGGAGCATGCCAATGAGCGGATGTCGACGCAGTTTGCCACGGTGGTCGGGCTAGGGGCGCTGCAAGTGGCGGCCGGTGACGATCCCGAGCGCCAGCAGTTGATGGCGGCGTTGGGCGTTGGTGCTCAGGTTGGCATCATCCTGCCATTTAGTCGGCTGCATGAATCTGAAGCCGATGAGATTGGGCTTGAGTTGATGGCGACCGCTGGATTCAATCCGGAAGAGAGTGTGTCGCTGTGGCGGAATATGGCCGAGGCCGCTGAGGGTCGGTCGCCGCCTGAGTTCCTCTCCACCCATCCGTCTCGCGAGCGGCGCATTGCCGAGTTGCAGGCGGCTATGCCGCGGGCGCTTTATTTTTATGAGCAGGCCCAAGAGGCAGGGCGGCGACCCAATTGCGCCAACTAGCTAAAGACGATGGTGCGGTTGCGATAGACCATGGTCTGACGCTGAATATGCGCCCAGACCCCACGGGCTAACACCAGCTTTTCAAGATCCTGACCTTTTCGGACCAACTCGCCGACCGAATCACGATGTGTGATGCGCGTGACGTCCTGCTCAATAATCGGCCCGGCATCCAGGTCTTCGGTGACGTAATGGCTGGTCGCGCCAATGATCTTCACACCCCTGGCATGGGCGGCATGGTAGGGCTTTGCGCCGGCGAATGCGGGCAAAAACGAGTGGTGAATATTGATAATCCGCTGCGGGTAGGCATCGATCAGCTGCGGGCTGACGATTTGCATATAGCGGGCAAGCACCACCAGATCAATGTCATGCGCATGAAGCAGTTCGATTTCCCGAGTTTCCTGTGCCTGCTTGTTATCCGGGGTGATCTGGAAATGGTGGAAGGGCACGCCGAACTGCTCAGTGACCGAGCGCAGGGTTTCGTGATTGCTGATGACCAACGGTATCTCGACAGGCCATTCACCGCTTTGCCAGCGCGATAGCAGATCATAAAGACAATGCGACATTTTGGAGACGAACACCGCCATGCGCAGCGCCCGGGCATCATGATGTAGCTGCCAGGTGGCGTTAATGTCCCGTCCAATGGTCGAGTCGAATGCGGTGTCAAAGGTCTCTGGCGTTAGCGCAAAGCCGTTCAGCTCCCACTTGACGCGCATAAAAAATACGCCCTCGGCGCGATCCACATGCTGGTCTAAGTCAATGATATTGGCGCCATGTTCGGCCAGAAATCGTGTGACCAGCGCCACCAGCCCGGGTCGATCCGGGCAGTGCATCAGCAGGGTGGCGGTACGCGGTGACTGACCCATTAGTCAGCCAGGCGCCGGTATTTAATCCGATGGGGGTTGAGGGCTTCATCCCCCAAGCGCCGCCGGCGGTCGGCCTCGTATTCCTGATAGTTGCCCTCAAACCAAGTGACTTGGCTGTCACCCTCAAAGGCCAGGATATGCGTGGCAATACGATCGAGGAACCAGCGATCATGCGAGATCACCATCGCTGACCCTGGGAAGACCAGCAGTGCCTCTTCCAGCGCCCGCAGGGTTTCGATATCCAAGTCGTTGGTCGGCTCATCGAGCAGCAGCAGATTGCCGCCGCGCTGCAGCAGCTTGGCCAGGTGCACGCGATTACGCTCACCACCGGAGAGATCACCGATGCGTTTTTGCTGATCCTGACCTTTGAAGTTAAACCGGCCGACGTAGGCACGGGAATTAAGCTCGTATTTGCCTACCTGCAGGATGTCATGGCCGTCGGAGATCTCCTCCCAAACGGTTTTGCTGCCATCCAGATGGTCGCGGCTCTGATCGACATAGGCCAGCTCTACCGTTTCACCCAGGCGCATTGCGCCCGAGTCAGGTTGCTCCTGACCGACGATCATTCGAAACATCGTGGTTTTACCGGCACCATTGGGGCCGATGATCCCGCAGATACCTCCGGGGGGCAGGGTAAAGGACAGGTTGTCGACCAAAATGGTGTCGCCAAATCCTTTGTTGACCCCATCGGCCTCGACAACGACGTTGCCCAGTCGCGGGCCCGGCGGAATATAGATTTCGTTGGTTTCGTTGCGCTCTTGAAATTCGCGCGACTGCAGCTCGTCAAATTGTTTCAGACGGGCCTTGCTCTTGGATTGGCGGCCCTTGGGATTGGAGCGCACCCATTCAAGCTCGGCGGCCATGGCCTTGCGATGGGCGGCCTGCTCGCGTGCCTCTTGCGCCAAGCGTTGGTCTTTTTGCTCAAGCCATGAGGAGTAGTTGCCCTCCCAAGGGATGCCGTGACCCCGATCGAGCTCAAGAATCCAGCCAGCTACATTGTCGAGGAAGTAGCGATCATGGGTGACCGCCACGACGGTGCCGGGGAACTCAGCCAGAAAGCGCTCGAGCCAAGCGACGGACTCGGCATCCAAATGGTTAGTGGGCTCATCAAGCAGCAGCATGTCGGGGTTGGACAGCAGCAATCGACATAGCGCCACTCGACGGCGCTCACCACCGGAGAGTTTGCTGACATCGGCATCCCAAGGTGGCAGGCGCAAGGCTTCTGCCGCCTGGTCAAGCTTGCGCTCAAGATCCCAGGCGTCGGCGGCGTCAATGCGATCCTGCAGCTTGCCCTGTTCGGCCATCAGCGCATCAAAGTCGGCATCGGGATCGGCAAACTTGGCCGACACCTCGTTAAACCGGTCGATCAGCGCTTTGGTCTCGGCAACGCCTTCCTCGACATTGCCTCGAACATCCTTGCTGGCATCCAGTTCCGGTTCCTGTGGTAGGTAGCCGATGTTGGTGCCAGGTTGTGGCCTAGCTTCGCCCTCAATATCGGTATCGATGCCGGCCATAATGCGCAGCAGCGTTGATTTACCTGAACCATTGAGGCCCAGCACGCCGATTTTTGCGCCCGGGAAGAACGACAGCGAGATGTCTTTTAGGATGTGTTTCTTGGGCGGGACGACTTTGCCGACCCGATTCATGGTGTAAATGTATTGTGCCATGGGCCTTATTCTACCTGCTCAGGCGTTAAACAGCACCTTGCCGCATTCACTAACGTCATAGCCCTGCATGGCTTCGGCATAGTCCCGAAACCGTGGTGTGCGGGTCAGCGCAAGGAGTTTTTGCATGGGGGCTTCAAAGTAATTGCGCCGCTTCATTGCCAGGTCGAGAGGCTCTTCAATCAACGGAATAAAATCAAGCCCGTGATGCCGCGCGGCCGCCTCGATGGCAAGTCCACAGTCGGCCCGGCCGCTGCCAACGGCAACGGCTACTGCATCCTCATCCAGCGCGACATGCCCGGGGCGGGGTGAGGGTGGTGGATGCAGGCCGGCACGATCCATTAAATACAGCAGCAGAGCCTGGGCACCGGCGCCGGGCTGTCGCTGGGCAATGCGCAGATCGGTGCGCTTCAGGTCCTCGATGCCTCGAATGCCCAGCGGATTGCCGGCCGGTAACACCAGGCCTTGAGTCCGTTTGGCCCAACGCAGCATGACCAGATCACGCATGCCGCCAAGACCGCAGTGGATTGGGTCATTAAAGTTGCCCGTGCGTGAATCAATGATGTGCAGCCCCGCGACTTGAGCGCGTCCGTCCAGCAGTCGGGTGATGCCATCGCCACTGCCGTTACACAGCTGGGCAAGTTCGGTGTCCGCCTCTCTTAACGCCCAATCCAACAATGGATCAGAACTGCCGGCGTAGACGGGTGGGGTGGTGGCTGATCCGGCCTGATCCCCTTCAAGATGCTTCATGACCCAAAGATCGACCGCCTGTCGGGGAAAGACCAACTTGCCCGTTACCCGGGCGTAGGGGATTGCTCCCTGACTGACCAGATCGTAAATCTTGCGCTCTTTTAAACGCAGATATTCAGCCACTTCGGCGGTTGTCAGTAAATCCATGCTGTTTTCCTGTGCATAATCCTGCACTAATTCCCAGACAGCCTATCAATAAAACTCATCATACCTAGACTGAGCACTCCAGAGGAGGAGCGCTCACATTCATGCTTGAAGCTTTTGCCAGCGCCTTTGCCCTAATTTTGGCCGGTGATGCTGAGTTGCTCGGCATCGTCGGGTTGTCGCTGCGGGTTAGTCTATCGGCGGTTTTCTTTGCCAGTTTGCTGGCGCTGCCAGTAGGGGCAGCCGTCGCGCTGTTTCAATTCCCTGGGCGCAGCGCAGTGATCGTGCTGCTGAATGCGCTGATGGGGCTGCCGCCCGTGGTGGCCGGCCTGATTGTGTATTTAATGCTCTCGCGCGTGGGCCCGCTCGGGCCAATGGGGCTGTTATTCACCCCCACGGCCATGGTGATTGTGCAGAGTCTTTTGATTTTTCCCATTGTCGCGGCGCTGACTCGACAAATCGTCAGTGATCTATGGGAAGAGTATCGAGATCAGTTGACATCTTTGGGAGCCGGGCGGCTGCGGGCGATTCCAACGCTGCTTTGGGATGGGCGCTTTAGTCTCATCACCGCATTATTGGCTGGATTTGGCCGGGCAACGGCCGAGGTCGGTGCGGTGTTAATTGTTGGCGGCAATATCGCCGGCGTCACCCGCGTAATGACGACGGCCATAGCGCTGGAGACCAATAAGGGCAATCTCACGCTGGCGCTGGCGCTTGGCGCGATCCTAATGACCCTGACGCTGCTGATTAACGGCTTTGCCTATGGCATGGGCGAATTTGCTCGCAGGCGCTACGGGGCATGAGTGTCATGACATCCACGCTCCCGCTGGAATTAGATCAAGTGGTACTGGAGCGTCAGGACCGCGTGCTGCTCGGTCCGATTAACCTGCGCCTTGAGGCTGGCGGGCGCACCGTCATTATGGGGCCGAATGGCGCCGGCAAGAGTCTTTTACTGCGACTGTGTCACGGTCTTTTGATCCCAAGCGCCGGTGCGGTGCGGTGTGGCACTGCCGGCATGCCTACAGACTCGGCAGTACGTCGTCGCCAAGCCATGGTCTTTCAGCGCCCGGTACTGTTGCGGCGCTCGGCGCTGGCCAATATTACTTACGCGCTGAGTTTGCAGGGCATCACCGGGCGTCAGGGATATCGGCAGGCCATGGAAGCCCTAGAGCTGGTCGGGCTTGATGGCCTTGCCGATCGCTCAGCCCGGGTCTTATCCGGTGGTGAGCAACAGCGTCTGGCGTTGGCGCGTGCCTGGGTGTTGCGCCCGGAAATACTGTTTTTGGATGAGCCGACATCCGCCCTTGATCCGGCTGCTACGCAGTCCATTGAAGCAGCCATTGAGCGGTTTGATGCGCATGGCACCAAAATCGTGATGGTCACCCACAACCTTGGCCAGGCCCGGCGTTTGGCCGATCACTGTCTGTTTGTTGCCGGTGGGCGAATCGTTGAGAGCGCACCGGCCTCCATTTTTCTGGCGCAGCCCTCGACGGCGGAGGCCGCGCATTTTCTTGCCGGGGAGCATGGGGCTGCCCCGGCATTTGTTCAGCAAGATGAAACCAAGGAGAGAGCCGATGTATCAGATGTTCATTCGGGCTAGCGCCGCGCTGGTCATTGCGCTGGCATTGTCATTCAGTGTCACTGCCCAAGAGCGTGGATTTATTACCATTGCCTCGACCACTTCGACCGAAAACTCGGGTTTGTTTGAGGACATCCTGCCCAAGTTTACGGCCGATACCGGCATTGAAGTCAGGGTGGTTGCCGTGGGCACAGGGCAGGCCCTGCGCATTGGTTGTAACGGCGATGCGGATGCCGTGCTGGTGCATGCACCAGCTGCTGAGCGCAAGTTCGTGGCCGATGGCTGCGGTGTCGATCGCCGAGAGGTGATGTACAACGACTTTGTGGTGATCGGGCCTGCCAGTGATCCGGCAGGAATCGAGGGCACAGCAACGGCTGCCGAGGCTTTTCAGACCATTGCCGAGGTTGAAGCTCCCTTTGCCTCGCGCGGTGATGACAGCGGTACGCATAAAAAGGAGCTAGCCGTCTGGGCGGAGGCTGGTATTGAGCCGGCAGGCAGCTGGTATCGGGAACTTGGCTCTGGCATGGGTGCGGCGTTAAACACCGCTGCTGGCATGGATGCCTACATCATGGCCGACCGCGGGACCTGGATCAGCTTTGATAACCGCCAGAACCTCGAGATTCTGGTGGAAGGTGATCCCTTCCTGTTCAACCAGTACGGCAGTGTGTTGGTGAACCCGGCCAATCATAACGTTAAACATGATTTGGCCATGGAATGGCATGACTGGCTAGTCTCCGATGCCGGTCAGGCTGCCATTGGAGCCTACCGCCTGCGCGGCCAGCAGCTGTTTACGCCCAACGCCAATTAATGGAATACCGTCTTGGCCCTCTCTTAATTTGGTGGCATATCCATTATCATGTCGGGCTCCGCAATAAGAGGACGAGGCATGTATCCCACCAGCATGACCGTGGCCGGATTCGACCCGGAACTCAATGAGGCCATCGAGCACGAGCGCCACCGCCAGGAAACGCATATTGAACTGATTGCCTCTGAGAACTACGCCAGCCCGCGTGTACTCGAGATGCAGGGCAGTGTGCTGACCAACAAATATGCTGAAGGTTATCCCGGTAAGCGCTATTACGGGGGCTGTGAGTTTGTTGATATTGCCGAGGACCTTGCCATTGAGCGGGCCAAGGCGCTGTTTGGTGCCGACTATGCCAATGTCCAGCCGCACTCGGGCTCCAGTGCCAACTTAGCGGTGTTTATGGCACTGGCCAATCCGGGCGACACCCTGATGGGCCTGAGCTTGGACCATGGTGGGCATCTGACCCACGGGGCCAAACCCAACTTCTCGGGCAAGATCTACAATGCGGTGCAGTATGGGATTGATTCCAGCACTGGAGAGATCGACTATGCCGAGGTCGAGCGGCTTGCCCATGAGCACAAGCCAAAGATTCTTGTAGCTGGTTTCTCCGCCTATTCGCGCGTGATCGACTGGGCACGTTTTCGGGCCATTGCCGATGCCGTAGGTGCCTGGCTGGTGGCCGATATGGCCCATGTGGCGGGACTGGTTGCCGCCGGTGTCTATCCCAGCCCCGTGCCGTATGCCGATGTAGTCACCACGACCACACACAAAAGCCTGCGCGGACCACGCGGCGGGCTGATTCTGGCGCGCGAAAACCCCGAGGTCACCAAAAAGCTGCAGTCGTTGATTTTCCCGGGGACCCAGGGCGGTCCGCTGATGCATGTCATCGCAGCCAAGGCAGTGGCATTCCGTGAGGCACAGGACCCCGACTTCCGGGCCTATCAGGAACAGGTCATTGCCAATGCCAGGGCCATGGCCAATACCGTGATGGAGCGCGGCTATAAAGTGGTCTCAGGCGGTACGGACAACCATCTGTTCCTCATGGATTTGGTGGACAAGGGGTTAACCGGCAAAGAGGCCGATGCGGCCCTTGAGGCTGCGCATATTACGGTGAACAAAAATACGGTTCCGAATGATCCGCAGTCGCCGTTTGTCACCTCCGGCCTTCGCATCGGTACCCCGGCGATTACCACTCGGGGTTTTGGCGAGGCGGAGAGCCGCGATTTGGCTGGCTGGATTTGCGATGTGCTGGATAACATCAATGACGATGCGGTCCGCGCCAGTACGATTGAGAAGGTCACCGATGTGTGTCGGCGCTTTCCGGTGTACGAGGCGCTGCAGGGGTAATCAGAGCGAATGCGCTGTCCTTTCTGCCAGACACATGACACGCGAGTGGTGGACTCGCGTCTTGCCAGCGAAGGCGATCAAGTACGTCGGCGTCGTGAATGCGTGGGTTGTGGCGAGCGGTTTACCACCTATGAGTCAGCCGAGCTGGTGATGCCGCGGGTGGTTAAACGTGATGGTACCCGGGTGCAGTTTGATGCAGCCCGCCTTCGCACCGGCATGATGCGGGCGCTTGAAAAACGCCCAGTGGCCACCGAAGCCGTGGAGGCTGCGCTTAATCGCATCCGGCAGCGGATTCAAGCTCTGGGAGAGGGTGAGGTCGAAGCCAGTCTGATTGGTGAGTGGGTCATGGAGGAGCTGCGCGAGCTCGACCAAGTGGCCTACGTTCGGTTTGCCTCGGTTTATCGTAGTTTTCAGGACGTCAGCGCGTTTCGTGAGGTCATTGAGGGGCTTGAGCATCGTAAGACGCCATTCCTTGATGACGGTGATTCTTCGTGAGTGAATTTACCGCGGCCGATCATGTCTGGATGGCAAGGGCGTTGCAGCTTGCCGAACGGGGGCAGGCTACCTGTGACCCTAACCCCAGAGTGGGGTGTGTGTTGGTCCGTGACGGTGAATGCATTGGTGAGGCCTGGCACCAGCGTACGGGTGAAGCGCACGCCGAGATTCTGGCACTGCAAGCTGCCGGAAATGACGCCACCGGGGCAACCGCCTACATTACACTCGAACCCTGCAGTCATTATGGGCGCACACCGCCGTGTGCTGATGCCCTGCTGGATGCGGGCATAGCCCGTGCTGTTATCGGTGCCACCGACCCTAATCCCAGAGTCTCTGGGCGGGGCCTTCAGCGGTTGCGCGATGCGGGGGTGGCCGTTGCCGCGGGTTTAATGGCCGATGCATCAGAGCGACTGAATCCAGGGTTTTTTCGTCGTATGCGATCGAACAGGCCTTATGTTCGCGCCAAACTGGCGATGAGTCTGGATGGGCGAACCGCGATGGCCTCAGGTGAGAGTCGCTGGGTGACCTCGGCAGCGTCGCGGCGCGATGTGCATCGGCTGCGGGCCATGAGCAGTGCCATTGTGACTGGCGTTGATACCGTAGTGGCTGATGACCCAGCGCTGACGGTGCGCGATGTCGATTTTGATTTTTTGGCTCCACAGCGGGTGGTGATTGATACCCATTTGCGCACGCCGGTGGGGTCTCAACTCCTTGTTGATGAAAAGGGCGCTGTCATTATTCACGGTGGCACGATGCCCGGGCGTGAGGCTGGCTACGCCAGTACGGCCGCGCAACTTTGGCAGGTCAGCACAGACACCGACAGCCATGTCGCGCCAACGGCAGCACTCGAGGCACTGGCCGGTGCGGAGTTAAATGAAATCCTCTTGGAAGCCGGGCCGCGCCTGACCGGCGCTTGGATGAAGGCCGATGTGGTGGATGAACTGGTCATTTACCTAGCCCCGCATTTGATGGGGCATCAGGCCAACCCGCTGTTAGTGCTTCCGGGGCTTGAGACAATGGCTGATCGCTTACCGCTGCAGTGGCATGACATTCGTCGGGTGGGCGAGGACCTGCGTTTGACGCTGCGGCTGCGCGATGACAGGGAGATCTGAGATGTTTACTGGCATCATCGAAGCACGGGGTGCTTTGCGGCAATCGCGTGAGCTTGGCGGGGATCGGCGGCTGACGTTTGACTGCGGCGGGCTGGCTTTGGACGGGGTGCAGTTGGGCGACAGCATTGCAGTCAATGGTTGCTGTCTGACGGCTGTCGAGCTGGATGACAAGGGATTTGCGGCGGATGTCTCTCTGGAGACGCTCTCGCGCACCACGTTGGGTGCGCTCGGCCCAGGCAGCCCGGTCAATCTAGAAAAAGCCCTGACGCTGTCCACACCGCTTGGCGGGCATTTGGTCAGCGGTCACGTCGATGGTGTGGGTCAGGTGGTATCGCGCAAGCCCGCGGGACGCTCAGAAGTGTGGCGCTTTCGTGCACCGGATGAGTTGGCCCGGTACATCGCACAAAAAGGCTCCATTGCCATTGAAGGCATCAGCCTGACTGTCAATCGGGTCGAAGGCGCGGAGTTTGAGGTCAATATCGTCCCGCATACCGCCAAAGTCACCACGTTGGGTGACTATCAGGCCGGTCAGCCGATCAATATCGAAGTGGATCTGGTGGCCCGTTATCTCGAGCGGTTGTTGCAGGGATCAGCAACCCACACAGACGGGGTCAGCCAGGATCTGCTCCAGCGTGCCGGATTTCTAAAAGGGCAGTCATGAGTTTTAACAGCATTGAAGAGATCATCGAGGAGCTTAGCGTCGGGCGCATGGTGTTGATGCTTGATGATGAAGACCGCGAAAATGAGGGTGATCTGCTGATGGCCGCCTCGATGGTGCGGCCTGATGATATTAATTTTATGGCTCGCTATGGCCGAGGGCTGATCTGCCTGACGCTGACCCGGGAGCGCTGCAAACAGCTGAATTTGCCATTGATGGTCACCGGCTCCAGTGATCATCAGGGCACAAAATTCACCGTCAGTATCGAGGCGGCGCGTGGAGTGACCACCGGGATTTCGGCGGCTGATCGGGCACGTACCATTCAGGCGGCGGTGGCCCCACAGGCGCAGCCCGAAGATCTGACCCAACCGGGTCATGTGTTTCCTCTCATGGCGGCGCCCGGCGGTGTGTTGACCCGCGCCGGCCATACCGAAGCCGGTTGTGATCTGGCCCGCCTTGCTGGCTTTGCCCCGGCGGCGGTGATCGTTGAGGTGCTGAATGAAGACGGCACCATGGCAAGGCGGGATGATCTGCTGGCCTTTGCTCGTGAGCACGGCATTAAGATTGGCACGGTGGCGGATCTGATTGCTTATCGAATTCGCAATGAGCGCACGGTTGAGCGAGTGGCAGACTGCGAGTTGCCCACCGAATATGGTCGCTTCCATCTCTATGCCTATCAGGATCGAGTGGATGGGGCGCTGCATTTTGCCCTGGTTCGCGGCTGGCCGGATGGTGACAAAACCCCGCTGGTGCGCGTACAGGTTGAGAACACGCTGTCCGATCTTTTTGCAGCCGAGGCACCGGATCAGACCTGGTCACTGCGAGAGGCGCTTGAAGAAATCGGTTCTGACCAGTCCGACCCGGTTTGTCTGATTATGCTGCGTCAGGCCAATGATCAGGCCGAGGTGCTGGCGCGTATGCGCGAGTTTGATGTGCTTGCCCGCAGCGGGGAGATGACACCTGAGCCGCGCGAAGTCAGTGAACAAAGTCAGGCTCTGCGCACCTACGGCGTCGGTGCTCAAATCCTTACCGATTTGGGTATTCGGCGCATGCGCGTGCTGTCCTCACCCAAGATTATGGTCGGGCTATCCGGCTTTGGTATTGAGGTGAGTGAATATGTCAGCTCCGCCGATGGCAGCCGATGACCGAAGCGTTCGGTGTTTTCAACCGGCCCCAGCGCGGTTTACTCTTTGACCCTAATCATCCACGGATAACGGTAACAGCATGAAAACCCTAGAAGGTGATTTCACGGCCAGCAACGCCCGGGTGGCGATTGTGGCCACTCGGTTTAACAGTTTCATTGTCGATGCGCTGGTCAGCGGCGCCGAGGATACGCTCAAGCGCCACGGCATGGGCGATGAGGCGCTGACACTGATCCGTGTGCCGGGTGCCTGGGAACTGCCACTAGTGGTGGATCGTGCAGCCGCTAGTGGAGACTATGACGGTGTGATCGCGCTTGGCTGTGTGATCCGTGGCGGTACGCCGCATTTTGAATATGTGGCCGGGGAATGCGCTAAAGGCGTGGGGCAGGTCAGTCAGCAGCGTGGCGTACCGGTGGCCTTTGGTGTGTTGACCACCGATACGATTGAGCAGGCCATCGAGCGTGCGGGCACCAAGGCGGGTAACAAGGGTGCGGAAGCTGCCCTGTCATTGCTTGAGATGATCAGCCTGTTGCGTCAACTGTGAGCGCGACGACCAACGCGCATCGTGCGCGCGCCCGTGCCCGTCGCCGCGTGCTCCAGGCGCTCTACCAGTGGCAGCTGACCGCACAAGATCCTGTGGATATCGAGCGGCAGTTTTTGAGCGAACACCGCTTGGGTCGCATGGATCTAGAGTATTTCTCGGCCCTGTTCCGGGGTGTGACCGGCGATTGTCAGGCATTGGATCAGGCCTTTGACGGCTACCTGGATCGCCCGGCCCGCACGCTGGACCCGGTTGAGCTATCGTTGCTGCGCCTGGGCACCTACGAGCTGCGCGAGCGACTGGAAGTGCCGTATCGGGTGTGTATTGATCAGGCCGTTGAACTGGCCAAGGCATTTGGTGCTGAACAGAGCCATCGCTACATTAATGGCATTCTCGATAAAGTCGGACGAGATTTCCCGCTGCGTCAGGCAGAGCTGAAGTCACGCAAGCGATAGAGCACCCCCCAATGGTCGATTGTTCCGAATTTGCCCTGATTGAGCGTTATCTCTCAGGACTCGGTGCTGATCGGGCGGATGTCGTATTGGGGGTCGGTGACGATGCAGCTATTGTGCATCCGCCGGTGGATGGCTATCAGCTGATGGCGCTCGATACCCTGGTCGCCGGAGTGCATTTTCCCAAAGACTTTCCCCCTGAGTGGATCGGGCATCGGGCACTGGCCGTTAATCTTAGTGATATCGCCGCCATGGGCGGGCAGCCGCAATGGGCCCTGCTGGGTTTGACGCTGCCAAAGGCCGATGAAGCCTGGGTTTCTGCCTTTGCACGCGGGTTCGATGCTTTGGCAAAGGCCTATAACGTCGCGCTGATCGGTGGCGATGTGACGCAGGGCCCGTTGGCAATCACTGTACAAATCACAGGGACCAGCTCCAGGCCCCCTCTGCGGCGTGATGGTGCGCAACCCGGCGATCGGCTTTGGGTGTCAGGGCGACCGGGTGAGGCAGCAGCCGGGCTTGCCGTCTGGCAGTCGGCGGATTGCCGCGCCAATCCGCGTTGGCAGGGGCTGTTACAGGCTTTTACCCATCCCAGACCACGGCTTGGGCTGGGGCAGCGTCTTGCTCGGATCGCTACGGCCGCGATCGATGTCTCGGATGGGATTGTGGCTGATGCAGGGCATATCGCCAGGCGAAGTGGCGTCAAATTGGTTCTTGATCCGGCGCTTTGTCGGCCATCGGCCAGGTTGTTGCACTGGGCGGGGACTGCCCAAGCGGCCGAAGCCCTTTGGCAGGGCGGGGGCGATGACTATGAGCTGTGCTTTACGGCCCCGGCAGACGCTACCCACTGTCTGCTGGAGGCCGCTCGGGCGGAACAAGTGATCGTGCGGCCTGTCGGTCGAGTCGAGTCTGGGGTTGGGGTTTATTGGGGAAGCCAGCACTTAGACGACCGACAGGGTGTTGGGTACGAACATTTTCGCAATCACGGATAAGGTGGAAACCGTTATAGGCCGGGCGTATGATCGGACTATCGGTATTAATCTCAGGAGGAGTGGTCGTGTCAGCGGCCAAAGGCAGGAAAGCCCATGAGTGGTTCTGACCTTTCAGCAATTCGTATCTCCAGTCTGCGCCAGGCCTGTGCGCACTGCAGTCTTAATCAACTGTGTCTGCCTATGTCACTCGATCAAGCGGACATTGAGCAGCTTGATGCCATTGTCGAGCGCAGGCGCCCCTTGCAGCGGGGTGAACACCTTTATCGCGGTGGCGATGATTTTGTGGCCATCTATGCGGTGCGCTCAGGCTCGCTAAAGACATTTACTACCACCGAGTCCGGTGAGGAGCAGGTGACCGGTTTTCACCTGCCCGGTGAGCTGGTAGGACTGGATGCGATCAACAGCTGGGCGCATCCGTGCTCCGCTTCAGCGCTAGAGACCACCAGTATTTGTGAGCTGCCGTTTGAACAGCTGGAGCATTTGGCCTCGGACATTCCCGGTCTTCAGCGTCAGCTTCTGCGTCTAATGTCCAAAGAGATCTTTGCAGATCAGGAGATGCTGTTCGCCATGGCCCGGCGCAGTGCCGAAGAGCGACTGGCTATGCTGCTACTCAGCTTCTCAGACCGATTTGGCCGCCGGGGCTTGTCACCCACGCGCTTTAGGCTGCCGATGGCCAGAAGCGACCTCGGCAACTATCTGGGGCTGGCGCCTGAGACGATGAGTCGATTGTTTCGGCGTTTTCAAGAAAATGGTTGGCTGCAGGCCGAAGGCCGTGAAATCCAATTG
>CBFIIM010000023.1:0-17986 GCA_965662395.1 Spiribacter sp. | reverse complement strand
AGTCGCGGGGGCGTTAAAACATAGGTGTTGGCCGTGATGATCTCAGCGCCGGCATCGATATAGTCACGGTGCACGGCAGTGACCAATTCAGGCTCATCCAGCATGACTTGCGCCGACCACAGCGGCGAGACAGGCCGCTGGCTGCGATGCCGCAGCTCTTGGCCAAGCCCGCCGTCGAGTAGAGTGATTTTCTTTTCGGACACGGCGAGCTTCCAGGTAAAGAATCGTGGGCGGATTCTGCCAGATCTTGAGAGCCTAGGCGTTGTCAAAAACTCAAGTGCTCAAGTGATACTGTAGATATGGATCTGGGTACCATCACCACAAGGAGCCGTTCAATGAGACAAGTCGCCATACTTTTGCTCGTATCTTTAGGCTTTCTTACTTCGGCGGTCCACGCACACTCCGAGCAGCGTGATTCCGTGCCGGCTGATGGAGCGCAGTTGGAGGCATCGCCTGAGATCATTGAGATTGGCTTTGATGGCCCGATGCGCATCATCAGCGTGACGTTGACCAGTAACGCGGGCGCTGAGTATGACGTCGAACCTGAGAGCGGACGTAACGCCACCGAACGACTGCGGGTTGCGCCTCCTCGCTTGCCCGCGGGTGACTATGTGCTCGAGTGGCGAGGGCTTGCCGCTGATGGACATGCTATGTCGGGAGCGCTTGGCTTCTCGGTGTTGGGCAATTGATTTTGGATGCCTTGACGATTGGCACTCGTGCCGGGTTTTATTTGAGCGTGCTCCTTGCCGCCGGTTCGGTGCTGTGTTTTTGGCTGCTCTCAACGCTTCCCACAGTTGAGCGGCGGCTGCTGCGTTTGATCAGCCCAATTGCCGCAGGATTAGCATCGATTTTTGCGGCCGCGGGAATTGCACTAGAGGCGATATTTCTGGCTGGCGGTGATTGGGCCGCCGTATTCGATGGCCAACTCATTGGATTCATTTTGGATGGGCCAAAAGGCCACGCGCTCGCCGTTCTGGTGCCTGGGCTGGTGGCGCTATCTTTGCTTTTTTTCAATCATCGAGGCACGGAGGCAATCTCGTTGCTGGGCGTATTGGCTATAGCAGCCAGTTTTGGTCTCACCGGCCATACTTGGGCTGCTGAAGGGTGGCTATTAAATGGATTAGTGATGCTGCATGTGCTGTTTCTAGGGTTCTGGTTAGGTGTCTTTCTACCCCTTTATCAGATCAGTCGCCGTGATCCCGCAGCGGCCAGCGTGGTAGCACATCAATTTGGTCGGCAAGCCATCTGGGCCGTTGGTAGTCTGGCAGTAGCGGGTCTAATTACCCTGCATCAATTGACTGGCGGTCTGATTGCTGCACTTGCGACGGACTATGGTCGATTATTCGCTCTCAAGCTGATTCTTTTTGTTTTGGTGATGGGATTTGCAGCCTACAACCGACTGTCACTGACACCGGCGTTAATGCATGCCCCGGTCAGAGCCGTCGTCTATTTACGCCGGTCACTGATCATGGAAGGTGGGTTGATCCTCGCAATTCTGCTGGTCACAGCGACTGCCACTACCTTAACCGGACCCTCACCGCCGGGGGGTTAAGCCGCGCCTTTCATTGTGTTCTATCGGACATCGCTTTAACATCTCGCACCCCTTAGATTTCAGTTTGATGCTGCGTCGAGATGCGGCAGCGAAGGACGCATGGCCTCATTTAAAACGGATTGGTTCTCTAATACCCGCAACGATTTGGTTGCTGGTGTTGTCGTCGCCCTGGCTCTAATTCCTGAGGCCATCGCATTCTCCATCATCGCTGGCGTTGATCCCAAAGTCGGGCTGTATGCCTCATTTTGTATTGCTGTCGTGACGGCTTTCGCGGGTGGTCGGCCTGGCATGATTTCTGCCGCGACAGGCGCCATGGCGCTGTTGATGGTGGTCTTGGTGCGCGACCATGGTTTGCAGTATCTGCTAGCAGCAACTGTCCTGACCGGTGTGCTGCAGGTGATCGCCGGCTGGGTTCGATTGGGGTCATTGATGCGGTTTGTCTCACGCTCGGTGATCACCGGATTTGTTAACGCACTGGCTATTTTGATTTTCCTTGCACAGCTGCCAGAGCTTACTGGTGTGACTTGGCATGTGTATGCCATGACGGCCGCTGGGCTTGGCATTATTTACCTGTTTCCCTACCTCACGCGCGCCATTCCCTCCCCGTTGGTGGCAATCGTGGTGTTGACGGCAGTGGCGATGTTTCTGGGGCTGGATATTCGCACGGTCGGTGATATGGGCGAGCTGCCAGATACATTGCCGGTGTTTCTCCTGCCCGACATTCCGCTGACGCTGGAGACGCTGTGGATCATCCTGCCGGTATCGCTGACCCTAACGGTCGTTGGGTTGCTGGAGTCGCTGATGACCGCCTCGTTAATTGACGATCTCACGGATACCAAGAGCGATAAAAACCGGGAATGCATGGGCCAGGGTGTGGCCAATATTGGCGCGGGCTTTATGGGTGGAATGGCCGGTTGCGCCATGATTGGCCAATCGGTCATCAATATTAAATCTGGGGGGCGTGGGCGTTTGTCGACGTTGGCTGCGGGTGTTTTCCTGCTGGCCCTGCTGATGCTGGCTGGTGATTGGGTGGCCCAGATTCCGATGGCGGCGTTGGTCGCGGTCATGATTATGGTCTCGATCGGTACGCTTAACTGGCAGTCATTGCGAGACCTTCGCACGAACCCAAAAAGCTCGAGTGTGGTGATGCTGGGGACCGTGGCAGTCACGGTCAGTACACATGACTTGGCCATGGGGGTTCTGACCGGTGTACTGCTCTCTGGCTTTTTCTTCGCCCACAAGGTTGGTCAAGTGTTGGTGATTCGTTCGCGGACCGAAGATGAGGGGCGTGCGCGGCATTACTATGTGATCGGTCAGGTGTTTTTCGCCTCGGCCGATCGGTTTGTCGATTCATTTGATTTTCGTGAAGTGATCGATGGGGTGGTGATTGATGTCAGCCGCGCCAACTTCTGGGATATCACCGCAATCAGTGCGCTCGATAAAGTCGTGCTGAAATTCCGGCGCGAGGGCACGGAGGTCGAGGTGGTCGGAATGAATGAGGCCAGCCGAACATTGGTGGATAAGTTTGCGGTTCACGATAAGGACGGTGCCGAAGACATCGTGCTGGGACACTAGGCAGAACGTATGCGACGCAGAGAAGAAAAAGTCCTGGCCTGTGTGGACCAGTCTCAGTATGCCGATCGCGTGACTGATTACGCGGCCTGGGCGGCCAAACGGATCGGCCACTCCCTTGAGCTGCTGCATGTCATCGATCGGCACCCCGAAGTCGCGCACGATGCCGATCACAGTGGTGCTATCGGTATTGGCGCTCAGGAGCAGCTGTTAAGCACACTGACGGAGAGTGATGAGCAGAGGATCCGCGCCCGGCGTGAACAAGGACGGGTCTTCCTTCATCAATTGCGTGAGCGGGCGGATGCCGCCGGCGTCGAACACACCGATACCCGTCAGCGCTTGGGCGAGCTGCAGACGACCTTAAGTGAACAAGAAGAACTGGTGAGCCTTTTTGTGCTGGGGCGACGAGGCCGTTCTGCCGAGGCGACCCAGCGCGACTTAGGTCGCAATGTTGAGCGGGTGGTGCGCGCTTTGCGCAAGCCAATTCTCATGGTGACTGATGAGTTTCGTGAGCCGCGCCGAGCGCTGATTGCCTTTGACGGTGGCAATGTGACCCGACGGGGTGTTCGGATTATTGCTGCCAGCAAGCTTTTTCGCGGTATGCACATTCATGTGCTGATGTCAGGCAGTCGCAGCCGCGACACGGATAAGTCCCTTCAATGGGCCACCGACAAGTTAACCAGGGCGGGTTTTGCGGCCACGGCATCACACGAGCCGGGTGATCCTGAGCGGGTCATTGCACAGGCGATCGAGGCGCGCGAGATTGATGTTCTGATTATGGGCGCATACAGCCATGCTTGGTGGCGTCGGCTGCTACTGGGCAGTAAGACGTCTGATTTGCTGCGCTCAGCCCGGATTCCCACGCTGTTGCTGCGTTGATCCTAATGCCTGCTTGAGCATCGAGTTGGATGGTGCCCAGGAGAGGACTTGAACCTCCACGGGGTTTCCCCCACTAGCACCTGAAGCTAGCGCGTCTACCAATTCCGCCACCTGGGCTTTTCAAGCGAGCGGGAGCCCGCTAAAAGCAAGGCGCAAAGAGTACTGCGCACCCTCTAGGCTGTCAAACGATTTCCGCTGCCTGTGTCGGTTGCAGCTGCCACTGATAGGCAGCGCTCGGCAGTTGCCGTATCCTATCGGTATGTCAAAGAAAACAACGGATTCCGCCGATCCCGGCAAGGATCCCTTTCTGGATCGCGAGCGTCAGAAATACGGCTCGCCGGTACCCAGTCGGGAATACATTATTGATCAGCTGAAAGCCCAAGCCCGGCCGCTTTCGCGCAAGGAGCTTGCCGAGCTGTTTGGTTTGGATGATGAGGACGCGCTTGAGGGGCTCAGGCGTCGGCTCAAAGCCATGGAGCGCGATGGTCAGCTGGTGCGTAACCGGCGTAATGGCTATGTCATCGTTGATAACGAAGAGCTGGTCCGAGGCCGGGTACGCTCGGCGCGTGATGGCTCCGGGGTGGTGGTTCCAGACCGCCCTGGTCCGGATGTCTATTTAACCCCCAATGAGATGCGACGGTTGCTGAACGGTGACCGCGTGGTGGTCCGGCTGATTGGTGAGGACGACAAAGGCAACCCGGGCGGTGAGTTGGTTGAGATCATCGAACATGCCAATCAGGAAATCGCCGGGCGATATTTCGAGGAATCGGGTATTGGCTTTGTGGTGCCTAACAATAAGCGTCTGCATCAGGACCTGATTATCCCGGCAGGTGATCGCAACGGGGCTAAACACGGGGAATTGGTCACCGCTGAGGTGGTCAGCCAGCCTTCGCAGCGGCGCCAACCCATTGGGCGGATTATCGAGGTGTTCGGCACCGAGATTGCCAGAGGCGATGAAGTGGCCGTTGCTGCTCGAACTCATGGCATTCCGGTGGAATGGCCCGAAGAAGTCCTGAAAGAGGCCGCGACCTTTGGTGAGACGGTGCCAGAGCCTGCCAAGAAGGGTCGCACCGATTTGCGCGACCTGCCACTGATTACTATTGATGGCGCGGATGCCCGCGACTTTGATGATGCCGTTTACTGTGAGCCGACCGAGCAAGGCTGGCGTTTGCTGGTTGCCATTGCCGATGTGGCTGCTTATGTCACTCTGGGCTCAGCGCTGGATGCTGAGGCGGCGGACCGCGGCAATTCGGTCTACTTTCCCCGCAACGTGGTCCCGATGCTGCCAGAGAATCTCTCTAACGGCTTGTGTTCGCTCAATCCGCAGGTGGATCGCCTCTGCATGGTCTGTGAAATGCAGATTGACCATGCCGGTCAGCTAAAGCGCTCGCGTTTTTTTGAAGGGGTGATGAATTCCTCGGCCCGGCTGACCTACGAGGCAGTGGATGCCATTCACAATGATCGGGATCCCTCGCTTAAGCGCGAATATCAACACGTGCTGCCACAGATTGAGCATCTCTATGGTGTCTTTCATGCACTGAGGGAGGATCGCGTTAAACGCGGCGCTATTGATTTCAATACGACCGAGTCAGTGATTGAGTTTGATCAGGAAGGGCAGGTGGCCGATGTCCATCCGGCCGAGCGAAATGATGCCCATCGACTGATTGAAGAGTGCATGGTCCGCGCCAATGTCGCCACGGCGCGTTTTTTACGTCGGCATAAAATTCCGGCGCTCTATCGGGTGCATGAGCCTCCGGCGGCGGAGCGGTTGCAGAACCTGCGCCAATTCCTGGCTCAGGTGGGCCTGACCCTAGATGGCGGAGATGACCCCTCACCCAAAGACTACGCCAAGCTGATGGATCAGGTCTCAGCGCGTCCCGATCGACATTTGATTGAGACGATTATGCTGCGATCGATGATGGCAGCGGAGTATCGCCCGGATAATGCCGGGCATTTTGGCCTGGCCCTGGATGCTTATGCGCACTTCACGTCACCCATTCGCCGGTATCCGGATTTGGTCGTGCACCGGGCGATAAAGCACATCATCAGCAAGCATCCGATCGAGGACTTTAATTACACCGAGGATCAACTCGTCACATTGGGTGAGCATTGCTCGATGACCGATCGCCGTGCCGAGGAGGCCACGCGTGAAGCCATTATGACGTTGAAGTGCCGTTTTATGGCCGAGCGTCTGGGCGAAGAATTCACGGGCGTTATCAGCGGTGTGACCTCGTTTGGTTTGTTTGTTGAGCTGGATGATGTTTTTGTCGATGGACTCATTCACATCACCAACCTTGAGCAGGATTTCTTCCACTTCGATCCGATCGGGCATCGTCTGGTGGGTGAGCGCACCGGCAAGGAATATCGCCTGACTGATCGCATTCGGGTGCGTCTTGCCCAGGTGAACGTGGATGACGGCAAAATCGATTTTGATCCTATTGCGCATCCGCTTGGGCCGGATGGCGAGCCTTTAGAAGTGCCTCCGGCAAAGACAGGCCGGGGCCGTCACCCCGGTGGTGGGCCAAGTGGCCGGCGCAAAGGGCCTAAGCCCGGGCGGCGTCGCCGTCGATGACCGACATCACCCATATTGGTGGGTTGCATGCCGTGCAGTCCGCCATCCGCTATGACGCGACACGGATCGTTGAGGTCTGGCTTGATCAGCGCCGACGCGATGAGCGTCTGCAGCGTATCCGCAAACAGTTAGCGGCCATTGAGTGTCCCATCCATGAAACCGACTCCAAAATGCTCGGGCGGATATTGCCAGATGTCTCGCATCAAGGCGTAGTAATCGCCTATCAGGGTGAGGCGCCGCGGGGCGCCGATGATCTAGATGCCCATTTGGATGCGCTGGATCATGATCCTCTGCTGTTAATACTGGATCAGGTGCAAGATCCGCACAATTTGGGGGCTTGTCTGCGCACCGCCGATGCCGCCGGGGTGGATGCAGTCATTGCACCGAAAGACCGTGCCGCTGGGCTGACGCCTGTAGTTCACCGAGTCGCTGCCGGTGCGGTGCAGAGTGTTCCATTTTTTCAAGTAACCAATTTGGCGCGTACGCTCCGGTCACTACGGGATCGTGGGATTTGGTTGATGGGGGCTGCTGATCAGGCTGATCAATCAATCTATCAGGCTGACCTCAAAGGCCCGTTGGGTCTTTGTATGGGCGCTGAGGGCAAAGGGTTGCGGCGACTGACCCGTGAGCATTGCGATTTGTTGCTGGCTATCCCGATGGCAGGTCGGGTTGAGAGTCTGAATGTCTCAGTGGCCACCGGCGTTGTGCTTTATGAGGCTGTGCGCCAGCGCAGCGCTTTCGCTGCGAACGTCAGTTGACTATACTGCACGGCTAGCCGAAGAGATTCGGTTACTCCTTGCTGCCCGCAAATGGCGGGTGGCTTTTCCCGGCAGACAAGCCGGATCAACCGTAAGGAGCCACAATGCGGCATTACGAAATTGTCTTTATGGTCCATCCGGACCAGAGTGATCAGGTCCCGGCCATGGTCGAGCGCTATCGCGGCTTGATTGAGGGTAACGGTGGCAGCATTCATCGTCTTGAGGACTGGGGTCGACGTCAGTTGGCCTATCCAATCAACAAGCTCATCAAAGCTCATTACGTGCTGATGAACGTTGAGTGTGAGCCCTCCGATATCGAAGAGCTCGAGTCGATGTTCCGCTTCAATGATGCGGTGATCCGCAACATGGTGCTGGCGCGCAAGGCCGCCGACACCGAGCCTTCTCCATTGGCTAAGAGCCAGGATGAAGAGCGTGAGCGCGAGCGCGAACGTGCCAGCCGTCGCGATTATGCCGACGATGACAGCGTGTCTGAACATGATGTCGAAGACATCGAGGATGACGTCGAGGTCGAGGCTGAAGCTGAAGTCGAGTCCGATACGGACAGCGAATCGCAGGCGTGATCAATCGCGTCGAGCTGACAGGACGGATCGTGGATACTACTGCCCTGAGACACTCACCGGCGGGGGTGCCGATTGCCCGGGCGTTGCTCGAGCATGAGTCGCGCCAGCCTGAGGCGGGTGTTGAACGGCCGATTCGATTTTGTGTAGGCCTGAGTGCAGCGGGCAGTCCGCTGGCCGAAGATCTGCAGGCAACGCCGATTGGCGCTGCCGTGCGGGTGACAGGGCTACTGCGTCGATCCCGTCAGCGCGATGCACAAACTGATCCCATCATTATTAGCGTCAGCCGTTTCGAGCGACTGGCCAATCCGGAAGTAGAGGAAGACTAAGACATGGCTCGTTTTTTTCGTCGCCGTAAATATTGTCGTTTTAGCGCAGAAGGCGTGAAAGAGATTGATTACAAGGATCTCAACACCCTGCGTCAGTACATCACCGAGACGGGCAAAATCGTTCCGTCGCGGATTACAGGCACGAGTGCGAAGTATCAGCGTCAGTTGGCCACTGCCATTAAGCGCGCTCGGTACCTTGCGTTGCTGCCTTATACCGACAGCCACTAAGACTCCCCTGGCTGCCTAGCCGTGAGCGCTTTTCTGGGCTTTGTGATGCGCAGTCGTGCCGGCGCTATCGGCGTTGTTGCACTCGGTGCATTAATGCCGTTGCTGTTCTGGGTCAGTGGCGCGGTCCTCGGGCTGGTCACGCTGCGGCGCGGGCTTGCCGAGGGCGTATTGATCACCCTGGGGGCAACCGCCATCCTCTTGCCGGTCTATGCACTGATGATTGGCACACCGATGGCCATTCTCCAGCCCATGGGGTTAATTTGGTTGCCGGTGTTGGCGCTTTCGCAAATCCTGCGACAGACGGTGTCATTGGCTGCCACCCTGCAGGCAGCAGGGCTGATCGCTGCGGTGGGTGTTCTGGTTTTTTATGGCCTGCATGGGGATCCAGCCCTTTTCTGGCAGGGAACACTGCGGTCGGTGGCCGAGGTGTTTAGCGGCGGCTCACCGGGGCCGGAATGGCAGCTGGCAGCCGAGCAGCTGGCACCCAGGCTGACCGGGCTTTGGATTGCCAACATGCTGGGGATTGTCGTGCTGTGTCTACTGCTGGCTCGCTGGTGGCAGGCGGTGCTTTATAACCCGGGTGGGTTTCGTGAGGAGTTTCACTCTCTGCGATTTGCCCGCTGGTTTGCCATCCTTGCACTTGCCGCTATTGCCGGGGGTATTTTCTCACCTCCTGGGTTGATCGCTGATCTTGCCACGGTGATCGGTGCGGTATTCCTGCTCCAGGCGCTTGCGGTGGTGCATGCCGTTGCCTTGGCGCGCGGCTGGCATGTGGGTTGGCTGGTGGGTGTGTATTTGCTATTGCCTCTGATGTTGCGCCCGATGGCGCTGCTTGGGCTGGCTGATACCTTTGGGGATTTTCGGGCGCGATTTGCGCCTAAAGCGTAGTATTCAGAATTAGTTTAGAAACATTGAATCGGGGTTTGAGCAATGGAAGTCATTTTGCTTGAGAAGGTCGCCAATCTCGGTGGCCTTGGAGATACCGTTAAAGTGCGTCCGGGGTATGGTCGCAACTTTCTGATTCCACACGGCAAAGCCAAGCCGGCAACGGCTGAGAATGTGGCCTTCTTTGAGGCCCAGCGTGCCGAGCTAGAGCGCAAGGCAGCTGAAGAGCTAGCTGCAGCCGAGGCGCGTGCCGAGAAGCTGAACGCGGCGGCCATTACCATCACGGCTAATGCGGGTGATGAAGGCAAGCTGTTTGGCTCGGTCGGTCCGCAGGATGTCGCTGAAGCGCTGACGGCTGCCGGTACTGAAGTGGGTCGTCACGAGGTTCGGATGCCTGAAGGCCCGATCCGGGCTACCGGTGAATACAGCATAGAAATCCATCTGCATGCGGACGTGAACGCCAACGTGGCGGTTACCGTTGTGGGTGAGGCCGAGGCCTGATTTCATCATTGATTCATTGCTGAGCACTGATGGCTGAAGCCCGCTCACCGTCGCCGACGGATGCCCTAAAAGTCCCGCCGCATTCCATCGAAGCGGAACAGGCGGTATTGGGCGGGCTTATGCTCGATAATAACGCCTGGGATCAAGTGGCGGATCGCGTCGGTGAGGATGATTTTTATCGCCGAGATCACCGGCTGATTTTTCGGGCCATTGAGTCGCTTGCCGAATCAGGTCAGCCGATGGACGCAGTCACTCTCTCAGAGTGGCTTAAATCCAATGACGAGCTGGATAATGCCGGTGGCCTAGCCTATCTGGGGCTGCTGGCACGCGATACCCCGAGTGCCGCCAATATCCGCGCTTATGCGGATATCGTGCGCGAGCAATCCGTTCTGCGCCAACTCATCGAAGCCGGTACAGAAGTCGCGAGCAGCGGCTTTAATCCCGAAGGCCAGAGTTCTGCCGATCTGCTGGATCATGCCGAGCGCAAGATCTTTGAAATTGCCGAGCAGTCAGGGCGTAATCGGCGTGGCTTTGTCGGTGTGCGTGATGTGCTGCCGGCGGTAGTCGATCGTATCGACACGCTCTATCACCAGGACAGCGATGTCACTGGTCTGGCAACGGGCTTTACCGATCTCGATCGAATGACCTCAGGATTGCAGAATGGTGATTTGGTCATCGTTGCGGGCCGTCCATCGATGGGCAAGACCACGCTTGCGATGAATATCGCGGAGGCCGCCGCGCTGCAAGAAGGCCCGCCGACGGCAGTTTTCAGCATGGAAATGCCGGCCGATTCGCTGGCGATGCGTATGTTGGCTTCGCTGGGCCGGGTTGAACTACAAAAAATACGCTCAGGCCGCCTTGGCGATGATGATTGGCCGCGGCTGACCAGCACCATGAACTTGCTCTCTCAGGCCAAACTCTACATTGATGATACTCCTGGGCTGACTCCAACCGAAATGCGTGCCCGCTGTCGGCGGCTAAAGCGTGAACATGGTCTGGGACTGGTCCTGGTTGACTACCTGCAGCTGATGCAGTTGCCCGGCTTTAAAGAAAATCGAGCGGCGGAGATCTCAGAGATTTCCCGCTCGCTCAAAGGCATGGCCAAAGAGTTGGGTGTGCCGGTGATTGTGCTCTCTCAGCTTAACCGCAGCTTAGAGCAACGCCCCAACAAACGACCGGTGATGTCCGATTTACGTGAATCGGGCGCCATTGAGCAGGACGCAGACGTCATTGTCTTCATCTACCGCGATGAGGTTTACAACGAAGATAGCCCCGATGCGGGAACCGCTGAGATTATTATCGGCAAACAGCGTAACGGCCCAATTGGGACTATCCGTTTGACCTTCTTAGGGCAATACACCCGTTTTGAGAATTTCATCGCCGATGCCGGTTATGGGGGCGGAGGCTGGCAGCAGTGAGCCGCCATGCCCGGGCGACGATCCATCTCGACGCCCTGCGGCATAACTTGGCCGTTGCCAAGAGTTGTGCCCCTCAATCCAATCTAATGGCAGTACTCAAGGCCAATGCCTATGGTCATGGGCTGTTGCCGGTTGCCCACACACTGGCTGCTGGGGCGGATGCATTTGCGGTCAGCTGTCTGGAAGAAGCACTACCGCTGCGCGAAGCCGGGCTTAGTCACCGTGTCGTTTTATTGGAGGGCTTCTTTGAGGCTGAGGAAATTCCGGTGTTCTCCGCACGTCGACTGGATGCAGTCATTCACCAGCCTTGGCAAATCCAGGCGCTGGCCGAGGCCGACATTAAAGCCCCGATCGATTGCTGGTTAAAGGTGGATACCGGAATGGGTCGGCTGGGATTTCTGCCGGATGAGGCTGCTGAGGCCACCGCCAAACTGGCTAGCCTTCCTGCCACTGGCCAAATCCGCTGGATGACTCACTTAGCCAGTGCTGATCAGCCGCAGAATGATTTTACTGCAAGCCAAATGGCCAGATTCGGCAAACTGGTTACAACGCCTGCTCAATCCACTGCTGCCAACTCTGCCGGCACCCTACACTGGCGCGAGTCGCATGCCGACTGGGTACGCCCGGGCATTATGCTATTCGGCGCCTCACCGTTCGTCGATGCCGAGCTGCAGCACCCAGCGCTGCGCCCGGCAATGACGCTGGAGGCACGGCTCATTTCAGTTAAACAGCTGCCGAAAGGTCACGGGGTGGGCTACGGTGGGCGCTTTGTCTGCCCGCAGGATATGCCGGTGGGTATTGCCTCAATCGGCTATGGCGATGGGTATCCCCGGCACGCGCCCGATGGCACCCCGGTGCAGATCAATGGCACGACCGCGCAGGTGATTGGCAAGGTCTCCATGGACATGATTGCGATTGATCTGCGACCGGTGCCACAGGCAAGCGTCGGCGACCCCGTTATCCTTTGGGGGGAGTCCCCAACAGCCAATACGATTGCTGAGAATTGCGGCACGATTAGTTACGAGCTTTTCTGCCGGCTAACCCCTCGAGTGCAAAGGGTGTATCGCAACGGAGCCCATCATGGCCAAAGGTAGTATCAAAAAGCTTTATGTCTGCCGAAGCTGTGGTGCGACAGCAGCGCAATGGGCTGGTCAGTGCGGTGAATGTGGCGAGTGGAACACGCTTGAGGAGCAGATCCAAGCGCCCAGCTCAGCCTCAATTCGTGGCTCACAGCGAGTGGGTGCGCAGTATGCCGGAGACAGCGGTATTAAACGCCTGAGTGAAGTGCCGCGGGATGAAGAGAGCCGTTTCCCTACGGGTATTAGCGAATTCGACCGGGTACTCGGCGGCGGGCTGGTGGCCGGTGGCGTCATTCTGCTGGGCGGTGATCCGGGTATTGGTAAATCCACCCTCTTGCTTGAGGCGGTAGCTCAGGTCGCAGGACGCCATGGCGCACTTTATGTCACCGGTGAGGAGTCGCTGCGGCAGGTGGGTATGCGTGCCGAGCGTCTGGGTGTTGAAGGTGACGGACTCAAGCTGCTGGCCGAGACGCGGGTGGAGGCGATTATTGAGTTGGCCGCCCGGGAGCGCCCCGAAATTCTTGTGGTTGACTCCATTCAAACGATTCACAGCGATGCCTTGGGCTCGGCACCGGGAGGGGTCGCACAGGTTCGTGAGTCGGCCGCGCAGCTGGTGCAGTATGCCAAGCGCACCGGTACGGTGCTGTTTTTGGTGGGCCATGTCACCAAAGAGGGGCAGTTGGCGGGTCCGCGTGTGCTGGAGCACATGGTGGATACGGTTCTTTATTTTGAGAGCGATTCAGGCAGCCGCTATCGCCTGCTTCGTGCCGTTAAAAACCGCTTTGGCGCCGCTAATGAGTTGGGCGTCTTTGCCATGCTCGATAGCGGGCTCAAAGAAGTCAAAAACCCCTCGGCCATCTTCTTATCGCGCCATGAAAAGCCCGTTGCCGGCAGTGCGATTCTGGTCACGCGTGAAGGCACGCGTCCTTTGCTGCTTGAGCTCCAAGCATTGGTTGCAGAGAGCCCACTGTCCAATCCCAGGCGTTTGGCGTTAGGGCTTGATGGTAATCGTCTGGGTATGTTGCTGGCGGTCCTGCAGCGTCATGCGGGGCTCAGCACCTATGGCGAGGATGTTTTTGTCAACGTGGTGGGTGGTGTGCGGATCAACGAAACGGCATCAGATCTGCCCGCCTTATTAGCAGTCAGCTCCAGTCTGCGCGACCGCCCGATCCCGCAGGACTGGGTGATTTTTGGCGAGGTGGGGCTTGCCGGTGAAATCCGCCCGGTACCCAACGGACAGGATCGTCTGGGAGAGGCCGCTCGACATGGGTTTACCCGCGCCTTGGTGCCGGCTAAAAACTGCCCGGCTAAAGCCCAGATGCCCAAGGGGCTGCAAGTGATTGGTGTCGATCGGTTGGATCAGGCCCTTGATGTCATTCGTGAGGCCTCTGATTAGCCATCGATGGCCTCAGCGGCCTCCAGCGTGTTCTCCAGCAGCGTTGCTCGGGTGAGTGGGCCCACGCCCCCAGGCACCGGTGTAATCCAGGCCGCGCGCTCGGCGGCACCGGCGTAGTCTACGTCACCGACCAAAGAGCCGTCGTCCATTCGGTTGATGCCAACATCAATGACCGTAGCGCCAGGCTGTATCCAGTCACCCGGAACAAAATTGGGTTTGCCGACAGCGGCCACCACGATATCGGCGCGTTCGACCTCAGCCTGCAGATCACGGGTACGGCTGTGGCAGATTGTGACCGTGCAACCGGCATTGAGCAGCTCCAGTGCCATCGGCCGTCCCACAATGTTTGATTGTCCAATGACGACCGCACGGGCGCCTGCAAGCACGGTGTCCGTGTGTGCAAGCAGCGTCATCACACCATGGGGAGTGCAGGAGCGAAGTCCAGGCAGTCGCAGTACCAATCGACCGACGTTCTGTGGGTGAAAACCGTCGACATCCTTGGTCGGATCGATGCGCTCGATCACCGCTTGCTCATCGATATGAGCGGGCAGGGGAAGCTGGACAAGGATGCCGTGCGTCTCGGGGTTGGCATTGAGCTCATCAACCAGAGCCAGCAGGTCAGACTGCGTGGTAGACGCCGGTAGGTCATAGTCCTGTGACAGGAAGCCCACCTCGGCGCAGTCGCGGCGTTTCATGCGCACATAGACCGAGGAGGCAGCGCTATCGCCCACCAATATGACGGCGAGACCCGGGGCCTTCTTACCATTGGCCGTTCGCTTGGCGACTTGCGTGCGAATCGTCTGGCGAATCGAGGCGGCGATCGACTTGCCGTCGATAATGGCTGCGGTCATGCGGCGGTCTCCCCGGATGATGAAGCGACTGAATGTAGGGCGGCACTCTACCGCGGTGCACCCATGCGATCCAGTGGTACAATCCGCCGCGTGCGCCCGTAGCTCAACCGGATAGAGCATCGGCCTTCTAAGCCGACGGTTGCAGGTTCGAGTCCTGCCGGGCGCGCCAAACTCCTAGGCAAGGCAGACCAATATGACATCCGAGCAACAACACGCCATCGAGATTTTACGCAGTGTCTCCACCGCCTCTATCACGGGTGTGTTGTCTAAGTTGGGTTACAACAATGCTTGGATTCGGGGGGCTTTCCCGCTGGTCTCGGCTGAGCAGCGGCTGGTGGGGCCAGCATTTACGATGCGTTTTATCCCCAGACGTGAGGATCTGATTAACCCAGCAGGCAGTCGCCCGGGGGTTTCAACGCGCACAGCCACAGAAGCGATGTCGAGTGGTGAAATTGCCGTCGTGGATGCCATGGGTGTTACCGATGCCGGTGTGATTGGCGATATTGTTGCCCTTCGGATGCGCAAGCGCGGAGTGGCCGGGCTTGTTAGCGATGGTGTGATCCGTGACCGCGCTGGCGTGCTCGAAAGTGGGCTGCCGGTTTGGTGCCAGGGAGTGGCTGCGCCATCGCCGCCGGCGTCACTGAGCTTTATTGGCTGGCAGGAGCCGATTGCCTGTGGCGGTGTTGCGGTATTACCCGGGGAGATGATTGTGGCCGATGGAGATGGAGCGGTTGTGATTCCCGGCCCCGCGCTTGAGCAAGTCCTGGAGCAGGCCCCGGAGCTTGAGCGCATGGAAGCCTGGATTGTTAGTCAGGTGGAGCAGGGTGCCGAGCTGCCCGGTCTCTATCCTATGAATGAAGAGAACCGGGCGCGCTATCTGGCAAGCCGCAAAGGCTGATCAGGCGGCGTGTTCTGCCCGATCCAATGGGCGTTTGAGCAAGCGCTCGATACCCTTGAGTAGTTTGGCTTCATCGGGTGCAACCAAAGAGATCGCCTCGCCGACATTTCCGGCCCGGCCGGTACGGCCAATTCGGTGGACGTAGTCCTCGGCAACATGGGGCAAATCATAGTTGACCACATGCGGTAGCTGATCGATATCCAGCCCTCGAGCGGCAATATCAGTGGCGACCAGCACTCGAACCTGGCCTTTTTTAAAGCCCTCAAGTGCCCTCGTTCTGGCGGTCTGGCTCTTGTTGCCGTGGATGGCAGCAGATCTGAGACCGTCTTGGTCGAGCTGTCGGCTCAGGTTGTTGGCACCGTGTTTGGTACGGGTAAAGACCAAAACCTGTTTCCAGTCACCCTCGCGAATCAGTTGGCTGAGGACCCGACGTTTGTCGGCCTTCGCCAGCCGATAGACTTTCTGGGCAACCGTCTCTGCTGCGCTATTGCGCGGAGCCACATCAATTTCAACCGGATTGCGCAGCATGCCCGAGGCAAGGCGGCGAATATCCGGTGAGAATGTGGCTGAGAACAGCAATGTCTGGCGAGACTTTGGCAGCAGCTTCATCAATTTGCGGATATCGTGGATAAACCCCATATCGAGCATCCGATCGGCTTCATCCAAAACCACGCTCTCGACGCCATCTAGGCGGGCGTTACCGCGCTGGAGGTGGTCAAGAAGCCGTCCTGGAGTGGCGATAAGGATATCCACGCCGCGACGCAAACGATCAATCTGTGGCTGCATGCCAACGCCGCCGAAGATGACGGCCGAGCGCAGCGGTAGGTTTTGACCGTAGGCTTTGACGCTTTCATGGATCTGAGCGGCCAATTCGCGGGTGGGGGCTACCACCAGTAGGCGCACACGGCGCTTACCATCAGCAGGCTTTTGCGCCATCAGGCGCTCAAGCATCGGTAGAGTAAAAGCAGCCGTTTTTCCGGTACCCGTCTGCGCGGCGGCGAGCAGGTCGTCACCGTTAAGAATGGCGGGGATGGCGCGTTGTTGAATAGCGGTTGGGGTCGTATAACCGGAGGCCAGGATGGCGTCCAGCAGTTCGGCGCGCAGGCCGAATTCATCAAATGTCATGTAATCGTTACTCCTGAGTCTGGCGCGGAGTATACGCGGATTGACCAAAAAAGGGGGGCTGCGTATTATTCTCGCTCTTCCGCGGTATTTAGCCGTGGAGCGCCTGCAGTTCGAGGCGGGGTGTAGCGCAGCCTGGTAGCGCGCCTGCTTTGGGAGCAGGATGTCGGGGGTTCAAATCCCTCCACCCCGACCAATTTTTGGCAGGGTCTGAATCAATGGTGGGCGTAGCTCAGTTGGTAGAGCTCCGGATTGTGGCTCCGGTGGTCGTGGGTTCAAGTCCCATCGCTCACCCCATTTATTCTTCTGGGCCGTTAGCTCAATTGGTAGAGCAGCTGACTCTTAATCAGTAGGTTCGGGGTTCGAGTCCCTGACGGCCCACCAGTCTCCGTTTAGTCACACCGGCTTTTCCGACACAAACCGACAAGTCTTTAAATTTACTGACATTTTTCCCATAGCAGGGTTTTGATTTGGCACCATGCGCTGAGTTTGCGAATCAGCCAATGGAGCCCTGCAATGAGCGCACCCGGAAACTGCCGCCGCACCACACGCAATACGGCCGGCCATCTCTCCGCCGCCCAACGTCTTGCCATCCTCAACACTCAGGGCCTGTGCAGCCTGCGCAAAAGCGCCCTGTTGTTCGGCACAGCGCTAAGTGTGGCCGCATGTTTTAAGCACAAGACAACATTTGGCAACGGCGGGTTGAAGTCACGCTGCAAGTACACACCGGCGCTAGCCGCGCTGTTTTTCCTGGCTACTGCTCCGGCCGTCTTGTCGGAGACGACAAAAATTGACCTCGATGCGCCGTTACCTGTCGCAGATGACACAATTGGCACGTTGGAAACTCCAAGCGGCGATATTGTTATCCCGGCTAATGAGACTCTTGAGATCACCGAGTTAGGGGTTGTTTTTATCGATAATAGTGATAGCGACTATATTGAGCTCAATAGTGGTTCTTCTCTAATCAACCGAGGAAATATCTACCATGACGATATGTTGGATGCCCATGAAAAAGTGGTCTATGCAGGCGGCAACGCAAGCGGAATAACGCTGTTTAACTATGGCACAGTGTCTGCTGACACTGACACAGTGGATTTCACCGGTGCCAGCGATGCCCATATCATCAATTACGGCACAATAATTAGTGTCGATAACGACGACGATGCATTGAACATCGATGATATGGTAGATGTATGGGTGTTCAATGAGGGCAAGATAATATCCACTGACGATGATGCGATTGATTTAGACCGGTCCGCAGACGTAACGATTGAGAATTCGGGTACTATAAGAGCAGATTATTCAGATGCTATTGAGGCTGATAACGCGACCGATTTTATTTTGGAAAACTCGGGTGTTATCGGAGCC